>NZ_JBAKHU010000089.1:0-19008 GCF_036906895.1 Micromonospora sp. CPCC 206060
CACCGAACTCGTCGCCGGCTGTCCCTGGCTACCCACCGGCGCAGCGACCACCTGACCAGTCACCTGTGGTCGACGTCGGTGGCGGTAACGGTACCCTGATCTCGGCGATCCTGAAATCCTCCCCCGAATCGCGCGGCATCGTTTTCGACAGCCCGACCGGGGTGGAGAAAGCCGCGCAGGTGCTCGCCGACGAAGGGGTGGCCGACCGGTGCGACGTCCATTCTGGCGACTTCTTCGTTGAGGTTCCGCGCGGCGGTGACGCCTATGTCATGAAGAGCATCATCCATGACTGGTCGGATGAACAGTCCATGGTCATTCTGCGGAACTGCCGGGAGGCAGTACCGGCCGACGGTCGGCTGCTCATCATCGACCCGGTCCTTCCGCCGCCGCCGGTCACCGAGTCCCTGGCCTCGCCGTTCGCCTATCTGAACGACCTCGCCATGCTGGTCAAGCTCGGTGGCAAGGAGCGCACGGAGGCGGAGTACGAGGCGCTGCTGTCCGCCGCCGGGTTCCGGAAGACCCGGGTGGTCCCGCTGGCGGGTCCGGCCCGCATCTGCCTGATCGAGGCGGTACCCGTCCCGTAGTCCCGAACCGACGTCACCGTGGGGTGGCGGGGTGTGTGCCGTGCTGCGGCCATACCCCGCCACCCCTTCGCTCTGTCCGGGTCCTTCGGTCTGTCGGGGACTGCTTCCGGCGTACGGAACGGCCGGTCCGGCCGTGGGCGTGCCGCGACGGCGTGACCCACGACCGGATCCGTGCGGTGGGCGTCGGTAGGCCCCTGCCACGTGCACGTCAGCGGACGCGCACCCCGACTGACGTCAGCCCTCCCGGAGGACCATCCGACGGAACAGGCGTACCAGTTCCTCCCGGGCCCGTGGCGTCAACCGGGCGTCCCGGAGCTGGTTGACCGCGTCCTCCAGGTACGTGCGGGAGAGCCGGTCCGCGCCGGCCCGGCCGCCGGCCGTCTCGACCAGTCGGGCCCACCGCTGCAACTCCGGCTCCAACGGGTGGCGTGGGACGGCGCGGAGCGCCTCGGCGAGCTGGGCGCCGCTGGTCCGCCCGGAGCGTAGCGCGAGGATGACCGGCAGGGTCTTCTTCGACCGTCGCAGATCGCTCATCTCCGGTTTCCCGGTGACCCCGGGGTCACCCCAGATGTCCTCGACGTCGTTGGCGACCTGCCACGACACGCCGGGCCTGCGGCAGGACTTCTACGCGGTCTTCTCCGCCGAGGGCGCCCAGCAGGTGCTCGCCCGGTCGGTGGGCTTCCGCAAGGACGACGTGTTCTACGAGGAGATCCGGGAGACCTTCGGCAACGGACTGCTCACCAGCCAGGACAGCGACTACGTACGCCAGCGCCGGCTCATCCAGCCGCTGTTCACCCGCCGCAAGGTGGACCGTTACGCGCGGGCGATGTGCGAGGAGACCCTCGCCACGGTCGGGGAGTGGCGCGGTCGGGACGGCACGGTCATCGACGTGCTGGACGAGGTCACGCTGCTGACCCAGCGGGTGGTGACCCGCGTCCTGTTCGGCGCGGCCAGCGAGGAGGCCGCCGAGGTGGTCGGCCGCAACTTCCCGCTGCTCGGTGAGTACATGTTGCGTCGGGGTTTCTCGCCGGTACCGCTGCCCCGGTGGCTGCCCACCCCGGCGAACCGGCGGGCCGCCGCCGCGCGGCAGGAACTCTACGACGTGTGCGACCGGATCATCGCCGAGCGCGGCCGTGCCGGGTCCGAACAGGGTGACCTGCTCAACCTGCTGCTGCGGGCGGGCGACGGGGAGGACGACCGGTTGACCCCGGACGAGATCCGCGACCAGGTCCTCGTCTTCTTCCTCGCCGGGCACGAGACCACCGCGACGTCGATGATGTTCGCCCTCTACCTGCTCGCCAACCATCCGCAGGAACAGGCGCGCGCCCGGGAGGAGGCCGACCGGGTACTCGGCGACCGGATCCCCGGGGCGGCCGACTTCGACCAGCTGTCGTACATCCACATGGCGATGAAGGAGGCGATGCGGCTCTACCCGCCCTCACCGGGGATCAGCCGCCGGGCCACGGCCGACACCGTCATCGACGGCCACGTCATCCCGGCCGGGAAGATCGTGCTGCTCAGTCCGTGGGTGACCCAACGTCATCCCCGGTACTGGCCGGACCCGGAGCGGTTCGACCCGGAGCGGTTCACGCCGGAACGGGAGGCGGCCCGTCCCCGCTACGCGTGGTTCCCGTTCGGTGGCGGCCCGCGTGCCTGCATCGGCCAGCACTTCTCGATGCTGGAGGCGGTCCTGGCCATCGCGGTGATGCTGCGGCACTTCGAGTTCCAGCCGATCGACACCGATCTGAAGCTCACCCAGAAGCTCGCCCTGCGCTCCGTCGGCCCCGTCCGGTGCCGCATCGTGTCGCGGTGAGCCCTGCCCTGCCCCGCTGGCCGTACCGGGCCGGCCATGAAGAAGGAGGATCCCATGCGGGCGGCGGTGCTGAACGCCAAGGCCGACGGGAAGCTGGACCTGCGCGACGATGTCGATACCGTCGGCCCCGGGCCGGACGAGGTGCTGATCCGGGTCAGGGCCACCGGGGTGTGCCATTCGGACCTGTCAGTCATCGATGGCCGCCTACCGACCAGCGACGACGCCCTGGTCGTCGGCCACGAGGGGGCGGGGGAGGTGCTGGCGGTCGGTGACCGGGTCCACACGGTACGCCCCGGCGAGCACGTCGTGATCAACTGGATCCCGTCCTGCGGGCGGTGTCCCGAGTGCCGCAACAACGAGGCGCACCTGTGTATGTCGTTCATGGCCGACCTGTTCGGTAAGCCCCGGTTCCGGGTCGCCGGTCAGCCGGCTTTCGGGATGGCCGGCACCGGTACCTGGGCCGAGCGGCTGGTGGTGCCGTGGCAGGCCGCGATCCCGATCCCGGACGACCTGCCGTTCGTGCACGCGGCCCTGTTCAGCTGCGGCATCTCCACCGGTGTCGGCGCCGTCCTGAACACCGCGCAGGTCCGTCCGGGCTCCTCGGTGGCCGTGATCGGGCTCGGCGGCGTGGGGTTGTCGGTCGTGCAGGGGGCGCGGATCGCCGGTGCCACGACGATCGTCGGCGTCGATCCGCTGCCGGCCAAGCACGCCGTCGCCCGGCAGTTGGGCGCCACCTCGGTGACGGCGCCGGCCGATCTGCCGGCGGTCCGCGACGAGGTGACCGGGGGGCGTGGCTTCGACTACGTCTTCGAGGCGGTCGGCCGGGCGGACGCGATCCGGCAGGCGTGGGAGATGACCCGACGTGGCGGCGACGTCATCGTGGTGGGCGCCGGTGCCCCGGACGACCTGGTCGGGATCAGCGCCTACGAACTCCTCTTCGCCAGCCGGAACATCCGGCCCTCGGTGTACGGCGGATGTGACCTCAACCGGGACCTGCCCAGGCTGCTGGAACTGTACCGGTCGGGGGCGCTCGACCTGGACAGCCTGATCAGCGCGCGGATCAGGTTCGACGACCTGAACGACGCGGTCGCCGCGTTGCAGCGTGGGGATGTCCTGCGGCAGATCGTGGTCTTCGACTGAGTAGGTCCCGTGGTCACGGGTGCCGCCCCGTACCGGGGCGGCACCCGTGGCGGTCAGGCCCGGGTGGACGCCACGGCGGGCTGCCGGCCGCGGGTCACCAGGGTGACCGCTACGGCCGCGCAGGGAATGGTGACGATTGCGTAGACGACGGCCGGCACGGCCATCTCCGCGCTCGCCAGCATGCCGGGGCTCAGCGCCACCGCGACCGCCAGGCCGCTGTTGTGGATGCCCACGTCCATACCCACCGCGACGGCCTGCGACCCGGCCACGCCGAGCAGGCGCGGGACGAGGTAACCGACGGTCAGGCTGGTTACGCAGAACAGCGTCGCGGCCAGGCCGGCGGCACCCAGGTAGTCGAGGATGCGGGACCGTTCGAGGTACACCGTCAGCACCGCGACCACGGTCAGGAACAGCACGGAGAGCACCTTGATCGGCCGGTCCAGGCGTACGGCCAGGCCGGCCTGACGGGCGCGTACCGCCATACCGACCAGCACCGGCACCAGAATGATCGTCATGAGCTGGGCCACCTCGGTGAAGCCCAGCTCGACGGTTGCCGCGCGGCCGGGCAGGAAGTGCCGGATGGCGAGGTTGACCACGATCGGCAGGGTCACCACCGACAGCAGGGAGTTCACCGCGGTGAGGGAGATGTTCAGGGCGACGTCCCCGCGGGCGAGATGACTGAACAGGCTGGCGGTGGTGCCACCGGGGGAGGCCGCGAGCAGCATCATGCCCACCGCCAGTTCACCCGGCAGATTGAGGGCGGAGACCAGCAGGAGGCAGACCGCAGGTAGCAGGACGATCTGGCACGCCAGGCCGATGCCCACGGCCCGACGGGACCGCAGGACCCGGCGGAAGTCGGTGGCTGTCAGCGACAGGCCGAGACCGAACATCAGGACGGCGACAACTGCCGGTAGCAATGCGTCGATAATTGATGACACGCCGACCACGACTCCTCTGGGTGAATTCTGCCTGCGACTTCCCCTTAGTGACCCTGGACCATGGGTGCGGCATTTGCAATGCTCCGCTAGTCGCCGTCCGGCATCCACATTCGTGACATGTCTGTTGATGTCAGTGGCGTTGCTGATCCCGTTTGCTCCACGGTACTTTCAGTTCGTTCTGCGAAGCCGTCGCGTCGGGCGGCGGTGTTCTGATCCCGGATTTCCCGGCTCCCCGCAGGCGGACGAACCCCTGTCGGTGTCTGTGCCAGTGGTCGAAGTGGACCGAGGAGAGAAATGGCAGATAAAGTGATGTCGGTCGAATCCGGCCCCTCGTCGGCGATCGATCTGGTGGCCGTCCGGCGTGCCGTGGACGAGGTGCTGCACGAATTCGTCGCCGACCGGATGCGATCGGCTGCGGGGCCGGAGCTGCTCCCCGCCGTGGCGGCCTTCGACGAGTATCTCGCCGGAGGCAAGCGGTTGCGGCCACTGCTGTGTTACTGCGGCTGGTACGCGGCCGGCGGGGCGGTGACGAGCCGGTCGGTACTGCGCGTGGCGGCGGCGCTGGAGCTGTTCCACACCTTCGCGCTGATCCACGACGACCTCATCGACCTGGCCGACAGCCGGCGTGGCCGTCCCACCCTGCACCGGGGCCTGGGTGCACACCACCGTGAGCGTGGTGACGTTCCCGAGCCCAGTGGCCCATCGGGCACCTGCTCTACGGCCGCCGCGACGGCAGGCTCGACCCGATGCTCGTGGCGGAGACCATCCGCCAGGCCGGGATCCTCGTCGCGCACGCGGGTTACGGCGTCAGCGACGGGCACCACTTCGTCATGCGCCGTCTGGCCTGGCGGTGCGCGCCCGGTGCGTTGCGCGCCCCGGACGGGCCGGTCGAGTGCGTCTGCGTCGTCCGGGTCAGCGAGGTGGTCCGCCGAGCCGACACCGTGGGCGGTCTCCGCGTCGATGTGCAGTTCTGCCGGGACGGTGAGCACTTCGCCGCCGGCAGCGGCTGGGTCAGCTGCCTGAGCCCACGGGTCTACCAGCGGATCCGCGCCCGGTCCCGCAGCAGCTTCCCCGATCAGGGAGGCCCACCCGGGGACGTGCCACCGGCCCTGCCGGCGAGTGTGGGCCGGGACTCGGTACGTGACATCGTGGTCGGCCCGCGTGACGAGACCGGCACACGCGCCCTGAGGGTGCCGTTGGACCACCCGGGCTTCTTCGACCACCCGGTCGACCACGTGCCCGGGATGGTGCTCTTCGAGGCCATGCGTCAGTTCGCCGTCTCGACACACGGGCCGGCGGCGCGACTGGTCGCCGCCGAGGCGTGCTTTCCCCTCTTCGTGGAGCTTGACCGGCCCTGCCGGATCGAACCGGAGCGGGCGGCGGCCGGTCACCCGGCGGGCTTCATGCGTCGGGTCGGCCTGTCCCTCGTTCAGGACGGCCGGGTCGCGGTCCGCGGCTCGGTAACCGTCACCTGCCGACCCTGACCCGGCACCGCAGGCATGACCTCCCTGCCTGCCGCCACCACGAAGCTCAGGTAGTAGGTGAGCTTCCGGCCCGGGATCAGACCCGGCAGGACGAGTCTCCAGAGATCCCCCACCTGGTCGGCGAGGTGCTGCCGGAAGTCGATGACCTGGGCGACCAGGTGCAGGCCGGTGAAGCTGCTGACCAGGAACCGCGCGATGCGGTCGAGGTCCATGTTGGTCCGGATGTCGGCCTCGGCCTCGGCCCGCTGGAGGATCTGGGTCGTCATGGCGATCCAGTCCAGATAGGGATCCGGCAGGGGGCGCTCGAACGTGTGCTCCAGCGTCAACCGGATGCCGCCCCGCACGACCGGGTCCACCCGCAGTTGCCGCGCCAGCCGGTAGGACATCCGGATCAGCGCCTCCAGGGCGGGCGTCTCCAGCCCGGCCACGGTCGCCGCCTCCGCCGCCCACAGTGCATGTTGTTCCTGCACCACCGCCTGCGCCAGATCCTGTTTGGACCGGAAGTGGAAGTAGAGCGCACCCTTGGTGACGCCGGCGTGGGCGACGACGTCGCTCAGACCCGTGTTGCCGTATCCGTACCGATCGAACATCTCGGCGGCGGCCCTGATGATCGCCGCCCGTGTCTGCTCCGCCCGTGTCTGCCGTGGCATGTACCCATCCTAAAACCGGTCGCCCGGTATCTTAACAGTGTTGACGGATTGCTGAAGGTTCCCACAGGACCTCGCCCACGCGCTGCCCTACTACGCCGCGCTCCTTGGTGCGTCGGCACCGGGGTGACGGCTGGAGCGTCGAGGTCCGGATGGACATCAACCCGCGCGGCGGCTGGGCCACCGACCGTGTCGCCAGCACCCGGCCCGGCGCGGTCTACCTCTGATCAGCGGGCGGCACCTCACCGATGACGATGTCGAGCGCCGCCAACTGCTCCGGGTCGGCCACCGTCTCGATGGCGAGGATCCGGTCGGTGACGGTGAAGCTGAGCGCGATCCGGGTACGTCCGCCGACGACCACCACCGCGCCGGGCGCTCCGTCGACGTAGGCCGGTAGCGCGGCCTGCGTCCGGCCGTTGAAGAAGCCGGCGATGGCGGCGGAGCCGCGCGCCTCGGCGGTACCGCCCATGCTGACCGCCACCGGGTCGGCCCGCATCACGACGTGCGGATCGAGCAGGCTCACCAGGTCGTCGAACCGGCCCTCCCGGGCAGCGGCCAGGAACGCCTCGACCACCCGCCGCTGGCGGGCCGGGTTGGTCTCCGGGGTCGCGCCGCTGTGCTGCACCCGGCGGCGGGCGCGGCTGGCGATCTGCCGTACGGCGGCCGGGCTGCGGTCGACCACGGAGGCGATCTCCTCGAAGGAGACGGCGAACATGTCGTGCAGCACGAACACGAACCGCTCGGTGGGCGCGAGGGTGTCCAGGACGACCAGCAGCGCCCGACCGACCGACTCGGTGCGTAATGCCTCCCGCTCCGGGTCGACGGTCTCCACGTCCGGCGTGCCGGTCTCCGGGCCGGTGGTGTCCCAGGGCTGCTCCGGTCGGTTTGTCCGGGCGCGTAGCCGGTCCAGGCAGACCCGGCCGACGGTGGTGGTCAACCATCCGGGCAGGTTGTCGATGTCGTCGACGTCGGCCCGGCTCAGCCGTAGCCAGGTGTCCTGGACGGCGTCTTCGGCTTCGGCGCGGGAGCCGAGCATCCGGTGGGCCACCGCGTGGAGCCGGGACCGGTTCTCCTCGAAGTGTCGGGCCAGCAGGTCCGTGTCGCTCATCCGCCGCCCTCCACCCCATCACCGACCGGCGCATCCCGGGACGACGACACCCTGAGCCGGGACCGCGATGTGACCGCCGCCACATCTGTCACACCGTCAGCCTGACCGTCGACATCCCCGTGACGGACCGGGACGCCGCGCCGCGTCGTACGCCGGTCACCCTAACAGGACAGGACGGACAACATGATCATCGAACCGCGCATGCAGAACCCCGCCGCCGTGCTGCCGGACGCCGTGCAGGCCATCAACCTGCTCTACAAGGCCGCGCACTCGGCCGGCGTGCCGGGTAGCACCCTGGAACTGGTGCACCTGCGGGCCAGCCAGATCAACGGCTGCGCACCCTGCGTCGACTCGGGCGCCCGTACCGCGCGAGAGGCCGGGGAGACCGAGGAGCGGTTGTTCGCGCTGCCCGCCTGGCGGGAGACGCCGTACTTCACCGAGGCGGAGCGGGCCGCGCTCGCGCTTGCCGAGTCGGCCACCCGGCTCGCCGACCGGGGCGACGCGGTGCCCGACGACATCTGGGCCGAGGCGGCCCGGCACTTCGGCGAGAAGGAACTCGCCGCCATCGTGCTCTGGGTGGCCACCACCAACTTCTTCAACCGGCTCAACGTCACCACCCGCCAACCGGCCCCGCAGAACTGGGGCTGACCGCCCGGCGCTCGGGCAGGTGATGCCGCCCCCGGGCACGGGGCCGGGGGCGGCAGGCGGTTCCGGGTCAACCGGCGGCAGGTGGTTCCGGGTCAACCGGCGGTGGGGAAGAGGCTCTCCGGGTTGACCAGGTCCGGCGCGGTCCAGCCGTTCAGGTCGTACTCGGACAGGCAGCTGTCCACCAGGTCGAGCATGTGTCCGGCGATCCCGGCCGCGGTGCCCTTGCGCAGCACCTGGATCCGGTTCTCCTCGGCGTTGCCGGCGTGGCTGCGCTCGTACAGCTCGTGCCGGCCGGCGAACTCGCTACCCACCGCGTCCCAGAGCAGTTTCATCACCTTCACCCGGTCGACGGCGGTGTAGCCGTGCGAGCCGCGCAGGTACCGGTCGAGGTACGGCCGGATCTCCTCGTTGTGGAAGTCGGCCACGTTCGAGTTGAGGTAGATCAGGCCGCTGCCGACGCTGTGCTGCACCAGCTCCCGGACCTTGCCGTACGCGATCGGCGCCAGCACCCGGTAGGTCAGCGCGTACTCCTCGTTGGGCTGAACGTACCCGTCACCCCAGGGCACCGACCGCTCGATCATCGCGTCCGACAGCGCCCACATCAGGTGCCGCCAGACCATCACCTCACCGATGTTGGCCTGCACACTGCGGAACTCGCCGGTGCCGTTGATCTCCACCGCGCGGTTCATCAGGCCGCAGATGAAGTCCAGTTTCGTCGCCAGCCGGGTCACCCCGTGCAGGGTGAACCGGGGCAGGAAACCGGAGCGGTGGAAGAACGAGTTGGCCTTCTCCACGTCCCCGTAGATCAGCACGTTCTCCCACGGGATCAGCGCCTTGTCGAAGACGATCACCGCGTCGTTCTCGTCCATCCGGCTGGCCAGCGGGTAGTCGAACGGGCTGCCGGTCTGCGCGGCGGTCATCTCGTACGACGCCCGGCACAGCAGCTTCACCCCGGGGGTGTCCATCGGGGCCATGAACACCACCCCGAACCGGCGTTCCTTGATCGGCAGACCGTGGTGGGCGATGAAGTTGTAGTGGGTGAGCGCCGATCCGGTGGCCACCACCTTCGCGCCGCTGACCACGATCCCCGCGTCGGTCTCCCGCTCGACGTGCACGTACACGTCGGCCACCTCGTCCGGCGGGCGGTGCCGGTCCACCGGCGGGTGCACCATGGCGTGGTTGACGTGCAGGACCCGTTCCTGGCAACGCCGGTACCACATCCGCGCGTTCTCCGCGAACGGGTCGTAGAAGTCGGCGTTGCCGCCCAGCGTGGCCAGGAACGACGCCTTGTAGTCCGGCGAGCGGCCGAGCCAGCCGTAGCAGTGCCGCTGCCAGGCGGCGATGGCGTCCCGGGAGGCGCGCAACTCGTCCTTGCTGCGGGGCGCCCGGAAGAACCGGTGCGTGAAGCCGCCGGAACCGGTGTCCGTCGGCATGGTCAACACGTCACGCTCGGCCGGATTCCACAGCGCGTCGTAGAGCCGGGCCAGCATCCGGGCGTTGTTACGGAACGCCGGATGCCCGGTGACGTCCTTGACGCGTTCCCCGTAGATCCATACCTCGCGCCCGTCGCGCAGGCTCTCCAGGTACTCGTCGCCGGTGAACGGAAGCCGCTCGGGTTCGGGCTGCGCCACGCGAATCAACTCCTCGGGTCGGCCGCGATAGCGGCGGAGCGGTCACGCACCAGGCGGGCCAGACGGCGGACCCCCTCCTCGATCTGCTCCGGTGTCAGCGCGCTGCACGACAGTCGCAACTGGCGCCGTCCGCCACCGTCGAGATGGAAGTAGCTCATCGGGGTCCAGAGCACCTGGTACCGGCTGGCGGATTCGGCCAGCACCTCGTCGTCGACGTCGAACCCGACGGTGACCACCACGAAGAACCCACCGGCGGGGGTGTTCCACCGCACCCGGTACCGGTCGCGCTCGCGGGGCGGGAACTCCCGGGCGAGGCTGTCCAGCAGCACGGTCAGGTTGCGCCGGTAGAAGGCGGCCCGGTCGGCGTTCGCCTCGTCCAGCCGGCAGTCCGCGCGCAGCAGCATCCCCCCGATCACCGCCTGGGCCAGCGCCGAGGTGTTCACAGTGATCATGCTGCGGAGCAGCGAGAGCTGCTCGGCCAGCAGGGTGGTGCGCCCGTCGGGCAGGCGGACCGGTTGGTCGGCGACGACGTAGCCGACGCGGGCGCCGGGGAAGCAGGTCTTGGCGAAGGTGCCGATGTGCACCACCCGTCCGCCGGTGTCCAGCGCCTTGAGCGCCGGCTCCCGGCGCGCCCGCTCGGCCAGGAAGCCGTACGGGTCGTCCTCGATCAGGATCAGGTCCTCGGCCTCGGCGACGGCGAGCAGGGCGACCCGGTCGGCGTACGACAGGGTGTGCCCGGACGGGTTGGCGAAGTTCGGCACCACGTAGAGCGCCCGGGGCCGGCGGCCCTCCGCCCGGACCCGCCGCGCCGCCTCGGCCACGTCGGCCGGCGCCAGCCCGTCCGGTCCCTCGGGTACGCCGACCACCGGCACGCCGAGCAGTCCGGCCGCGCCGAGCATGCCGATGTAGCAGGGGGACGGGACCAGCAGCACGTCGTCCCGGCCGGGGCAGAGCGCCCGGGCGCAGACCAGCATGCCCTCCTGGGCGCCGGTGAGCACCACCACCGCCTCCGGGTCGACCCGGAGCCCGGTGTCGTTGGCCAGGGTCCGGGTGACCAGTTCGTGGATGTGCCCGGCGGTACGCCCGTACTGGAACAGTTGCCGGGTCACCCCGACCTCGTCCAGCCCCTTGTCCTCACGCAGGTGACGCAGGTAGCGGTCGAGCAGGTCGGGCAGTTCCGCCGGGTCGAAGAACCCGTCGTACGGCCGGCCGGCGGCCAGCGGGATCGCCTCCGGGTGCCGGGCGGCGATCTCGTTGAGGAACGTGGCGGAGCCGATCACCGGCTGGGCGAGCGCGTCGCACAGGTCGGCGAGGGTGAGGGCGACCCCGGTGCCGGCCGGCGCGCTCATGACCGTTGCGGGACCGTGCTGGTCACCCGGTCGTGCTCGACGGCCTCGTAGAGGGCGCGTACGTTGCCGCTACCGAAGGTGCGGGCGTTGCGCCGTTCGATCAGCTCGTAGAAGAGCGTGCCCCGGGTGTGCGGCGACTGGGTGAAGATCTGCAACAGGTGTCCCCAGTGGTCCCGGTCTACCAGAACGTCGACCGCCCGCAGCGTGTCGATCTCCCCGGTCAGCTCCGGTACCCGCTGGGCGAGCATGGTGTAGTAGCTCTGCGGCGCCTGCAGGAAGCCCACGCCCTGCCCGCTGAGCCGGGGCACCGAGACCGAGATGTCGTCGGTGAGGAAGGCCAGGTGCTGCACCCCGGCACCCCGGTGGTCGGTCAGGAACCGGTCGATCTGGCCGGGGGACCGGGTGGTGTCCGGCTCGATCAGGGTGAACGTGATGTCCCCGGCGTTGTTCTGCACCACCTTGGAGTCGATGGCCTGGTCACCGACCTCGACCAACTCCTCGAAGATGGTCTGGAAGCCGAAGACCTCGACATAGAAGTCGGTGGTCGGCACGAGCCGGCCGTTGGGCAGACAGATCGCGATGTGGTCGATGGTCTTCAGCAGGCCGTCGTCGACGGTGGCCGTACCGTCGAGCCGCTGGACGAAGGTGTGCTCCAGGTCCCCCGGACCGGACACCGTGGCGGTGACCGCCCGCGCCCCGTCGGCGAGTCGGGTCTCGGCGGGTGCGGTGACCGCACGGGCCCCGCGCCGGACCGCGGTGTCGAAGGCGCCCGCGGCGTCCTCGACCCCCATCGCGATGTCGGCGACCCCGTCGGCATGCCGGGCCACGTAGTCGCTCACCCGGCCCCGGCCGGCGGTCGGAGCCTTGGCCACCACCCGGATCCGCCCCTGGGTCAGCAGGACCGAGGTGTGCTGCTCGGTGCCGTCGTCGGAGGTGACCGGCGGGTGCGCGGTGAAGCCCATGGCGTCGCGGAAGTACTCCACGACGTGGTCCAGCCGGTCGGTGAGCAGGGCGACATGGTCGATGCCGACGGGATCCATCAGTCCCGTCCTTCCGCTCGCCGGATGAGCAGGATGCCGTCGCGGATGGTCAGCAGCACGCAGACCAGGTCCGGGCGGGCGGCGACCATCTTGTTGAACCGGTGGATGCCGTCGGTGGCCGGGTCGCCGTCGCAGTTGTCGATGACCGCCCCGTTCCAGAGCACGTTGTCCACCGCGATGACCCCGTTCGGGGACAGCCGCTCCAGCAGCGGGTCGAGGTACTCGGAGAAGTTGGCCTGGTCGGCGTCGAGCATGACGAAATCGAACGGCCCGGGCAGCGACTCAATGGTTTTCAGCGCCGGCCCGACGCGGACCGTGATGCGGTCGGCATAGGGGCTGGCGTCGATATGGCGCTGGGCGATCGCGGCATTTTCCTCGCTCAGCTCGCAGGTGGTGATATGCCCACCCTGCGGCAGTACCTCGGCCATGGACAACGACGAGTAGCCGGTGAAGGTGCCGATTTCGAGTACGGCACGCGGCTGCAACGCCAAGAGGTAGAACTGCAGGAAACGGGCCTGGACCGGGCCGATCATCATTTGCGGCAGTTCGCAGAGGCGACGCGTTTCGGCGGCGACCTCCACCAGGTGCTCGGGATCCGATGTGGTGTGCGCGGCGGCGTACTCTTCGACGCCGGGTAGCGTTATCGCCTTCACGGGGACGAGGCTAGTCGGCTGCCTTGACGAGCTGCGAAAATCCTTCAGCGCCCCGAAACATCCCCGGCCGGTGTTCTGCTTACTGTCGCACTCTTGGGAGGATGTCGCATCGACGACTGTGGCTCGCGGAGGTGGGCATGCCGGAACCGCGCTGGTATCAGATGTGCGGGCGCGCCGCTCAGGTGACGGGGGTGCTGGCGCGGCACGCGCTGGCGACCGTACCGGCGGTGGCGCGTAACGCCCCTCGGGGCTCCACCGTGGTCCGCGCGGTGCTGCGTGACCGGCTACGGGCCCTGGTCTGCGGGTTGGGGGCCAGCTACATCAAGGGCGCCCAGCTGCTCAGTACCCGGCAGGACCTGCTCCCGGCGGCGGTCTGCGAGACGCTCGGGCAGCTACACGACCGGGTGCCGGCGATGTCGACGGAGCAGGCCCGGACTGCGGTGTCGTCGGCCTTCGCCGGGCGGGACTGGCCGTTCGTCGAGTTCGACTGGACCCCGATCGCCAGCGGCAGCATCGCCTGCGTCTACCGGGCGACGCTGCACGACGGCCGCGAGGTGGCGGTGAAGGTACGCCGGCCGGGCATCGGACCCCGGATGTACGCCGACTTCGCGATGCTCGCCGCCGGTGCCCGGCTGATGCACCGGCTGCCCGGCATGCGCCGCCTGCCGGCCAGCGAGATGGTCGGGCAGATCAGCGAGGCCGTACTGCGCCAGTTGGACTTCGAGACCGAGGCCGATTCGCTGCGGATGCTCGGCGGTAACCTCAGTGACCTGGACTTCCTGCGGGTACCGACGCCGGTGGACGAGGTACGCGCCGACGGGATCCTGGTCATGGAGTTCATCCCGGGGCTGCGCCGGGTCACCGGCGGTGAACTGCCCGCCGAAACCGCCGCGCTGGCGGTACGCCGGGTGCTGCACTGCGTCTACCGGATGCTCTTCCTCGACGGGGTGGTGCACTGCGACCTGCACCCGGGCAATCTCTACCTGGACCTGCAGGGCGAGGTGGTGCTGCTCGACGCGGGGTTCGTGGTGCACCTCAAGCCCCGGGTCCGACGGCTGTTCGCCGAGTTCTTCTTCAACATGTCCCGGGGCAACGGCCGGCAGTGCGCCGACATCATCGTCCGCAGTACCGACAACGGTGGTGCCGGCGCGGACCTGGAGCGGTTCCGCACCGAGATCATCGAGCTGGTGTCGGCCACCCACAAGAAGTCGGCCGGCGAGTTCCAGCTGGCCCCGTTCGCCGCCAAGCTGTTCGACCTGCAACGCCGTTGTGGCCTGTACGCCGCTCCGGAGTTCGTCTTTCCGCTGCTGTCCCTGCTGGTGATCGAGGGCATGATCAACGAGTTCGACGCCGGAGTGGACTTCCAGGCCGAGGCGAAGCCGGTGCTGATCAAGTCGCTGCTCACCGCCGTACCCCGGGAGCCGGCCGCCAGCTGATCCGTGGCGGCCGTGGTGCTCGTCAGGCGACGCCGGTCCGTCGGGCGTTTCGTGTGATGTACCCGGTGCTGGCCGGGTGGTTCAGCCCCGGGTCACCCGACGCTGACCCGATAGCCGGTCGCGCCGGCGGTCAGGCGGGCTCGGTGACCGCGATGAGCAGGCCGCCCCTGATCCGTCCGGTCCGTACGGTCCGGAGCCCGGCCTCGGTGAGCATGGCCCGCACCCGGGGTTCCCGGTGGTGGTGGGGTAGCTCGCCGAGCAGGCGCAGGACCGGGCGTAGCCAGTCCGGTGGGGGAGTGTGCTCGGCCAGCACGAAGCGGCCCTGCGGGTGCAGGACCCGACGGATCTCGCGCAGTCCGGCCAGCTGGTCCCGCCAGTGCCCGAACGACGTGGTGCTCAGCACCAGGTCGATCGACCCGGTGGGCAGTGGCAGGCTCTCGGCTCCGGCGACCACGAGGGTGGCGGTGGGCAGCTTGGTCTGTGCGACCCGGACCATCTCCGCGGCCGGGTCCGCACCGACCAGGGCGGCCCCGGGCCAGCGCTGAGCGGCCTGGGTGAGCAGCCGACCGGTGCCGCAGCCGACGTCGAGGATGGTGCGCGGTTGGCGGTCGCCGACGGCGTCGAGCACCTGCGGGTCGGCACGTCGGCAGCCCAGTTGTCCGGGGTGCCGATCGTACCGGTCGGCGATCCGGTTGAAGTTCGCTATCGATCCGGGGTCGGGCACGGTCACCCCTTCATTCTGGTCGCCGTCGGCGCTGGTCCGATCTTCACGATTGCGGTGTTGCCGGGGGTGGCTTCACCCCGGGAAGTGGAGCGCCCGGGCCGACGGCGTCGACCCGGGCGTCCGGTGTGGAGCAGGTACGCGTCAGACCGTGGCCGGCTTGAGCGTGCTCGCGGTCTTCGACCACTCGGCCGCGACCTTCTGCGACTCCTCGAAGTGGCCCTGGCGCACGTTGAAGTCGCCGGAGACGTAGGCGCCGACGATCTTGCGGGTGGCCAGCATGTACATGACCGGCTCGGCGTCCGGGTTGGCCCGGTCGTACATGCCGACGCGGTCACCCGGGGCCATCTCGCCGACGGCGCCGATCGGGGGCAGGGCGCCGAACAGGCCCGAGATGTTGATCGGGTCCTTGTTGATCAGCGTCTTGCCCTGCTCGAGCAGCTGCAGCTCGAAGAAGACGTTGAAGTAGCCCTTGAACCGGGTGGAGAAGTCATCCGGCGCGAAGACCATTTCCTCGCCCATGGTCGGCAGCTGCGGGTTGATGGTGAAGAGGAACTCACCGAGGTGCTCGCTGCGGCCCCGCAGGTTCATCTGCAGGATCTGCACGATGATCTTGGTGGGGTCCTGCGGGGTCGGGAAGCTGCGGTTGACGACGAACCAACCGTCGGCCTCGATCGTCTCGGTGTCGCCCGCGATCTCGATCACGGCGTCCGTCCACAGGTTCAGGTAGTCGGTGCCGCCGGGCGGGAAGTAGTTGGTGGTCATCTTGACTCCTTGTCGGGTCGTAGGGACCTGTGCTTTAGAAGCCTATAGCGGATCCGCGCCGAGTCAACAAATCTGTCAATGTCTGGTGGTGGCTTCCTGCTGGGCTGAGATCAACTCTCTGACCTGGTATTTGTGGTCGGAGCCAGGTCGGGCGGGTTGGTCTCGCCCTACTCCCACCGCACTCGCCTGCTATATAAATGAGAAGCAGTCTGCGGCCCCGTGTGGAGGCCGGTCGGCCGCCGGGGCCCGCTCGGAGGGCTCGTCGGGGCCTGCGACGCCGGGTGCCGGCAGCGTGTGTGGTGGTGTCGACGGGCCCGGCGGACGGACGGCTCCCTGGGGCGGGGGCGCCGGAGCTGCGGCGGGCACGCCAACGTCGGCCCGGGTCGACGCGCGGCCGGCCGGGCCGGGGCGGTGTGGCCGAAGCCCGGACCCGGGGCGGCGTGGCGGAAGCCCGGGCCGCGGGTGGGAGCGGGGCATGGAGGAGGTGCGGCAGGGATGGCCGGCAGTGGGCAGGTGGTGCCGGGATGGGTACTGCGCCGCCGCCTGACACCTACCGCGGCGTCCGGCCCGGTACGCCGCTGTGCCAGTCGGGCCGGCCGGCCCGGCGGTATGGAGGGCGGCGGGCCCGGGCCGGTGCGGGTTGCCGGTCGGTCAGTGCCGGGTGCGGCGGCGGTAGGCCACGGCGGACAGCGGGGCGAACACCGCGATGGTGCCGACCGCCCACGCGACGGCCACCCAGACCGTGTTCCCGAGTGGCTGGTCGAGCAGGAGCGCCCGGACGGCGTCCACCACGGCGGTGACCGGTTGATGGGCCGCGAACGCGCCGACCGCGCCGGGCATCGTCTCCACCGGTACGAAGGCGCTGCTGACCAGGGTCAACGGGAACAGCAGGCTCAATCCCAGCGTTTCTACCATCTCGACGCCACCGACGAGCAGGGCGATGAGTGCGGCCACCCAGGCCATGGCCAGGGCGCAGAGCAGCAGCAGGGCCAGGGCGGCGACCCAGGCCAGCGGGCCGGCCTCCGGCCGGAAGCCGACCAGGGCGCCGGTGGCCACCATTGCCAGCAGGACCAGCAGACTGCGGGCCAGGCCGGCGATGGTGTGGCCGGCGAGTACCGAGGCCCGGGCGATGGGTAGCGAGCGGAACCGGTCCAGCATGCCGCCGTAGAGGTCACGGGCCAGGCTCGCGCCGATGGTCACCGCGCCGAGGGTGACGGTCTGCACCAGGATGCCGGGGACCATGAAGTTCGGGTACGTGGTGTCGATGCTCATCTCGACCGCGCCACCGAACACGAACCGGAACAGCAGGACCAGTAGTACCGGTTCGATCAGCGAGAAGATCAGCAGGGCGGGCCGGCGGCGCATGTGGATCAGATTGCGTCGGACCAGCACGGCTATCTCGTCGACCCGGTGCCACAGCGAGGTCGCCACCGGAGGTGGCGCTATTGCGGCTGGTGGACCGGTCGGGCGGGCCACGGTGCTGATTTCGGCGGTCGGACGGCGCACCTGACCTCCCGTATGTCGGTTACCACTTCCTCGCCCTGATTCAAGCGCCGTCACAGGTCTGTCGAGTGGAATCCATCAGCGGGTCAAAAGAAATATCACCGCCTGCAACCTTGTCAAGTCGTTGGTCAATCCCGCGTCACGGCTGCTAGCTCTAACGATGCCAAGATCATCTATTCTCAGCAAACCCCCAGGTCAAACGTTTGACATAAGCTGAGTGTAGTTGTTGATCTCTGAGTCAAGCGGTTGACAAAGGATCAGCTCGATGTAAGTCTTTCAATGGCTTTGGCGCCTCGGGGATAGCCGGCGCCGCTCCCTCATTCGGTAGTCCGCCTGAAGGTAGGTGAACGATGACCGGAGTCCAGTACGAGACCGACGTCAAGCTGGTCCGTTGGCCGGCGGAAGAGGTGCGCCGGGAAAGGTATCGAGCACTGGGGATTCCCCGGCTGCTCGTTGTCGAGGGTGGCTGTCGGCCACCAGTTTGCAGCGATGCCAAAGAGGACTGGATCCGGGCTCCTGTCAGCCGGACCGACCTCGAGGCCCGGATGGCGACACTGCGGGCGAAGGCCTGGGTGGACCGGGTGCCGGAAATCGACCCCGTCGGCGTACTGCGCCACGGTGGCCGGTCCTGCGCCATCTCGCCCACCGAGGCCGACCTGCTGGAGTGCCTGATCCGCAGTTTTGGTGAGGTGGTCTCCCGCGAGGAACTGCTGCAGTGTCTGCCCGAGCGGCCGACCCTCAGCCGACGCAACGCGCTGGACCTGCACATCATGCGGGTACGCAGGCGGATTAAGCCGCTGAACCTGGCGATCCGCACGGTGTGGGGACAGGGATACCTGCTTGAATTGGTCAAGTAACAACCGGTCCGGTCGCGGCCCGGGGATGGTCAACGGTCGTCGGGCAGCGCGCGGTCGCACGGCGGAGTGATTCGTCGCTCGGGTGGCCCGCCGGCGTAGGGCACGTGAGGAGCACGAGGGCATGTTCGAGCGGTTCACCGACCGAGCGCGACGGGTTGTCGTCCTGGCCCAGGAAGAGGCCCGGATGCTCAACCACAACTACATCGGGACAGAGCATGTCCTGCTTGGCCTGATCCACGAGGGTGAGGGCGTGGCGGCGAAGGCTCTGGAGAGCCTGGGCATCTCGCTTGAGGGTGTCCGCCAGCAGGTCGAGGAGATCATCGGCCAGGGTCAGCAGGGCTCCAACGGGCACATTCCGTTCACCCCGCGGGCCAAGAAGGTCCTGGAGCTGTCGCTGCGTGAGGCGCTGCAGCTCGGCCACAACTACATCGGTACCGAGCACCTGCTCCTCGGCCTGATCCGGGAGGGTGAGGGCGTCGCGGCCCAGGTGCTGGTGAAGCTGGGCGCGGATCTCAACCGAGTCCGGCAGCAGGTCATCCAACTCCTCTCCGGCTACCAGGGCGGTAAGGAGGCCCCCGCCGCCGGTACCGCCGCCGGCGGTGAGGCGACCTCCTCGACCAGTCTCGTCCTGGACCAGTTCGGTCGTAACCTGACCCAGGCGGCCCGGGAGGGCAAGCTCGACCCGGTGATC
>NZ_JBAKHU010000090.1:0-18283 GCF_036906895.1 Micromonospora sp. CPCC 206060
ACTCACCCCATATCGAAATGATCAACCGGTGATCGCCGCCAACCGCGTCGGTGGATCGAGGCTCAGGACCCGCACCGCATCGGCAGATCATGTGCGTTCCCGGCCGGCGGGCCCGGCATGAGTGGACTGCGCAGTGGGCTGCCTTTCGCGCCGACGGTAGAGGGCTTGACCTTCGGTGGGTCACACGGCGGTGAGCAGCGCGTCGAGCGGCCGAGGCAAGGTGTCCCGGCTGACTGCCACCTCGACGAGCAGTCGTGCGTAGCGCAGCTTGCGGCGCGAGCCGCTGCCCAGGAACCGCCGCATCTGCGCCTCGGGCTCCCGGCCGCGCCAGGCGGGCTGGCTCTGCAACGAGCGGAACGATCCGAGGTCGCCCTGCGAGTCGAAGAGTGCTTCGACCCCTGCGGTGCCCACGGCGCGGATCAGCTCGTCCTCCAGATCGTTGACGCAGACGTAGAACCCGAGGTGCTCCATGTCGGTGCGCGTGCGGGGTGAGCCGACATCGGTCGCGGCCAGTCCGCGCCGGAATATCTCCTCCTCATGCAAATCGCACAGACCGGCAAGTCGCACCCGGGTGCCCAGCGGGCCCAACCCCGTCAGGAAGCGGCCGATCGCGTGCGCCCCGCCGATCGGCACGATCACGACCCGCTCCGCCTCGAGATCCCGGCCGCGGCCCACGGCGGCCGTTTCCAGGGTGATCTGGTCGCTGATGCCCTCGACGAGCACCACGGCCACGGCGTTGTCGACCTTCGCCAGGGCGCGGGCCGTCGCCCGGATCGAGGCGGCAGGGCCACTCACGTAGCCATCGAGCGCCCTGCGGGCAAGCTCACGGCGATTGGTGACATCCATGGTGGTTTCCCGGTCCGGTGGTGATGGCAGGGACCCCGCACATCCGGCAGCGCCCTCGGGCTGTCCCCGCACGCTGGGCACGGGCACGTACGCAGCGAGTACAGAGAACGGACGTCCCGGCCCACGCCGGTTTTCCGCACGTCTGGTCGGCTATTTGGTCGGGTGGGTTACTGGCCTATGCGCCCGTCGATCCGCTCGCGTAACAGGTCCGCGTGACCCATGTGGCGGCCGTACTCCCAGACCATTCCCACCAGCACCTCGCGCAGCGACATTGATCCTCCACCGCTGCCATGCTGATTCAAGGGATCGTCGCCGGTGATGTCGAGACTGGACGCCTCGGCCACGAACCGCGTCGCGAAGTCCACCTCCGCACGCCATGCGTCCCATGCCTCCGCGACCACCTGGGGGTCGGGAACAGCACCATCGAAATCACCGTCACGGTCGCTGTCGGAGCAGAACAGCCGGGGCACGTCCTGTCCCGCCATCATCACCCGGAACGTCGCACGCTCCACCTCGGCCAGGTGTCGCACCAGCCCCAGCAGCGACATCGTCGACGGCTCGACGGAACGTCGCGCCATAGCCTCCGCATCAAGACCTGCACATTTCATCTCCAACGTGAGGCGTGCACAGCGCAGGGCTTCGACCAGCGTGGTGCGCTCGTCGCCCAACGTTGGTCCGTTCTCACGCGGGTCGTCGTCGGACGGCTTGCCGTCGGCGGTGAACATGTCGGCTCGTCGGGTTGCGGCCATGGCCGCAATCATCGACGATGCGCAAGGCGGCCGACAACAGATTAACGACATGCACTCGTGGGCCACGGATTCGGTGCCAACCGGATCGAGTAGCTGCTGCCCCACACGCCAAGCGCGGGCCGGGGACCAGCCAAGCGACATCATCGCAGGCCAGCCCGCCTGGTACGCAGAGTGATCGAGGCGCTGCGCGCCTCAGTCTTTGGAGCCTCGGATCACCTGCACACGTGCGCCGCAGCGACGGCTGGGCGTTCTCCACCGGTAGCGGCATGACCAGTGGCCGTTGGTGGGCTGGCTACCCTCGCGGGATGCCCGTACCGTTCCGGACGTCGCCCAACATGCTGTTCGAGACGACTGTCAAGGTCGTACGCCGGCTCTCGCCGGGGTTCGTCCGCCTGACCCTCGGCGGTTCCCAGTTGCGGAACTTCGCCCCCCATCAGCTCGACCAACGAATCAAGATCATGGTCGCGCCGGACGGCGGCTATCCGGGCGCGTTCCGGGCCGGAATGCGGGAATGGGAGTGGCGCCGCGCCTGGCGGGCGCTGCCAGACCCTGATCGTCCCCAGATGCGTAGCTACACTGCCCACCAGGTGCGGCCTGGGGACGAGGAGATCGACCTCGACTTCTACCTCCACCAGCCGGCCGGTCCGGCCAGCGCCTGGGCGGCGGGTGCCCGGGTGGGAGATCGGTTGCTCGTCTCCGGGCCGGACGTGCGTGCCGGGCAGCCGACGTACGGTGTCCAATGGGAGCCCGGCGCGGCGACGTGCCTGTTGGTCGCGGCGGACGAGACGGCCTTCCCGGCGCGGTCACCACCGTCGCCGGGCCGATCGCGTTCGTCGCCCTGGCAGCACCCCAGATCGCCCGACGGGTCGTCCGGACACCCGGCATCCCGCTCGCCGCGACGGCCGCGTGCGGCGCGCTGCTGCTGCTCGGCTCCGACCTGATCGCCCAGCACCTCATCCCGCTCACCGTGCCGGTCGGGGTGGTCACCGTCACGTTCGGCGGCGGATACCTGCTCTGGCTGCTTGTCCACGAGGTGAGGAGAAAAGGATGGTCGACGCTGTGACAGCGCGGCTGCGCGCAGACCGCGTCACCCTGCGGTACGACCAGCGCATCGTCAGTGAAGGGCTGTCGTTCGCGGTGCCCGACGGCTCGTTCACCGTGATCATCGGCCCCAACGCGTGCGGCAAGTCCACCCTGCTGCGCGCGCTGTCCGGGTTGCTGCCACCGGCAGCGGGCCAGGTGCTGCTCGACGGGACCGACCTGCGCGCGTACCCGGCGAAGGAACGCGCGCGCCGCCTCGCGCTGTTGCCCCAGACCATGACCGCGCCCGAGGGCATCACGGTCCACGAGCTGGTCGGACGGGGACGCTACGCCCACCAGCGCGTCATGCGACGCTACTCCCACGCCGACGAGGAGGCCATCGAGGCGGCACTCGCCCGTACCACGATGATCGACCTCGCCGACCGCCGGGTCGACGAGCTGTCGGGCGGGCAGCGCCAGCGCGCGTGGATCGCGATGGTGCTCGCCCAGGAGACGTCGCTGGTCCTGCTCGACGAGCCCACCACCTTCCTGGACGTGGCCCACCAGATCGACGTGCTCAACGTCCTGCACCGCCTCGTCGTGCAGGGCCGTACCGTCGTCGCCGTCCTGCACGATCTCAACCAGGCCGCGCGGTACGCCACCCACATCGTCGCGATGAAAGACGGCCGAATCGTCGCCGAGGGCGCTCCCGCCGCGACCATCACCTCCGACCTGGTCGCCGACGTGTTCGGACTGCCCAACCGCGTCATCGCCGACCCGCTGACCCAGGCACCTCTCATGATCCCCGCCGACACCCGGCCGGCACCCGACCCGCAGTCGAGCCTGCGGTAGTCGACGCGCGGGCAACGGCCCGGCGCGACGGCCTCGGCGATCAGCGCGGAGTGGTGTCCGCCAGCTTTGCGATGCGTCCACGGCGGGGTCAGTCGACCGAGCGCGGTGAAAGCCCGAGGCGCTGGCACGCCTGCTGGTACATCCGGACGACCTCCTGCCGGATCTGGGCGCGTTCGGTCAGCCGGTAGGCGAACGGGATACGCACCGGGACCTCGATGTCGTCGACGGTGACGGCGAACTCCATCCCCTCGGCGTCCACGTTGGTGGCGCGGGCCCGCGTGGCGGTCGGTTGCCCGCCAAGTGCACGGCAGATGAGCAGCGAGTCCTCGGCGTGGTCGTCGTTCATGTGGCGGCTGACGGCGGCGACCACCTCCGGGGTGAACGGGGCGGTCACGCCGCCGCCTCCGCGCCGTTGGCGGCAACGAGTGGGGCCAGGGCGGCGAGGACCGCGCTGTTGTGTCGGTACGCCACGAGAACCTCGTCGAGAAGTACGGTACGCCCCGTCTCGTCGAGCGGGAGGCTGTCCAGTCTGGCCCGGTAGGCGTCCTTGTACGCCTTCGGGTTGGTGATCCGGTCGAACCGGTAGAACGCGGCGCCGGCGTCACCGGTCAGTCCGTAGTGCCGGGTGAGCGAGCGTCCGATGTGCAGGCCGCCGGAGAGGTCACCGAGGTAGCGGGTGTAATGGTGGGCGATGAACCGCGCGGGTGAGCTGGTACAGACCTCGGCCACGCGCGCGGCGTAGGAGATGGTGGCCGGCGCCGGCTCGATCCGTTGGCGCCAGTCGGGTCCGAGCAGGAACTCCAGGTCGGTGGTGAGGGCTGGCAGCCGGGTCAGCGCGTCGTCGACGAACGGGCCGGCGAGCGGATCGTGGCGCATCGTGTCGGCGGTGGCCTCCAGCGCCTCGTAGATTGCGTGGTGTTGGACCACCAACGCGGTGTAGCCGGCCTGGTCGAGGTCACCGGCCACCAGGGCGGAGACGTACCGCTGGGATTCTGCGGTCTGGTGGGCCTCCCAGCTGGCGGCACGTAGCCGGGTCGAGAACGGGGTGCTGGTCGTACTCATTGCTCCTCCAGGGTGACGGGGGCTGTGCCGGTTGCTGGCGGAAGGGAACGACCAGCGGCAGCCGGGTGTGGGTGCGGTACGACCTCGACGTCGTGCCGGTACACCTTGCTGAGCAGCGGTGCGGTGAACACGGCGGCCGGGGGCCCCGAGGCCCGCACCTGGCCGTCGGCGAGCAGCGTGACGATGTCCGCGTACGCTCCGGCCAGGGTGAGGTCGTGTAGCACCACCACCACGGCGTCGCCGGCTCGTGCACGTTCCCGGGCGATTCCCTTGACCAGTTCCTGGTGGTGCAGGTCGGGAGCGGCGGTCGGTTCGTCGAGCAGCAGCACGGTGGTCTGCTGGGCCAGAACCCGCGCCAGCGCGGCGCGGGCCTGTTCGCCGCCGGACAGCGACGGGTACGGCCGGGTGGCGAACCGGGCCACGTCGCAGCGCCGGAGGGCCTCGGCGACGATCGCGTCGTCCCGTTCCTCTTCGGGGCGGCCGGTCCAGGGCGCCCGTCCCATCCGTACCACCTCCTCGACGGTGAACGGGAAGCTCAGGGTGCTGCGCTGGGGAAGCACGGCCCGGCGCATCGCCAGCTCCACCGGTGACCAGTGTGCCTGGGGTGTCCCGTCGATTTCGATGGTGCCCGCTGCGGCCGGCAGGTCGCCACTGACGGCGGCGAGCAGAAGAAGGCCGGTCCGCCGACGACGTGAAGGCCACGGCTGCGGTGCCGAGCAGCGCGGTGACCACGATCATCCGGATTCGCAGCCGTTCGACGTGGACCCCGAGGTGACGGGCGGCGGGCTCACCGAGGGCTGAACGTCGCGTATCGGACGGTCGACGGCCACACCAGGACCCTGACCAGGGGGCAATCGGATCTGCCCCGGAAGGCACCTCGGCTATAGTCGCCGCATGCACACCGGGCGCACCTACGTCGGCGTCGACCAGCGTAGACCGCTGTCGACGCTGTTCGTGCTGGCCGTGCTCGTGGTTGTACTGTGCGCGGCACAGGCGGTGGGCCTGTGTATCGTCTTTCGACTGGGACGCCGTGCCGTGCCGGGCTGTGTGCCGGCCTGGTCTGCCGACCGCGCCCCGCCGCGGCTCGCTGCTGCCGCCTGACACCCGATCGGCGTGGACTGAGACGGCCCGGTCATCGTCCGGACCTGTCGTGCCGCCAACCCGCGTTGCCAGACGAACGCACCGTGCGCCGCTACCCGCCCGCGTTCTGCCAGCCCGCTGACATGCCAGAACTCAGCGTGCCGGCCAGTTGTCGCTATCGAGCTCCGGCGCCCGGGGCGATCGTGAACGGGTTCACTGCTCGAATCCGGCTCGGGTCGCGTAGCGCGGTCGGGCTGGCTGCACACCTGCCGACACAGAGCCGGTCCCACTGATCCTCGTCATACCCTCTGCGGAGCTGCCCCATGGAAGTCGAACGCACCCCACTGCCCGGTATCGGGATGCGCCACTGCTTCACCACGGAGAACGGTCGCAGGGTGGGTGTCGTCACCCACCGTGCCAGCGGCCGACGTGACCTGGTTCACGACGACGGCCGGGACCCGGACGGCACGTGCAGCCTGGCCCTGACGCGCGCCGAGGCGATCGTGCTGGCCGGGTTGCTGGGCATCATGGACATCGTCGATGTGACCGAGATCCGAGACCAGCGCGACGCCGGCTACGAGTCGCAGACCGGGCCTGGGTCATGACCTGCCGCTCCGTGGCACCTGACCCCGGCTTGAACTGCGGATGTCGCCAAGCACCGCCCACCAGCGGTACAGCGTCCCGTCCCGACGCAGAGATGGCCCGACGCTCACCCCACTCCTGGGCGTCATCCGACGAACGCCACCCACCGCCACGCCAACGGCCCGGCGCCATCGTTGCGGAGCGCATCGGCGCTCCGCCCGTCGTACATCGGTTTCTGGGAAGGAGAACGGGATGCGGACGCACCCGGCCAGCAGACAGGACGAGCTCGACGTGCTGCGGATGGTCCTCGAAGAACAGTACGAGCGACACCGAACACAACTCGCGTTGCTCGCACGGCAAGCCGGCCGGCCCGGCCACGCGACGGTCGGCACGGACAGCAGCGCAGCGTTGACGGCCGTGTCGCGCCGAGCGCTCGGCGACCTTGCGCAAGCACTGCACGACCTGGAACAAGGCTGGTACGGCAGTTGCCAACGCTGCCGAACCGACATCGCCATCGAGTACCTGGCCCACCGGCCCGCCGCGAGGTTCTGCCCCAGCTGCGAGGCTGCGCCCACGCCGGAGCGCGGCCGGCACCGGACGGCATGAGCACGATGAGAGAAGGAACAAGCATGTCAGCCGAACATGAGCAGCAGCACGTGCCGACGTACGTAGCCGGCTCACCGCGTCACGTTGCGGTCGTCGGGGCAGGGATGGTGGGTCTGTGCACCGCCTGGTTCCTACAGGAGGCGGGCGCGCACGTCACGGTGTACGAGCGGGACCACGTGGGCTCCGGGGCCTCCTGGGGCAATGCCGGATGGTTGACGCCCGGGCTGACCGCGCCGCTACCGGAACCGGCGGTGCTGCGGTACGGGTTGCGGGCGCTGCTCAGTTCCCGGTCGCCGGTGTACCTGCCGCTGCGTGCCGATCGCAATCTGGTGCGTTTCCTCGCCTCGTTCGTGACGCACAGCACGGCGCGGCGGTGGCGGCGGGGCATGGCTGCCTACGTGCCGCTGAATGAGCGGGCACTGGAGGCGTTCGATGTGTTGGCTGCGGGCGGCGTGGCCGCACAGACGTACCGAACGAGTAGCTTCCTGGCCTGCTTCGCCGGTGAACGAGATGCACGGGGCCTGCTGGCCGAACTGGAGCAGATCCGAGCCGCCGGTCAGGAGGTCAGCTTCCACGCGGTCACCGGGTGGCGGGCCCGTGCCCTGGAGCCGGCGCTGACCAACCGGGTGAACGCCGCCATCCAGATCTACGGGCAGCGCTACCTGCACCCGCCCGAGTTCGTGCGGTCTCTCGCTGAGGCGGTGCGGGTACGCGGCGGTGAGATCGTCGAAGGCGTCAACGTCGTCGACGTGCTGCCCCGGCCTGGCAGCGTCTCGGTGGTCGGTAGCACCGGCGAGCGGCAGCAGCATGATGTGGTTGTCATCGCCACGGGCGCTCTGCTCGGCGAGTTGGCGGCGCGCTTCGGGACGCGGCAGCCAGTGCAGGCGGGTCGCGGCTACAGCTTCAGCGTGCCGGTGCAACAGATGCCGTGTGGCCCGCTCTACTTCCCGAAGCAGCGGGTGGCATGCACGCCGCTGGGCGACCGGCTGCGAGTGGCCGGGATGATGGAGTTCCGCCGCCCCGGCGATCCCCTCGACGAAAGGCGGATCATGGCCATCGTCGACGCCATCCGCCCATTCCTGACCGGTGTGGACATCGATGACCGGCGCGACGAATGGGTCGGCTCCCGGCCGTGTACTCCTGACGGGCTGCCGCTGGTCGGCGCCACCGCCGCACCACGGGTGTTCGTTGCCGGTGGCCACGGCATGTGGGGTATCGCGCTCGGCCCAATCACCGGACAGTTGGTGGCCCAGTCCGTGCTCAAGGGAGAAGCACCGCCGGAACTGGCACCGTTCGACCCGCTGCGCTAGCTACATGTAGCCGCGGACGCCGGGTAGGTGGTGCTTTTCGGTGACGGCTCGACCCGCCGGCCGCCCGTGATCGATCCGGGCGGCCGCGGCCCCTCATCATCGGCCCACGAGCGCCAGTTGGGTGGAGTTGTCGGGGAGGCCGGCGAGCGAGACCCTGCTGCCTCTGGCTGGCGTCGAAGTTCCGTAGCCTGGCAGGCTGTTGAACGCTGTCCAGGAACCGCTGGCGTTTCGCACACGGTGATAGATGGCATCGTCCGCGCCAACGATGACCACCTGCGAGGTACCGTCGGGCAGCCCGGCGACGGTGACGTCCTTGGCCACTGCCGTGCTGCCTGTGCCGCTGCCGTTGAGCGGCGCGAATTGGCTCCAGGTGCCGTTGGCGTACCGGATACGGTGGTGCAGGTATCCATTGGCGCCCGCGATGACGACTTGCGACGACCCGTCGGGCATGCCGGCGACGGCGACCGCGCTGCCAACTGCCGTGGTGCTCGTGCCGTTGCCGTTGAGTGGCTGGAAGCCGCTCCACGTTCCGTTGGTGTGACGGACGCGGTGGTAGATGCCGCTGTCGATGCCGACGATGACCACCTGCGCGGTGTTGTCGGGTTGCCCCGAGATGGCGACATCCTTGGCGCCGGCTGGGGTTGAGGTATTGAAACCGTTGAGCCTGCCGAATTCGGTCCAGCTTCCGTCCGCGTTGCGGATGCGGTGGTAGACCGTGTCGTCGCTACCGATGATCACGATCTGGGCCGAGCCGTTGGGCAGGCCGGCGATGGCTACCCGTTTTCCCTGCGCGGTGCTGGTGGTACCGCTGCCGTTGAGCGGCTGGAACTGGCTCCAGGTGCCGTTGGTGTTGCGGACGCGGTGGTAAATGCCATCGTCCAGGCCGACGATGACCATCTGCGCTGTGCCGTCGGGGAGGCCGGCCATGGCCATGTCCCTGGCACTGCCCTGCGAGGAGGTTTGGTAGCCGTTGAGCGGCTGGAATCCGCTCCAGGCCCCGGTTGCGGCGCGTACCGTGTGGAACATCGGGCCGACCGTGCCCGTCGATGGGTTCTGCGCTATGTACTCCAGCGGGTTGATCCGTACCCCGGCGGGGTTGATCATGTGCCAGTGCAGGTGTGGTCCGGTCGAGCTGCCCGATCCGGGTGCGCCTGCGGCGCCGCCGGACAGCCCGACGATGGTGCCGGCCGAGACGTAGGTTCCGTTGGCCAGTGCGAACTGGGATAGATGGAGATACTGGCTTCTGTAGCCTTCGGAGTGGCTGATGGTGACCGTGTGGCCGCCGGTGCCGTTGTACGGCGTGTTGGTGACGGTGCCCGCCCCGCAGGCGGGCAGCGGTGTACCCACGGGCATCGCGAAGTCGATGCCGCCCAGTGAGCCCCGGTCGAGGTGATCCTGCCATCCATCGGTGACTGGGTACCCGGCGAAGGGGTTGTAGATCGCCGGCGCGGCGTAGGCCCGGCCGGGCAACAGGATCCCACCGGCAGACAAGCCGGTGACGGCCACCGCGCCACGGATGAGGTTTCTCCTCGCGATTCCCATGCGTGCTCCTGTCCGGCGGAGAGATTGATCGCCACGGTAGGTACATGCACGCATGTACACAAGGAACTATGTCGATATCGAGTGGGGTGGGTGTGGCGGCGCGGACGGGTGTGAGGCGTTCAGGCGCGGCCGGTTCTCCCAGGGCGGCGTAGGGTGCGGGCGAGGGGCGGCCAGGCGTAGCTGGGTCTCGATGGCGAAGATCATCCAGGTTCACCGCCGAGCCGTGCAGCACCGCCAGCACCGGTCGGCCGCTCGTGGGGGACTTTCGGGCGCCGCGGCCACGATCACCTCGGCCGGCAGGCGGTGCTCAACCCGGCTGTGTCACCCGACATCGTGTGCCCACGCTTCGTGAAAATATCGTCACCTATTGATCTTTGAGGTGGTAGTCCGGCTTAATCGTCTATGCCCCTGTCCACTGCGGGGGGTGTGACAGAAGCGAGGGTTCAATGAAGCGAGCGACAACGCTCTGGCACAGGATCTGTGCCATGGCGATCACGCTGGTGACGGCGGCTGGGATCCTGGTCGTCGGAGCCGGCCCGGCGTCGGCCGCCAACTACTACTACGAACTGCCGTACCCGGCCGGCGAGGCCTACATGGTCACCCAGGGTCCGGAGGGCACGTACTCACGTCGGTCCGTACAACGAGTACGCATGGGACTTCGGCCTCCCGGCGAACTACGAGGTCTCCGCCGCGCAGGGCGGCCAGATCCTCGTATCAGACTGGTCGCCGTACTGGCAGAACGGCATCGAGGTGATCATTCGGCACTCGAACGGCACCTGCACCCACTACGCACACCTGAACCGGGCCATCTACAACACCGGCGACTGGGTCCCACAGGGCCGGGTCATCGGCTGGTCGGGCAGCACCGGGGCGTCGACCGCGCCGCACCTGCACTTCCAGGTGATCAACTGCTACACCCGGGTCGGCATCCCCGCCACCCTCCAGGGCTGGACCCCGTACACCGGGTCCTGGCCGGTCAGCGTGAACTACTACGCCTGACAGCGCGGCCCGCGCACGGTGTTGCTCACACGAGCCACACCGTGCGCCGGATCGCAAGGGATGCGGCGGCCGGTACGTCGCCTCCGGCCGGATGTGCTCGGCGTGCGGACGCATCGACGGGCCGAAGCCGTTGAACGTCCGGTCGGACTGCCCGTTGTGCGGTCCACGACCGGGATGTGAACGCCGGCCGCGGAACGTGTTGGCCCAGGGACGTTGGGACAACTCAAACGCCGGTGGAGCGCAGGTAAGACCGCCACCCGTGTCGGCACCGCGCCGAGAAGCAGGAGTCCACTCGGACGTGGTGCGCTGTTCCACGCGTGGCGTGGAGGGAATCCCGTCCTCAGGGCGGGGAGAACGTCAAGAGGGTCGGTGCTCGAGCCATCCGATCAGGTCGTCGGTGACGAGTTCCCCGTCGTCCTCGATGTTCTCGCTGATCGCGCCGAGGTCGAGTAGCCAGACGCTGGAGCGGTCGCGGCCGTGCTGTCGCATGAGCAGGCCGTTGCCGCCGCTGTCGTCGCCGACGAGGACCCACTCGGGCGCGTAGTCGGCCACCTCGAAGGTCTCGTTGCGTTCCTGGATGACGTGCGGCCCGTAGATGAGCATGCCGTCGTCGCGCAGCAACCCGGGCGTGGCGCGCCACAGCCGCGCGACCGTTGGGTTGGGGCCATCGCCGAGCCCACGAGCGAGGGCGTCGGTCACGGCGAGGAAACCGGCGAACGAGTCGGCGACGTCATCTTCCACCCCGTCGAGCGCGCTGCGGCGCACTACGGGAAGTTCGTCGCCGCAGCGACGGTCCAGCGCGTACGAGTAGGCGTCGCCGTCGGCGTCGGTGAAGAAACACAGCCGCTGGCCGTCGTGCCGCCAGGGCGCGGTGATGGCATCGTGCTCGTCGTCGAACCCGGGCGCGGCGACGGTCGCCAGCTGCTCGCCGCCGATCCAGCCGACGCCGTACTCGGCCAGCCACCAGCGGTACGAGGCTGGCAGCGGGCCGACACGCTCCTCGGCACGGCGCAGGTCCGGCTCCGCAACGCCGCCGGCCGGCCGCCGTGCGAGGCCGGGTGAGGCGTCGAGGAGCTCGTGGAGGCGGTCGAGGTCGGGGGTCACGAGATCATTTTAGAAGTCGTGGACCCGATGGCCCAGCGCCCGATCGCCCGTTCCAGCGTCGCGAGATCCTCGGGCCCCGCCCGCAACGAAGGGATGGGCGGCATCCGTCCGGCGATGTCGTGTGCCGCACCGTTCGAGGTCCATCCAGGACACGCTGAGGTCCGTGCCGATCCTCGGCGCGGAGTACCACCGCCGGGCCATCGAGGCTGCGGAGCCCACCCGGAGCCGGAGCCCCTTCCGTTCGCCTGACTGGTGACCGGGCCTGGTCAGGGCGGCTGCACAGCCCTCCGACGACCGCCCGATCGGATCTTGGAGGGACCACGACATGGTGGATAGGTTCAAGTTCCTGTGAGCCTGGCCACCCACCAGCCGACCGGGCTCCGCAAGTGTTCAGGAGGACCCATGACCAACGGCGGCTATCCCGCTACACCCTCAACCGACCCAGTTCACTCCACCGTGAACCGACGGCGGATGCTGACCATTGCCCTCGGCGGCGCCGCCACCGTGGCCCTTCCCGCGCCGGCATGGGCGGCCACTGACCAGCGCCCCGGCGCCTACCGTCCGCCAGCGCTCACCCCGGACGACCGCAAGGTCATCGCTCAGGTGTCGGCCGAGCGGGCACTGTCGCACCTGCGTGTCCTCAGCGAAGACATCGGGCCGCGCATCGGCGGGACGGCTTCCGAGCGCCGCGCCGCCGACTACATCGCCAAGGAGCTGGACCACCTGGGGTACGACACCCGGTTGGAACCGTTCGCCGTGGCGGACAAGTTCCTCGCTCAGCTCGCCTCGCCGGCCGGACTCCCCACCGACCTGAACTGGCAGGCCGGTGCCTCCCCGCACGCTGCGCTGGACACCACGGTCAGCGGCGACGTGGTGGACGCGGGCGCGGGTGCACCGGAAAACTACCCCCCGGACGTAACCGGCCGCATCGTGCTGGTCGACTACGTGGCGGCGCAGCGTGAGCAACTGGTGGCCACCGCCCGGGCCCGTGGGGCCGCCGCCGTCGTGTTCCTCGCGGCTGACGGCGTACCGCCCCGGCGGACGGCGGCGTTCTCGCCGACCCTGCCGGGCTCGGCCAGCTCGCCGGTGCCGTTCCCGGTGGTCGGGGTCGCCCAGGCGCAGAAGGAGCGGCTGCGTGGTCTGCTCGCCGCCGGTCGGCTCACGCTCACCATCTCCACCGCCGCGCACCGTGGTCTGACCTCGAACAATGTCATTGCCGAGCGGGTGGGGCGTTCGGGTGCCGGTGGGCCGGTGGTGATGGTCAGCGCCCACTACGACACGGTCATCGGCGCACCCGGCGCCAACGACGACGGCTCCGGCACGGTGCTCTGTCTCGAGCTGGCCCGTGTGCTGCGCGCGATCCCGGTCGAGGCCACCCTCCGGTTCGCCCTGTGGGGCTCGGAGGAACAAGGGCTGATCGGCTCCCGTTACCACGTCCGGCAGCTCCCGCAGGCGGAGCGGGACCGGTTCCTCGCGGTGTACCAGAACGACATGGTCGCCACCAGCTGGGACCCGGCGACACGGTACTGGCTGCTGTCGTTCACCGGTCAGTCCAACCGGGCCACCGACGAGGTGACGGCCGCGGCGGTTCGCCTCGGCTACGACCCGCGGATCTCGCCGGTGACGCAGCGCGGTTCCAGCGACCACCAGTCCTTCCAGGAGGTCGGCATCGCCAGTGCCAACTTTTCCTGGCGTGGCGAGGAGAGTCCGGCACTGCTGGAGCCGCCGTACCACACCCCTGAGGACACCATCGCCAAGAACATCAGCCTAGAGCGGCTCCAGGTGTCGCTCGAGCTGATCGGTTGCGCCGCATACGCGACCGCTCGCTGAACAGTCCCGCCCGTGGCGCCGGAACTGGCGCCACGGGCGGGCACAGCGGCTGCCCCACCTGCACACCTTCACCCACAGCATCGGCCAGGACCGCGACGCCGTGAACGCCGCTGCGACCCACGGCTGCCACAACGGCGGCACCGAGGGCGTCAACACCAAGACCAAACTGACGAAACGTCAGATGTACGGACGCGCCGGCTTCCCACTCCTTTCGACACCGAATCCTGCTCGGCTGAACGGCGCCCTCCGTCGCCATCGAAAGTGGCACAGCGCCTTACTCGGACAGCCCCTGCAGCAAGCGCGTAGGACGCCGACTTCGGGCAGGTGGGGAATCAGGCAGACAATTCGGCGTGGCCTTCGGTGATTTTTCGGTTGTGTCCTTTCTTTCGGACGCCTGGACCGAATTACGGAACACGCCATATCTTTTATAAGAACATCAATGTCATTGCTTATTTTGTCAGATCTACGACTAGTTTGAAGTCGCGCGTGAATCAATTCGCGTCTACTGCCCCTCCGCGTCTGCGAGTAGGACAAGAAGTCAGAAGGGCCCGAATCATGCCTGATTCCCCGTACACCAACTCGCCTGATCCCGCCAGCATGCCGTTTACCCGGCGTGTGCTCCTGCGCATCGGTGGTGTGCTCGGCCTGGCCGCCGTCGGCACCACCGGGGCCGGTGGTGCCGCGTCGGCGGGCGACACCGGCACCCACGACGTCCCGGACGCCCCGGGCGGCTTCGGCGCCCCACCGGCACGGGAGGTCGGCCGCCGGCAGGCGCACCGGACCGGTACCGAGAGCGCCACCGACGTCCGGCCGGGCCGGGCGACCGGGCCGGAGTCCGCTACCGCCTCCGGGGTCCGTCTCGCCCCGAACGACGCCCGCATCATCGACACCCCGCTGAGCCGCCGCCCGACGCCGTGGATCGTGGAGGGCTGAGAAATGCAACTCCACTTCCGCAACAGCTACGGTCCCCGGATCTGGGTCGCGATCATGTACTACGACACCGGGTGCAACGCCTACGGTTCTCCCTGGGCGACCCGGGGCTGGTGGGCCATTGACCACGGCGGCCAGGCGTACGTGCTGGACACGAACAACCGCTACGCCTATTACTACGCGGAGGCTGCGGACGGTGCGGTGTGGACCGGCCAGTACGGGCCGATCTATGTACCGCAGGCCGCGTTCAACCTGTGCGAGAACATCGGCCAGACCGGCGCCCGGATCGTCGGGCTCCGCGAGGTCTACATACCCAGCGACAGTCACACGGTCAATCTCGTACCGTGAGCCACGGCCACAGAATCAAAACGAAACGGGTACGCCCAGTGCAACCGAACCAGTTCGTCGTGCATCACCGGCCAGTCCTGACGAACGTCTGACGACGTGGCCCCGCACGCGATCCGTCTGCGGGGTCACGCGGCAGCGTGGTGAGCCCTTCTCATCGTGAGTGGCGGTCGGCCTCGATGGCGTGCAGGACGAGAATGGCCTGGACGATCGCGGTGGCTCGGCGGGGCAGCAGCGCAGGTTGGTCAGGACCTTCCAGCCCTTGAGGGACAGCCGCGATAGAAACAGCTCAATCTCGACGAGTACACCTGGGCCACCTCTGGCCACATGCGCCCGGCCCGCGCGTTGCGAGTGTCGGCAGGCGCGGATGACCAGCGACGGCGCGGTGTCTCGGTCAGCCCTCCGCCCCGTTGGGCCAGCCGAGGAGTCGGGCGCCGAGCACTGCGGCGTGCAGTGTGAAGCGTTGGGTGGGTTCGTTGGGGTGGTAGCCGGTCAGGTTGTGGATGCGGTCGAGGCGGTAGGTGACCGCCCGTACGGACAGGTGCATCTGCCGAGCGGTGGCGGTGTGGTTGCCCTGGTTGTCGAAGAGCACGGTCAGGGTGTCCAGGTAGGGCTGGACACCGCCACGAGCCGTGGTGAGTGGGCCGAGGACGGTGGTGACCAGGTCGGTGATGGCATCGCGGTCACGTAGTAGGACGGGGAAGACCAGCAGGTCAGCGGCGTTGAGCACGGGTGCGGTGAAGCCGAGTTTGGCGGCGTGGTCGAGAGCGTTGCGGGCTTCCTCGAGAGAGGTGGCCAGGCCGTGCACGCCGGGGTGGGCCCGGCCGACGGCGACCTGCCAGCCTTCGGCGCCGAGGTCGGCGATGAGCAGGTGTGCGAGTTCAGCCCCGATACCCCTCAGACCGCCGGCGCTGATGCAGATCAGGTCGCCCTCGCACAGGGTGGTGAGGGTGTTGCCTTCACCGAAACGGGCGGCGAGCGCCGCGTCGACGCGGTGGGCGAGGTCGGTGGTGAGGCGGGAAGCACGGGCGACCAGGACGGTGTGGGTAGCCGACAGGCGGATGCCGTAGCGGTGGGCTCGTTCGGCCAGGCTGCCGGGTTCGGCTCGACCGGTGAGCAGGTCGTTGACGAACGCGGCGCGCTCGCTGTCGTGCCGGAACAGTTCGGCGCGGGTCTGGTTCAGGTATCCGTCGAGGGCGGCCACCAACACGGAACGCGCGGTGTCCAGTAGCGCCGCAGCGCGCCTGGACACTGCGGCGGCATTGTCGGACTGACCGATCGAATTGGTGTTCCAGTAGGCATCGGCGGCGGCGAACACGCCGGCGACCAGGTCGTGCAGTTGCAGGCCGGCGTCAGCGGCACGGGCGCCCAGCCGGCCGGCGCCCTGGCCCCGCCGGCGGTCGGCGGGGGCACGCAAGAGGTCTTCCCAGCCTTCGGTCAGCCAGGTGTGGTCGGTCATCTGCCGTTCCTCGTGGGCGTTCTGGTGGTCGTCTGGGGGTAGTGGGCGGCCACCAGAATCCGCGTCAGACACCTACGTCGCGGCGATCGAACATGAGCACCCCGACGACCGTGGTCACGGCACCGACAGCCATGAGGGTGAGCAGTTCGACCGGGTGCCAGCCGGTGTGCAGGGGATCGGTGCCGATGAAGTAGTGGAACGGCGACAGCCAGCGCAGCCAGTGCCAGCCATCGGACATGCCGCTGACAGCGTTGGCCATGTAGGTGGCGACGGCAAGGACACCGGTGGTCGTCAGAACAGTGCCGCGTTTTCCGGTGGCGGCGCCGGCGAGAAAGGCGATGCCCGTGAAGCACCACACCAGGGCGATCAAACCGGCACCGGCAGCAGCGACGTTGGACAGCGGAATGTCCATGCCCACCCGTGGGAGGATGATCATTAGCAGGATCAACGGGATGGCCGCGACCACCGTGACGGCGGTGCCGGTCGCCGCGAGGCGCTGTCCGGCGAAGGCGGTCCGTGACAGCGGGTTGGCCAGCAACAGCTCCATGCCGCCGTCCTCCTCCGGACGGGCGATCGTACGAGTGGTCAGCGTGATCGCGCACATGAGTACCAGCAGCGGTCCGATCAGGCTAAAGATCGTTGCCTGCAGGTAGCCGGCCGGCGAGAGCATGTCGGCGATGCCGAGGAAGTCCAGCATCCCCTGCGGCAAGGCGTCCTGCTTCAGTTCCGCGGCCCCCTGGAACTGGCTGTAGAAGGAGGTGTAGATGACGGTGAAAAGAGCGACGCCGGTGGCCCAGCCAACCAGCGCACGGCGGTCGTCCCGCCAGGTCTTACGCACCAGCGCGGGAAGCATCGCCGACTCCTTCGGAGTGGTAGTAGAACGACAAGAAGGTCTCTTCCAGATCGGGCTCGGACGACAGCATGTCCACGACCTCATGTCGCGCCGCGGCTTTGATCAGCGGGTCGAGGCGGCCATCCACGGTGCATCTGAGCACCGGCCCGGACACCGACACGTCACTCACCCCGGGAAGGACGCTGAACTCCGCCGGATCCACGGGATCATCGAAGTGGATCTCCACCGCACGGATGGCACGCTTGCCGAGCGACTCCACGCGTTCGACCGCAGCCAGCCGGCCGTCGCGGATGATGGCCACCCGGCCGGCGGTCTGCTGCACTTCGGCGAGAACATGGGAGGACATGAAAACGGTCTGGCCGGCGTCGCGGGCTTCGCGGACCATGGCCAGGAACTCCTGCTGCATGAGCGGGTCCAGGCCGCTGGTGGGTTCGTCCAGGATCAGTAGGGCCGGTTGGTGCATGAACGCCTGTACCAGGCCGACCTTCTGCTTGTTGCCCTTGCTCATGGTGCGGACCGGGCGGGACAGGTCCAGGTCGAGCCGCTCGGCCAGATCGGTTACCTGCGACCAGGCCACGCCGCCACGGGCATCGCCGAAGAAGCGCAACAGGTCCTCGGCTCTTTCCCGGCCGGGAAACGTCAGCTCGCCGGGCAGGTAGCCGATCTGCCGGTGCAGGACGGCCTTGTCCCGGCGCGGGTCGAGCCCGAGAACCGTCGCGCGGCCAGAGGTCGGACGTAGGAAGTCCAGCAGCAACCGGATGGTGGTGGTCTTCCCGGCGCCGTTGGGCCCGAGGAAGCCCATCACCTCACCGGTGCGGACCTCAAGGGTGAGACCCTCGATGCCGCGGCGTTGGCCGTAGAACTTGGTCAAGTCCTCGGCGAGCACGGCGATGTCGCTTGTCATGCCCACATCGTGGCGCTCACGCCCGTCCGGCATCCAGGGCCGCGTCCGGTCGACATCGGGCAACAGGTTTGCCGGCATCCGGCAACCACACCACACGCATCGCCTACCTGCCGCCCAAGCGCCGGCCGCTCGCCGGTATGGGTGGACTGTCAATCCCCTGGAATCGTGGAGGACTCGGTTATGCGGCCTGGTCCTCCAGGGCGCGGATGG
>NZ_JBAKHU010000091.1:0-18249 GCF_036906895.1 Micromonospora sp. CPCC 206060
GGCGAACACCGGGAACACGTCGTACAGACCACGACCCATCCCCACCCACTGCGAACCCTGACCCGTGAACAACGCACCCAACCGACCCGGCACCGCCCGATGAGTCACCCCACCACCGGACGCCAACACCGCCAGACCGTCCACCAGGTCAGCAACGTCCCGACCAGCCACCACCGACCGGTACTCGAACTGCGAGCGGGTCACCACCAGCGACCGGGCGACATCCCGTGGGGTGAGGTCGTCCCGAGCATCGAGGAACGCGCGCAGCTTCGCTGCCTGGGCGCGTACCCCGTCCGGGGTCTTCGCGGACAGCAGCCACGGCAGCACCCCGTCGGCCGGGGGCTGCTCGTCGGTCACCGGCACCTGATCCGCCTCGACCGGAGCCTGCTCCAGGATCACGTGGGCGTTGGTACCGGAGAAGCCGAACGACGAGACACCGGCGCGGCGCGGGCGGTCGGCGTCCGGCCATTCACGCGGCTCGGTGAGCAGTTCGACCGCACCGGCCGACCAGTCGATGTGCGGGCTCGGCGCGTCGACGTGCAGCGTCTTCGGCAGTACGCCGTTCCGCATCGCCTGGACCATCTTGATGATGCCGGCGACACCGGCGGCAGCCTGGGTGTGCCCGATGTTCGACTTCAGCGAGCCCAACCAGAGCGGGGCGTCCCCGGAGTGCGCCTGCCCGTACGTGGCGAGCAGGGCCTGCGCCTCGATCGGGTCACCGAGGGTGGTGCCCGTACCGTGCGCCTCCACCACGTCCACGTCGGCGGCGGTGATGCCGGCGTCGGCGAGCGCGGCGCGGATGACCCGCTGCTGCGACGGGCCATTCGGGGCGGTCAGCCCGTTCGACGCGCCGTCCTGGTTGAGCGCGGAGCCCTTGACGATGGCGAGCACCTGGTGACCGTTGCGTCGGGCGTCGGCGAGCCGCTCGACGAGGAGTACGCCGACACCCTCACCCCAGCCGGTGCCGTCCGCGGCAGCCGCGAACGCCTTGCAGCGGCCGTTGCGGGCCAGCCCGTTCTGCTTACTGAAGTCGATGAACGCGTTCGGCGTGGACATGACGGTCACGCCACCGGCGAGCGCGAGCGAGCACTCGCCCGAACGCAGTGACTGGACGGCCATGTGCAGCGCCACCAGCGACGACGAGCAGGCGGTGTCGACGGTGACCGCGGGGCCCTCCAGCCCGAGCGCGTACGACACCCGACCGGTGAACACACCGGCCGACGTACCGGTGCCGAGGAAGCCCTCCACCCCGTCCGGTACGGCGGCGAGCCGGGTGCCGTAGTCGTGGTAGATCATGCCGGCGTAGACGCCGGTGTCGCTGCCGCGCATTGCGGCCGGGTCGATGCCGGCCGACTCGAACGCCTCCCACGCGGACTCCAGCAGCAGCCGCTGCTGCGGGTCCATCGCCATTGCCTCGCGGGGCGAGATGCCGAAGAACTCGGCGTCGAAGTCACCGGCTTCGTGCAGGAACCCACCGTCGATGGTGTACGTGGTGCCGGGGCGGGACAGCTCCGGGTCGTACAGCGACTCGACGTCCCAACCCCGGTCGGTCGGGAACGTCGACATGCCGTCCCGACCGTCGACCAGCATCCGCCACAGTTCCTCCGGTGAGGAGATGCCACCGGGGAACCGGCAGGCCATGCCGACGATCGCGATCGGCTCGTCGTCGCTGAGCACCCGCACCGCCGGGCCGCTGGCCGCCGGCAGTGAGCCGACCAGTTCGTCACGCAGGTAGGAAACCAGGGTCACCGGGGTCGGGTAGTCGAAGACCAGGGTGGCGGGCAGCCGCAGCCCGGTCGCCGAGTTGAGCCGGTTACGCAGTTCCACGGCGGTCAGCGAGTCGAAGCCGATCTCGTTGAAGCTGCGGTTCTGGTCGATCATCTCCGGGCCGGCGAAGCCGAGCACCCCGGCCACGCTGGTGCGTACCAGGTCGAGCAAAAGCTGCTCGCGGTCGGCCTCGCTCAGCCCGGCGAGCTTGCGGGTCAACGAGTCGGCGCCGCCCCGGGCTGCGGAGGCCGCGCGGCGTGCGGGAGCCCGGACCAGGCCCCGGAACATCGCTGGCAGCTCGTTGGCGTGCGGCGCGAGTACGGCGGTGTCGAGGTGCATCGGCAGCAGCAGCGCCTGCCCGGTGGTCTGCGCGGTGTCGATGAGGGCCATGCCCTCGTGGCCGGCGAGCAGGCGGAAGCCCTCGCGCTCCATCCGGCCCCGGTCGGCGTCGCTGAGTCCACCGGTCATGCCGCCGGCCTCCGCCCACGGTCCCCAGGCCAGGGTGGTGGCGGGCAGGCCGGCGATCCGGCGGACCTGGGCGAGTGCGTCGAGGAACGCGTTCGCGGCCGAGTAGTTGCCCTGTCCCGGGTTGCCGAACGTGCCGGCCGCCGAGGAGAACAGGATGAACGCGGAGAGGTCGAGGTGCCGGGTCAGTTCGTGCAGGTTGATGGCGGCGTCGACCTTGGGCGCGAACACCCGGTCGATCCGCTCCTCGTTCAGCGCGCTGATCACCCCGTCGTCGACCACACCAGCGGTGTGGATGACTGCGGTGAGCGGGTGCTGCACCGGAATCGCGGCGAGAACGTCGGCGAGGCTGGCCCGGTCCGCCACGTCACACGCGGCGAACGTCACCGAGGCCCCCAGATCCGCCAGTTCCGCACCCAGTTCGGCGGCGCCCGGGGCGTCCGCACCCCGCCGGGAGACCAGCAGCAGGTGCCGGACCCCGTGCGCGGTCACCAAGTGCCGGGCCACCAGTCGACCCAGCGCACCGGTCGCACCGGTCAGCAGCACCGTGCCGTCGGTGTCGTAGCCGCGCGGAATGGTGAGTACCACCTTGCCGACCTGCTTGGCCTGCGACAGGTGACGGAACGCCTCCGGAGCCCGCCGCACGTCCCAGGTGGTGATCGGCAGGGGCCGCAGCGCACCGGCCTCGAAGAGGGCCAGCAGTTCGGCGAGGATCTGACGAAGCCGGTCCGGGCCGGCGTCGGCCACGTCGAACGCCTGGTAGTGCACGCCCGGGTGGTCGGCGGCGACGGTCTCCGGGTCGCGGATGTCGAGCTTGCCCATCTCGACGAACCGGCCACCACGCGGCAGCAACCGCAGCGAGGCGTCCACGAACTCACCGGCCAGGCAGTCCAGCACCACGTCCATGCCCCGACCACCGGTCACGGCACCGAACTTCTGCTCGAACTCGACCGTCCGGGAGTCCCCGATCCGGTCGTCGACCAGACCGGCCCGACGCAGCGCGGCCCACTTGCCCCGACTGGCCGTACCGAACACTTCGGCACCCAGATGCCGGGCGATCTGCACGGCTGCGGAGCCGACACCGCCGGCCGCCGCGTGCACCAGCACCGACTCGCCGGACTTCAGCCCGGCCAGGTCGACCAGCGCGTAGTACGCGGTGGTGAAGACCACCGGTGCGGCAGCGGCCTCGGCGAAGCTCCAGTGGTCCGGGATCCGGCTGAGCATCCGCCGGTCAGCGGTGGCGTAGGGGCCGAAGGCGCCGTCGAGCATGCCCATCACCCGGTCGCCGGGGGCCAGGTCGGTGACGCCCGCACCGACCTCGACCACCACGCCGGCGCCTTCGAAGCCCATCAGGCCGGCGTCACCGGGGTACATGCCGAGCGCGTCGAGCACGTCCCGGAAGTTCAGACCGGCGGCGCGCATCGCGACGCGTACCTGACCGGGGACGAGTGGCTCCCCGGCGGCCGGCCACGGGATGAAGGCCAGCCCGTCCAGACTGCCCTTGGCGGTGGTGTCCAGCCGCCACTCCGTCACCCCGGCCGGCGGGTTCAGCGCGGCCTGCGCACCGACCCGGCCGAGGCGGGGCACGAACACCTTGCCGGCCCGCAGGGCCAGTTCCGGTTCGCCGGTGGCGAGGGCCGCCGGCAGGGTACGGACAGAGTCCTCGCTCCCGTCGAGGTCGATCAGGATCAGCCGGTCGGGGTTCTCGGACTTCGCCGAGCGGACCAGTCCCCAGACCGCCGCAGCCGCCAGGTCCTCCGGTGCGGTACCGGCCAGCGGGGCGACCGCGCCCCGGGTGAGCAGCACCAGCCGGAACTGGGCCAGTTCGGGGTCGGACAGGAACTCCTGGACCAGGGCGAGTACCCGGTTCGTCGCCGCGCGGACGGTGGTGGCGTCCAGCTCGACGCTTTCCGTACGGGCGTCGACGAAGATCAGCTCAGGGGCGGGGTCGAGGGCGGTAGCGGCCGCCAGGTCGGCGCAGCTCCGCAGCGGCACCCCCGGCAGGTCGAGATCACCGAGACCGGCCCAGTTGGCCTCGCCCGTAGCGGCGGCGGCGACCGGCAGCGGGGACCAGTCGACCTGGAAGAGCGACTCGTGGAAGCTCGGCTGGGCGGCCTTGAACGCGTCGGCGGTGACCGCCCGCAGGGTCAGCGTCGACACGGTGACCACCGGGGCCCCGGCCGCGTCGGCCGCGACCAGGGTCACCCCGTCCGACCCGCTGGGGCTGATCCGCACCCGCAGGGCGCTGGCGCCGGTGGCGTGCAGGCTGACCCCGGCGAAGGTGAACGGCAGCAGTGCGCCGCCCTCGCCGGAGCCGTTGAGGCCGATGGCGTGCTGGGCGGCGTCGAGCAGCGCCGGGTGCAGGCCGAACGCCTGTGCCTCCTCGCCGGCCGCCTCGGGGAGCTGTACCTCGGCGTAGATGTCGTCACCCTGCCGCCAGGCGGCGCGCAGGCCCCGGAACACCGGGCCGTACTGGAGGCCCACCTCGGCAAGCTGGGGGTAGTGACCGTCGACCGGGATCGGCTCGGCGTCCGTGGGCGGCCACTCCGTCAGCGGTACGGCGGGAACGGTGCTCGGCGTCAGCACACCGATGGCGTGGGTGGTCCACTCCGTGTACTGACCGGCGGTGTTGGCGCTCTCCAGGGTGGAGTAGACCGCCACGTTACGGCGGCCGTCCTCGTCGGCTTCGCCGACGGTGATCTGGACGTGTACCGCGCCCGAGGCGGGGAGCACCAGTGGCGCTTGGAGGGTCAGCTCGTCCAGGGTGTCGCAACCCACCCGGTGACCGGCGTGCAGGGCGAGTTCCACGTGCGCGGTACCGGGCAGGACGATGGTGTCCATCACCTGGTGATCGGCCAACCACGGATGCGTCGCCACACTCAGCCGACCGGTCAGCACATGCTCGTCCGCCCCGGCCAGGGTCATCGCCGCCGCCAGCAACGGATGCTCGGCAGCGGTCATGCCCAGCCCGGTCGGATCGGCCGGCACGCTCGCGGTGGCCTCCAGCCAGTACCGCTGGTGCTGGAAGGCGTACGTCGGCAGCTCGACCCGCTTCCCACCAGCCAGCAGGGCGGAGAAGTCGATGCTGATGCCCCGGGCCCAGAGGGCACCGAGTCCGGTGGTGAAGGTCAGCGCGGCGTCCCGATCCCTACGGACCAGCGGGATTGCGGTGGCCTCCTCCAGGATCTGCCCGGTCAGCGCGGCCAGGATCGCGTCCGGACCGATCTCCACGAACGTGACCACACCACCGGTGTGCGCGGCGGTCACCGCGTCGGCGAACCGGACACCCGCCCTGACGTGCTCCACCCAGTAGTCCGCGTCAGCCCAGACCGCAGCGGTGGTCAACTCGCCCGTCACCGTCGACGCCACCGGAATGTCGGAAGCGGTGAAGGACAGGCCGGCGACAACCTGACGGAACTCGTCCAGCATCGGCGCCATCAACGGCGAATGGAACGCATGCGACACACTCAGCCGCTTGGTCTTCCGACCAAGGGCGCGGAAGTGTTCGGCGATCTCCTCCACGGCCGCCTCGGCACCCGAGAGGACCACGGAGGTCGGGCCGTTGACCGCACCGACACCCACACTGTCATCCCGGCCGGCCAGCAGCGGCAACACCTCCGCCTCGGTGGCCTGCACCGACACCATCACCCCACCAGCCGGTAAAGCCTGCATCAACCGGCCACGAGCCGCCACCAGCTTCGCCGCATCGTTGAGCGAGAGCACACCCGTGACGTGGGCGGCGGCAATCTCACCCACCGAATGACCCACAAACACCGACGGCTTCACGCCAAACGACTCCGCCAACCGGAACAACGCCACCTCGACCGCGAAAACCGCCGGCTGGGTCAACCCCGTCTGATCCAGATCCCCCGCACCGTCGAAGACGACATCCCGCAGGGACACGCCCAACAGCGGGTCAAGCTCAACGCACACCGCATCGAACGCCGAGGCGAACACCGGGAACACGTCGTACAGACCACGACCCATCCCCACCCACTGCGAACCCTGACCCGTGAACAACGCACCAACAGAGCCCGAAACAGCGGCAACCGGCGACACATCCCCCAGACCGGCAGCCAGCTCGGTCAAGTCACGACCGGTCACCACCGACCGGTACTCGAAGGTCGACCGGGTGTTGAGCAGAGACCAGGCCACATCACGCGCGGACAGCCCCGACCCGGACTCCACAAAGGAGACCAACCGTGCTGCCTGGGCGCGTACCGCCTCCGGCGACTTGCCCGACAGCACCCACGGCAGTACACCGTCGCCGACCGGCTCCGGCTGCGCCTCGGCATTCTCCGGCTCCTCCGCCACCGGAGCCTGCTCGATGATGATGTGCGCGTTCGTACCGGAAAACCCGAACGACGAGACCGCAGCGCGGCGCGGCCGGTCGGACGCCGGCCACTCCCGGGCCTCGGTCAGCAACTCCACCGCGCCGGCCGACCAGTCGATATGCGGCGACGGCGCGTCCACGTGCAGGGTCTTCGGCAGTACGCCGTGCCGCATGGCCTGCACCATCTTGATGATGCCGCCCACACCGGCGGCAGCCTGGGTGTGACCGATGTTCGACTTCAACGAACCGAGCCAGAGGGGTGCACCCACCCGGCCCTGCCCATAGGTGGCGAGCAGTGCCTGCGCCTCGATCGGGTCACCCAGGGTCGTCCCCGTGCCGTGCGCCTCGACCGCGTCCACGTCGGCGGCCGTCAGCTCGGCGTTGGCCAGCGCGTCCCGGATCACCCGCTGCTGCGACGGACCGTTCGGGGCGGTCAGACCGTTCGACGCACCGTCCTGGTTGATCGCCGAGCCCCGGATCACCGCGAGGACCGGGTGGCCGTTGCGCTGGGCGTCGGAGAGCCGCTCCAGCAGCAGCATGCCGACACCCTCACCCCAGCCGGTACCGTCCGCTCCGGCGGCGAACGCCTTGCACCGTCCGTCCGGGGAGAGCCCGCGCTGCGCCGAGAAGTCGATGAACGACCCCGGGGTGGCCATCACGGTCACACCACCGGCGAGCGCCATGGTGATCTCGCCGCCGCGCAGCGCCTGCACCGCCAGGTGCAGTGCCACCAGCGACGACGAGCAGGCGGTGTCCACGGTCACCGCTGGGCCCTCCAGGCCCAGCGTGTACGAGATCCGCCCGGAGGTGACGCTGCCGGAGCCGCCGGTACCGAGGAAGCCCTGCACCTCGCTGGCCGTGCTGGCCTGCTGCTGGCTGGTGTAGTCGTGGTACGCCTGACCGGCGAACACCCCGGTGCGGCTGCCCTTCAGTGACTTCGGGTCGATACCCGCCGACTCGATGGCCTCCCAGGCCGCCTCCAGCAGCAGCCGCTGCTGCGGATCAGTGGCGACTGCCTCACGGGGCGAGATGCCGAAGAACTCCGCGTCGAAGAGGTCGGCGTCATGCAGGAAGCCACCCTCCCGCGAGTACGACGTTCCGGGGTTCTCCGGGTCCGGGTGGTACAGCGCCTCCAGGTCCCAGCCACGGTTCTCCGGGAAGGTGCTGATCCCGTCCCGCCCCTCCGCCACGAGCTTCCACAGCTCCCGGGGGGAGGTGACCCCACCCGGGTAGCGGCAGCTCATCGCGACGATGGCGATCGGTTCGCTGTTGGCCGTCTCGACTTCCCGCAACCGCCGCCGGGTCTGGTGAAGATCGGCGGTGACTCGCTTGAGGTACTCGAGGAGCTTCTCTTGGTCAGACATGAGGCAGCTTTCGCGTCGAGGGAGACAGAGTTCAGGCGATCCCGAGTTCGGCGTCGATGAAGGCGAAGACCTCATCGGCCGAGGCGGATTCGAGTTGTTCGGAGACCTGCGGTCCGTCGTTGCCGGCGTCCGTGGCGGTCAACCGGGTGAGCAGGTTGCGCAGCCGGTCGGCGACCCGGAAGTCGGCGAGGGTGTCGGCCTTCAGGGCGGACACCGCCGCCTCCATCCGGTCCAGGCCGGCCAGGAGACTGGCCTCGGCGGCGGACGCCGGGTCCAGGTGCACCCGGAGCAACTCGACCACGTCCATCGGGGTCGGGTAGTCGAAGACGAGAGTGGCGGGCAGTTCGACACCGGTGGCCCGTTGCAGCTTGTTGCGCAACTCGACGGCGGTGAGCGACGTGAAGCCCAGATCCTTGAACGCCTGCCCGACCGTGACGTCCTCCGGTCCGGAGAGGGCCAGGGTCAGCGCCACCTGCGTACGCACCAGGTCCAGCAGGATCGTCTGCTGCTCCTCGGCGCTTGCGCCACCCAGCCGCAGCGCCAGCTCGTTGGCAGCTTCGGCGCCGCTGTCCTGCTGGTCGGCCGGGGTACCGCTGACGTAGGTCAGTTCCAGGTCGGGTCGGAGCCAGTAGTGCTGGTGCTGGAAGGCGTACGTCGGCAGTTCGACCCGCTTCCCGCCGGACAGCAGTGCGGTGTAGTCGATGCTGATGCCCCGGGCCCAGAGGGCACCGAGTCCGGTGGTGAAGGTCAGCGCGGCGTCCCGGTCCCTACGGACCAGCGGGATTGCGGTGGCCTCTTCCAGGATCTGCCCGGTCAGGGCGGTCAGGATCGCGTCCGGACCGATCTCCACGAACGTGACCACACCGGAAGCCTGGGCAGCGGTCACCGCGTCGGCGAACCGGACACCCGCCTTGACGTGCTCCACCCAGTAATCCGGATCCGCCCACACACTGGCGGTGGCCAGCTCACCGGTCACCGTCGACGCCACCGGGATGTCGGAAGCGGTGAACGACAGGCCAGCAACCACGGCACGGAACTCGTCCAACATCGGCGCCATCAACGGCGAATGGAACGCATGCGACACACTCAGCCGCTTCGTCTTCCGACCCTGGGACCGGAAATGCTCCGCGACCTCCTCCACTGCCGCCTCGGCGCCGGAGATAACCACGGAGGTCGGGCCGTTGACCGCACCGATCCCCACACTGTCATCCCGGCCGGCCAGCAGCGGCAACACCTCCGCCTCGGTGGCCTGCACCGACACCATCACCCCACCAGCCGGTAGAGCCTGCATCAACCGACCACGAGCCGCCACCAGCTTCGCCGCATCGTTGAGCGAGAGCACACCCGTCACGTGCGCAGCCGCGATCTCACCCACCGAGTGACCCACAATCACCGTGGGCTTCACACCGAACGACTCCGCCAACCGGAACAGCGCCACCTCAACCGCGAAAACCGCCGGCTGGGTCAACCCCGTCTGGTCCAGATCCCCACTGCCGTCGAAGACAACATCACGCAGGGACACGCCCAACAACGGGTCAAGCTCAACGCACACCGCATCGAACACGGAAGCGAACACCGGGAACGCGTCGAACAGACCACGACCCATCCCCACCCACTGCGAACCCTGACCCGTGAACAACGCACCCAGCGCACCCGGCGTCACCGAGCCGGTGACCGCGCCGGCACCCTCGTCGCCACCGGCGAGCACCGCCAGGGCGGAGAGCAACTGGTCACGGTCGGTTCCGGCGGCGAGCGCCCGGTGTTCGAAGACGGACCGGGTGTTGGCGAGGGACCAGGCAACGTCCCGGACCGGGAGTTCCGGGTTCGCCGTCAGGTGGTCGCGCAGCCGGGCGGCCTGGGCGCGTACCCCGGCAGGGGACCTGGCCGAGAGCTGCCAGGGGACGACCGGAGCGTCCGGAACCGCGTCGACGACCGGCGCCTCGATGACCGGCGCCTGTTCCAGCACCACGTGCGCGTTGGTGCCGGAGAAGCCGAACGACGACACCGCCGCCCGACGCGGCCGGTTGGCCTGCGGCCACTCCCGGTTCTCGGTCAGTAGCTCGACCGCACCTGCGGTCCAGTCGATGTGCGGGGACGGCGCGTCCACGTGCAGCGTCCTCGGCAGTACGCCGTACCGCATGGCCTGCACCATCTTGATCACACCGGCCACACCGGCGGCGGCCTGTGTGTGCCCGAGGTTGGACTTCACCGAGCCGAGCCAGAGCGGGCTGTCGGCCGGCCGGTCCTGCCCGTAGGTGGCGATGAGTGCCTGCGCCTCGATCGGGTCACCGAGCCTGGTACCCGTGCCGTGCGCCTCGACCGCGTCGACCTCGGTGGCCGACAGGCCGGCGCTGCTCAGCGCGGCGCGGATGACCCGCTGCTGCGACGGACCGTTCGGGGCGGTCAGACCGTTGGACGCGCCGTCCTGGTTGATGGCGGAACCCCGGATCACCGCGAGGACCGGGTGCCCCTTGGCCCGTGCGTCGGAGAGCCGCTCGACGAGGAGTACGCCGACACCCTCACCCCAGCCGGTCCCGTCCGCTCCGGCGGCGAACGCCTTACAGCGACCGTCCAGGGCGAGCCCGCGCTGGCGGGAGAAGTCGATGAACGTGTTCGGGCTGGACATCACGGTGACGCCTCCAGCGAGCGCCAGCGAGCACTCCCCGGTACGCAGCGCCTGCACCGCCAGGTGCAGCGCCACCAGCGACGACGAGCAGGCGGTGTCCACGGTGACCGCCGGGCCCTCCAGCCCCATTGCGTACGACACCCGGCCGGAGAGCACACCGGCCGAGGTACCGGTGCCGAGGAAGCCCTCCACGCCGTCCGGGATCTGGGTGAGCCGGGTGCCGTAGTCGTGGTAGATCACCCCGGCGTAGACGCCGGTGTCGCTGCCCCGCAGGGCAACCGGGTCGATACCGGCCGACTCGAACGCCTCCCATGACGACTCCAGCAGCAGCCGCTGCTGCGGGTCCATGGCGAGCGCCTCACGCGGCGAGATGCCGAAGAACTGGGCGTCGAACTGTCCCGCGTCGTGCAGGAACGCCCCGTCGACCGTGTACGTGGTGCCGGGGCGGGACAGTTCCGGGTCGTACAGCGACTCGACGTCCCAACCCCGGTCGGTCGGGAACGTCGACATGCCGTCCCGACCGTCGACCAGCATCCGCCACAGTTCCTCCGGTGAGGAGACGCCACCGGGGAACCGGCAGGCCATACCGACGATCGCGATCGGTTCGTCGTCGCTGAGCACCCGCACCGCCGGGCCGCTGGCTGCCGGCAGGGCACCGACCAGTTCGTCGCGCAGGTGCGCGGTGAGCGCGTTCGGGGTCGGGTAGTCGAAGATCAGGGTGGCCGGCAGGCGTACCCCGGTGGCGGCGTTCATCCGGTTGCGCAGCTCGACCGCGGTGAGCGAGTCGAAGCCGACCTCGTTGAATGCCCGGTCCGGGTCGATCGCCTCCGGCCCCGGGAAGCCGAGCACCACGGCGGCGTTGGTCCGGACCAGCTCCAGCAGCAGGTTGTCCTGCTCGATGCGGGACAGGCCGGCGAGCCGGTCCGCGAGGGGACTGCCGGAGGTGCCGCCCCGGGCCGCCGACCGGCGGGCGGGTACCCGCACCAGCGCGCGGAGCAGGTGGGGCGGTTCGTCACCGCTGGCGATCGTCTTCAGGTCGAGCTTCATCGGGGCGAGCACCGGGCTGCCCGAGGAGAAGGCGGCGTCGAGCAGAGCCATGCCCTCGTCGGTGGTGAGTGCCGGGGTACCCATCCGGTGCAGGTCGGCGCTGTCCAGGGTGCCGCCCATGCCGCCGTTCTCGGTCTGGGCCCAGAGGCCCCAGGCGAGCGAGGTGGCGGGCAGGCCGGTGACGCGGCGGGCCTGGGCGAGGGCGTCGAGGAACGCGTTCGCCGAGGCGTAGTTGCCCTGACCGGGGTTGCCGAAGGTACCGGCCGCCGAGGAGAACAGGATGAACGCCGACAGGTCCAGGTCGCGGGTCAGCTCGTGCAGGTTGAGCGCGGCATCGACCTTCGGGGCATACACCCGGTCGATTCGCTCCGCGGTGAGGGAGTCGATGACCCCGTCGTCGAGGATCCCGGCGGTGTGGATGACGGCGGTGAGCGGGTGCGTGGCGGGTACCGCCGCCAGGACAGCGGCGAGGCTGGCCCGGTCGGCGACGTCGCAGGCGGCGAAGGCCGCCGAGGCACCAAGGTCGGCCAGTTCCGCATTCAGTTCGGCCGCACCGGGGGCGTCCGCACCCCGCCGGGACACCAGCAGCAGGTGCCGGACCCCGTGCTCGTTGACCAGGTGCCGGGCCACCAGTCGACCCAGCGCACCGGTCGCACCGGTCAGCAGCACCGTGTCGTCGGCGTCGAAGTCACGCGGAATGGTGAGTACCACCTTGCCGACCTGCTTGGCCTGCGACAGGTGCCGGAACGCCTCCGGCGCCCGCCGCACATCCCAGGCGCTGAGCGGCAGCGGCCCCAGCGCGCCCGACTCGAAGAGGTCGACCAGGGCGAGCAGCATCTCCTGGATCCGGTCGCGTCCGGCGTCCACCACGTCGAACGCCTGGTACCGGACACCGGGATGGGCTGCGGCGACCTGGTCCACATCCCGGATGTCGGTCTTGCCCATCTCGACGAACCGGCCGCCGCGCGGCAGCAGCCGCAGCGACGCGTCCACGAACTCACCGGCCAGGCAGTCGAGCACCACATCCATGCCCCGACCACCGGTCACATCGCCGAACTTCTGCTCGAACCCGGTCGTCCGGGAGTCCCCGATCCGCTCATCCACCAGACCGGCCCGACGCAGCGCACCCCACTTGCCCCGGCTCGCCGTACCGAACACCTCGGCACCCAGGTGCCGGGCCAGTTGCACGGCCACCGAGCCGACCCCACCGGCAGCGGCATGGATCAGGACCGACTCGCCGGCCGTCAGCCCGGCCAGGTCGACCAGCGCGTAGTACGCGGTCAGCGCGACGACCGGGGCCGCCGCCGCCTGGGCGAACGTCCAGCCCTGCGGCATCCGGCAGAGCAGCCGGTGGTCGGTGACGCCGTACGGGCCGAAGGCACCATCGAGCATGCCCATCACCCGGTCACCCGGGGCGATGTTGGTGACGCCCTCGCCGACCTCGACGACCACACCGGCGGCCTCCAGGCCGAGCAGGCCAGCGTCGCCCGGGTACATGCCGAGCACGTTGAGTACGTCGCGAAAGTTCAGACCGGCCGCCCGGATGGCGACACGTACCTGGCCGGGGGCCAGCGCGGCCTGCGCCTGTGGCCACTCCCGCAGGTGGAGCGCCTCCAGGGCGCCCTGGCTGCGGAAGTCCAGCCGCCACGCGTCGATGTCGGCGGGTGGCGCCAGCTCGCCGGCGGCCCGGGTCAGCCGGAAGGCGTACGCGGCACCGTTGCGCAGGGCCACCTGTGGTTCGTCGGTGGCGACGGCGGCCGGCAGGGCGGCCAGCGAGTCGGCCGTACCGTCCAGGTCGACCAGGGTCAGCCGGTCCGGGTTCTCCGACTGGGCGGACCGGACCAGTCCCCACACCGCAGCGCCCACCAGGTCGACCGGGTTCTGGCCGGCGTCCACCGGCATGGCGTGCCGGGTGGTCACCACCAGCCGGGAGTCGGCGTACCGGTCGTCGGCGAGCCACTGCTGGACGGTGCCGAGCACCCCGCCGACGACCGCCCGGACCGTCGCCGCGTCGGCGTCGGGCACGGCGGGCACGGCCAGCAGCACCAGAGCGGGTACCGGGTCGACCAGGTCGGCGAGGTCGTTGTGCCGGGTGGTCGGGTAGGTCGGTTCGCCGCCGAGGTCGGCCAGGTCACCGAGTACGGCCACCACCGGCTCGGCGGTGTCGGCGCTGATGGTCACTGGCAGCCAGGACGGCTGGAAGAGGTCGTCCCGCGAGGTGGTCGCCTCGGTGGCCGACGGCACCTCCAGTGGGCGCAGCGCGAGGGTGCCGACCGAGGCGACCGGTGCACCGGCCGGGTCGGCCATCGCGATGGCGACGGTTCCGCTGGTCGTACCGGGCACCGCCGGGCTGATCCGGACCCGCAGAGCGGTCGCGCCCGTGGCGTGCAGGGCCACCGACGCGAACGAGAAGGGCAGGTACGCGGTGTCCTCGTCGGCGACGAAGCCGCCGAGGCCGATGCCGTGCAGGGCGGCGTCGAGCAGCGCCGGGTGCAGGCCGAAGTCACCGGCGCCGGTGCCCTCCGGCAGTTCGACCTCGGTGTAGATGTCGCCGTCGAGCCGCCAGGCGGCCCGCAGCCCCTGGAAGATCGGGCCGTACTCCAGCCCGAGTGCGGCCAGCTCGGCGTAGGTCTGGTCGGTGTCGATGCGGTCCGCCCCGGCGGGCGGCCACTCGGCGAGGTCGAAGTCGGGGCGGCTGGTTGTGGCGGTCAGTGCCCCGTCCGCGTGGCGTACCCAGTCCGCCGTCGGGTCGTCCGCGTCGTCCCGGCGCGAGTACACCGACACGGCCCGGCGGCCCTGCTCGTCGGCGCCCTCCACCACGACCCGGAGTTGCACGCCGCCGCGCTCGGGGAGCACCAACGGTGCCTCCAGGGTCAAATCCTCGATGGCGTACGTCTCGACGTCGACCTGTCCGCGCTGCGCCTCGTCGGCTGCGCCGAGGACCAGGTCGACCAGTGCGGCTCCGGGGACCAGGACGGTACCGCCGACCGCGTGGTCGGCCAGCCAGGGCTGGGTGGCCAGGGAGAGCCGGGAGGTGAAGACCACCCCGGCGGAGTCGGGCAGGCTGACCGCCGCACCGAGCAGCGGATGCTGTGCCTGGTCGAGGCCGAGGCCGTTGGCGTCGACGGTGTCGAAGCCCCGGGTCGGCCAGTACCGCTGGTGCTGGAAGGCGTACGTCGGCAGGTCGATCCGCTTCCCGCCGGCCAGCAGGGCGGAGAAGTCGACGTTCACGCCCCGGGCCCAGAGCGAGCCCAGGCCGGTGGTGAAGGTGACGGCCGCGTCGCGATCCCTACGGACCAGCGGGATCGCGGTGGCCTCTTCCAGGATCTGCCCGGTCAGCGCGGTCAGGATCGCGTCCGGACCGATCTCCACGAACATGCTGACGCCACTGGCCAGTACCGCGTCGGCGAACCGGACACCCGCCCTGACGTGCTCCACCCAGTAATCCGGATCCGCCCACACCGCAGCGGTGGTCAACTCACCGGTCACCGTCGACGCCACCGGGATGTCGGAAGCGGTGAAGGACAGGCCGGCGACAACCTGACGGAACTCGTCCAACATCGGGGCCATCAACGGCGAATGGAACGCATGCGACACACTCAGCCGCTTCGTTTTCCGACCAAGCTCACGGAAGTACGCGGCGATCTCCTCCACCGCTGCCTCGGCGCCGGAGATGACGACGGAGGTCGGGCCGTTGACCGCACCGACACCCACACTGTCATCCCGGCCGGCCAGCAGCGGCAACACCTCCGCCTCGGTGGCCTGCACCGACACCATCACCCCACCACTGGGTAGGGCCTGCATCAACCGACCACGAGCCGCCACCAGCTGTGCCGCATCAGCGAGCGACAGCACACCCGTCACGTGGGCAGCCGCGATCTCCCCCACCGAGTGACCCACAAACACCGACGGCTTCACGCCGAACGACTCCGCCAACCAGTACAGCGCCACCTCGACCGCAAAAACGGCCGGCTGGGTCAACCCCGTCTGGTCCAGGTCCCCCGCGCCGTCGAAGACGACATCCCGCAGGGACACGCCCAACAGCGGGTCAAGCTCAACGCACACCGCATCGAACGCCGAGGCGAACACCGGGAACACGTCGTACAGACCACGACCCATCCCCACCCACTGCGAACCCTGACCCGTGAACAGCGCACCGCACGCCTCGGTGGTTCCGGCCACCGGGGAGACATCGGCCAGCCCAGCAGACAACTCGGTCAGCTCACGGCCGGCCACCACCGCCCGGTACTCGAAGGTCGACCGGGTATTGAGCAGAGACCAGGCCACATCACGCGCGGACAGCCCCGACTCGGACACGATGAACTCGCGCAGTTTCGTCGCCTGGGCGCGTACCCCGTCTGCGGTCTTCGCGGACAGCACCCACGGCACCACCCGGCCGGACGGGACCTCCTCTGCCGGGGTCTCCACGGCGGCCGGCGCCTGCTCAAGGATGACGTGCGCGTTCGTACCCGAAATGCCGAACGACGAGACACCCGCCCGGCGCGGTCGGTCGACCGCCGGCCACTCCCGGGCCTCGGTCAGCAACTCCACCGCACCCGACTCCCAGTCGATGTGCGAACTGGGCGCATCCACGTGCAGCGTCTTCGGCAACACACCGTGCCGCATGGCCTGCACCATCTTGATCACCCCGGCAACACCGGCAGCCGCCTGCGTGTGACCCAGATTCGACTTGACCGCACCCAGCCACAACGGCTCACCATCGACCCGGTCCTGGCCGTAGGTGGCGAGCAGGGCCTGCGCCTCGATCGGGTCACCCAGGTTGGTACCCGTACCGTGCGCCTCGACCACGTCCACGTCGGTGACCGAGATCCCGGCCGACGCAAGAGCCGCCCGGATCACCCGCTGCTGCGACGGACCGTTCGGCGCGGTCAGACCATTCGACGCACCGTCCTGGTTGATCGCCGAACCCTTGATGACCGCGAGGACGGGGTGGCCGTTGCGCTGTGCGTCGGAGAGCCGTTCCAGCAGGAGCATGCCGACACCCTCGGCCCAACCGGTGCCGTCCGCACCCGCCGCGAATGCCTTGCAGCGGCCATCGGGCGACAGACCACGCTGCCGGGAGAACCCGACGAAGGTGTCCGGGCTGGCCATCACCGTGACGCCACCGGCCAGCGCGAGGGAGCACTCCCCGGTACGCAGTGCCTGCGCCGCCCAGTGCAACGCCACCAGCGACGACGAGCAGGCGGTGTCGACGGTGACCGCCGGGCCCTCCAGACCCAGGTGGTACGCCACCCGACCCGACGCGATGCTGCCACCGGTACCGAGGAAACCTTCGATCTCCTCGGCCGCCTGGTCGACGACGGTGGAGTAGTCGGTGTACATGATGCCGGCGAAGACCCCGGTCTTGCTGCCGCGCAGGGCGGCCGGGTCCAGTCCGGCCCGCTCGATGGCCTCCCAGGATGCTTCGAGCAGCAGCCGGTGCTGGGGGTCCATGGCCAGCGCCTCGCGTGGCGAGATCCCGAAGAAGCCGGGGTCGAACTCGGCCGCCCCGTAGAGGAATCCACCGTGCCGGGTGTACGACGTGCCGGCGTGGTCGGGGTCCGGGTTGTAGATCGTGTCGAGGTTCCAGCCCCGGTCCTCGGGAAACTCCCCGATCGCGTCCCGACCGTCGACCAGCAGCTGCCAGAGTTCATCGGGCGAGGTGACCTGCCCGGGGTACCGGCAGGCCATCCCCACGATCGCGATCGGCTCCCGCGAGGCGGCCGTCAGTTGACGGTTCTGCTCCCGTACCCGCTCCAGTTCCTTGAGCGATACCCGAAGCGCCTCGACGATCCGTTCGTTTGCCGCCGTCATCAGATCCTCACACTGTCGTCCGTGGGGGAATCGCTGCCGAGGGCGAGCTGGATCAGCGCGTCGGCGTCCATCTCGTCGATGGACTCACCCTCATCGCCTTCATCGGCGGTAGCCGATGGTTCTTCCCGGAGCCCGGTCAGGTCGAGCAGGCTGTCGAGCAGCCCGGCGTCCCGCAGCCGGGCGAGCGGAACCAGGTTGAGCGCCGCCCGCAGCCGCGACTCAAGGTCGTCGGCCACCGCCGGCACGAGTTCGGTACGCAGGTACGCGGCGAGTGCCCGCGGGTTCGCGTAGTCGAAGATCAGGGTGGCCGGCAGGCGCAGCCCGGTGGCCGACTGCACGGCGTTGCGGAACTCCACCGCGGTCAGCGAGTCGAACCCGAGTTCCTTGAAGGCCCGGTCCGTACCCACCTGCGCCACGTCGGCGTAGCCGAGCACTGCCGCCACCTGCTGGCGTACCAGGTCAAGCAGGGTCCGCTCCTGGTCGGCTGCGGGCAGCGCGGCCAGGGTGGCCCCGAGGTCGGGCGTTGCGGAGGCGGCCTGCGCGGCCTTCCTCGGCGTGGCCCGGACCAGGCGGCTCAGCAGCGCCGGCACCTCGCCCTGGCCGATCGTCTTCAGGTCGAGGGCCACCGGCACCAGTACCGGCTCCGGCTGGGTCACCGCCTCGTCGAGTAGCGCGAGTCCGGTCTCGGGGGTCAGCGCCTGCACGCCGGAGCGGGACATCCGCTGCGCGTCGTCGGCCGCCAGCTCGGCACCCATGCCGGTGTCCTGCTGCCAGAGGCCCCAGGCGAGGGAGACTGCCGGCAGGCCCAGACCCACCCGGTACCGCGCCAACCC
>NZ_JBAKHU010000092.1:0-18059 GCF_036906895.1 Micromonospora sp. CPCC 206060
ACCACGGACGCGATGTTCACGGTCACGACGACTCCTCAGTCAGTCCGAACGGGAGAGAAGAGAAGGCCGGCGGCGCGGGCCATGACCTGGCCCAACGCCACCGCGCCAGCACGAGATAGCGGTACGGCAACACCCGTACCGGGTAGTGCCGCGCGGACGTCGCCCTTGCCCAACACCCCGCTCTCCCCGGCTCTGCACCGGGGGTCGGCCACGCCGTGTGGCTCAAGGCAGGGGTCTACCGAGGGCGACCCTGTCCGCGCTTGTTGCAGAAAGTCGCTGTTGAGTTCTCAATGAGCGAGCGCACAGCGGTCCGTACGCGAACGCCGCAGCCGAAGCCGCAACGCCGACGCCGCTAACCAACCGGCTTGTCGTTCCTGGCTAGCCAGGTGCGATGGGATGACGGTAGGCGTACTTGGCTAGTCAGGTCAAGGCGGTGCGGCAAACTTTCCCAACTTGGCTAGTCAGAGCTACCGTGGGCGGGTGAGCGAGAACCTTGACTTCCTCGGCCAGCTAGATCCCGATGACCCAAAACAGGCGTCGCAGCAGATCGCCAACAAGCTGCGGGCGGCCATCCTCACGCGACGGCTTGCCCCTGGTGACAAGCTGCCGTCACAGCCTGAGCTAGCAGCGCGCTACGGCGTGGCACGGGAAACGGTCAAGCGTGCGCTTGACCTGCTCCGGGCAGAGCGGCTGATCGTGTCCCGGCAGGGCAGCGGCGCGTTCGTCCGGGCGCAGACACAGCGAGCCGTCGAGCTGCGTCCCCACATCGAATCGGCGTTCGAACGCCCTCACGTCACCATCGACTTTGCTGGCTTCTCGGGCGAGACGCTTCGGGACGCGCTCGCCGAAGCGCTCGACAAGGTGCGTGTCGGACGGCTCGCGCCGGAGACGATCGCTGTGCGAGTCTTGATCTCCGACATGACCGCGCCGATGGCGCTGCCCGCACGGGCTGAAACCCAGGCCGACGACCCGGCCGTACGCGAACGCGCCGAGCGCATTACCCGCCGAGCGGCAGACGGGATCATCGATCAGGTTACCGAGTTGGGCGACCTCGGCCTGATCCGGTCGACCACCGTCGAGGTACGGATGCACCGGGCATCCCCGCTGTTTAAGCTCTACATCCTCAACGGCGAGGAAGTCTTCTACGGCTTCTACCCGGTTGTGGAACGCACCGTTTCGATCAAAGGTGAGCCGCTGGCCATCTATGACCTGATGGGGAAGGACGTGCCGCTGTTCCACTACGCGGTGACCGATGACGACACCTCGCACGGGACGCAGTTCGTGGAAGCGTCCCGCCAGTGGTTCGACTCCGTGTGGTCGACCATCGCCTACCGGTACGACGGATGAACGCCGACCTTGACCGGCTGCTAGCCGGGGTGGGGGCGGTGCTGCTCGACTTCGACGGACCCGTGTGCAGCGTATTCGCCGGCTACCCCGCACCGCAGGTTGCCGCCGAGCTGGTCGACGTGCTCCGGCGTCACGGCGTCGACGTGCCGCCGGATCTCGCCAGCGAGCCGGACCCGTTAGAGGTGCTACGCCGCACCGGCGCGGCCGGCGACCAGGACGTCACGCGGGCGGTAGAGGACGCACTCTGCGAAGCGGAGCGCCGCGCCGTCGAGACTGCCGAACCCACGCCGTACGGCCGGGAAGTCATCGTGGCAGCCCGTCAGGCGGGGGTTCCCGTGGCGGTGGTGAGCAACAACTCTGCTGGCGCAGTGATCGCGTACCTGACAGCGCACAGGCTTGCCGCCTACGTCTCGCCGGTGATTGGCCGGGCGTACGCCGACCCGGCTCGCATGAAGCCCAACCCAGAGCCAATCTTGGAAGCTGTGCGCGCTGTGCGCGAGCCGGCGTCCCGGTGCGTGCTTATCGGTGACTCGCTCTCTGATATCGAGGGGGCGCGAGCCGCCGGGGTGCGGGCGATCGGCTACGCGAATCGTCCGGCCAAGGTTGAACTGTTACGGGATGTCGGAGCGAACGTCGTCATCACGAGCATGGCCGGAATAGCAGATGCCCTGCTTAAGGATGCCGACGTCAAATTGCAAAGTGACCGATGAGCAGGGGTGTCAGCGGGCAAACCGATGTAGTGTCGACCCGTTAGCATTAGATGGTCCATTGCGCGCGAACATTACCGATCTAGCTGTTTTTCCGTGCCTGCGTAGGTAGAGGACGGACCTGCCGCCAGTGCTCGCAAGACGCGAAACGCCCGGCCCCCCCAACGGGGGGTCGGCCGGACGTTTCGCCTGATTCCCGTCGGTTCTCAGGCAGGTAAGCGCCTTTGCGCCCTTTCTTGCTTCCGTCAGGGTTGGAGCAACCGATTACACCGCGCGAAGTCGCCTAGGAGTTGCTTCTGAGACCAGGTTGGCAAGCTCGTTCACCTTTTGTTGTAGAGAGGCTATGCTTGCGCGAATATCCTCGTCGGCCGTTTGGGTGAGGTAACTGGGATCGATGAGATCAATGCTCCTCGAAGTTGCAGAAAGGGCCTTCTGCAACTTTGCTTTCTGCTCTCGACTCGAAATTTCGGGATCTTCCTGCACCGCGCTCGCTACGACCTCCTGCACGGCAGAGTATGCCGCCTTGGCCGCATCAGGACTGGACTGCGGATCCCCAATCTCCGCCAGTCGACCTGTGATCTTCTCTAGTGTTGATTCGGCGAGCTGAATGACGTTACCGCTAGGGGTCAGCGCCTTTCCTTGCTGAACTACCTGTGTAACATAGTCGGCGTGTTCGGCCTTTCTCGACTCAATGCTTACAGCCTTCTTGATTTCTGGAATGGCAGCAATTGCCTTGGCCATGCGAGCCTGCATGTGTTCATCGTGTTCAACCCGGTCAAGGAGTGCTGCGCAGGCCGCCTCTGCCGTTCTCTCATCGCCAAGGATTGCGGTTCTTAGCGCTCCAGGGTGCTCGGCAATCCTTACTGCTTGCCCATAGCTAATGCCGGAAATGTCGGCTTGGCGCGCGATACTCTCTCGGCGATCAGAGCTTTGTTCGTAGGTTACGAAATAGTCGGACCACAAACCGGATTCCGGTAGGTCGATCTGCGTGCCGGGGGTTAACTCGTCTGCCGATGGGACAATTCCTGCTGAGGACGCCCGTTCCCATGCCCGGTAGAAGCGCGTAACCCGGTCCCTGGAACAACCAGCCTTGGCCGCGAAATCGGCTACCGTGACCTTCTGGCTCACCGATTCGGAACCTGTGCCGAGTTTCTGGCCTTTCCTTCCGCCAGCCTTTCTCGGCTGAACGCTACGCGCCACCATCAAGCCGAATAGCCAACCTCCTGCCCGAGCATACTCGCCGAAATGACGAGCGTCGCGGTCGATGGGGCTCATCCGTTCGCTGTCGACCGCAGACGCTTGGAGATCCGCGACGCTTATCCCGAGTTCTTGGCTCAGCAGACCCAGGGTGCGCCTGTCGTCCCCGATAACGCGTACAAGGTCGTGAACAGTCTGCCCAAGCCCAGCAGTGGGCGCAGAGGTAACGAAGGATTCGAACGAATTATGCTCCACCTCTTCGCCGCGGGGCGTAGTGAAACGTCGCCAAGCTCCTTCTTCAAGTGTTCGTCGAACCAGCGCTGGAGCAGTTTCCATGCCGTTGACCGTGGAACGGACAGCCGAACTGAGAACGTTAACTAAGACCGCATTTCCTTCTGAGTTAATCATGACAACTCCTTGAGCCACTTATCCAGGAGATTGAGACGCTTGTGAAGTGAATCCAACGGGGCATGAGATATCTTGTTGCCGAGAGTTTTGTTCATCTCGCCATGAATGTGGGAATGTGGCACTCCCTTCGCCATGGCCAGTCTACCGACTTTGCGATTAATCAGGTTTCGGAGATCCAGTTTCTGGGCAGACAAGGGCATGTTGTTGCTTGGTTCGGGCTGCCGCTGCTCAGGAAGTGAAGGAACATCGCCGGCCAGGCGTAGAATGAGCGCTACAGCCTCGGGAGTGGTATGACGAGGCAGCGCCGTGCCGGCAGCCGCGAGAACCGCCTCGGCGCGGTTTTTCTCCTCGGTAGTAATGGAGGTACCGCTAGCAATGGTTGCATGGTGGCTTGCCGGCGATGATCCGACCACCTCGATAGGGGGGATAAGTGCTGGCGGCTCGCCAAAGTCGCCGGAATCCTGCGTCTCTCTTACACGCTTTTCTTGCTCGGCGAGCACAGCGTCAACGGTCTTCTCAATGTCTCTTGCATAGGTCAGCAAGGGCTCAATTGATGGAATGAAGACCCTTGCAGTCGTTTCGTCCTCCAGGCCGCGCATCCTGACAAAGCGTCCGACAACCTGGATGAAGTACATTTGAGTGCGTATGCGTGAGGCATACACGCCCACGGCAAGCCTCGGAATGTCCACGCCTTCGGCCACCATCTGAACCGCGACGATCCAGCGCGTGCTAGCTTCTGCAAACTGCTTGATAATCTTGGACGCCTCTGGCTCATCAGAGACGGCCACTGAAGGTCGCTCGCCGGTTATCGACTCAAGAATGTTCGCATAAGCGCGGGCGGCACTTTGATCGCTAGCCACTACTAGCCCGCCGGCGTCAGGGACGTCAGCCCGGGCGAGGGTCAGAGCGGCGTTTGCCTCTTTGAGGACTGAAGGAATCCAGTCCTTTGTTGGGTCGAGGGCCGCGCGTAGCGCGGGAGGAACGGTTTTTTCGTCAGTATCGGCGAGCGAGATGGAGGTTGTTTGGTGCTCGCCTGCTCTGCGCCAATGGGACTCGCCGTCCATCGCAGGGAAGACGGCCGGTCGAACCACACCACCGTCCGCTAGAGCCATGCCGTAGTCGTAGTTGTAGCCGGGCACGGCTCGGCCCTGCTCGTACTGAACGAAGGGGATAGGCTTGGCGTCACTCCTGAAAGGAGTTCCCGAAAGAAGAAGCCGCCGAGCGGCCGGCTCAAAAGCCTCCTTGAGTGCCTGCCCCCACGCTAGATCCTCTCCGTCGCCAGCATGGTGGATTTCGTCGAAGATGACAAGCGTAGGGCGCCGTGAGCATTGTCTGCGCCAGAGAAGCGGCGCCGAGGCAACGGCATGATAAGTCGTTACTACACCATCGAAGTCGGGACTGACCGCAGCGTTGGCGTTCACGAACGTATCGTCTAGCTGAATTCCCATCCGGTGAGCGGCCTGAGCCCACTGGCGCTTGAGATGTGAAGTAGGAACAACGACGACGAGGTTTTTCGCGGCTCTCTGGTCTATCAGATCTTGGGTAATAGTCAACGCGAAAGTGGTCTTACCAGCACCAGGCGTCGCAACCACCAAGAAGTTTTGCCCAGGGCCACCGTTGCGGCTGTGATAGAACTCGCGAGCTTCCTGTTGCCACTCGCGCAGTCCGAATGCATCCGACATTGATTGTTTACCCTTCTTTAAGTTGCATTTCGGACACAGTGCCTGGCCATTGATTACGTCAGTTGCGCCACCAGAAGACCAGGCGTCGACATGATCTCCGTGCCAACCTTGTGGAAGCTCGTTACCGCAACTAACACAGCGGCCATCGGCCGCGATGAACAACGCCACGCGCTCAGCACTGCCGAACCGACGTCGTGGATCGCGAGCGGTCGGGCCCTCCGTCATAGCCCATGAGGATATCGGGAGGGTCCGACAGGGCCTGCCTCCACAAGGGATAGAAGCCCGAAAGTGCAGGCTCTGTCGTAGATGCGACACTATGCCGACCTACTCTCTGCCCTGACTCCTCCCGTCGTGGCCACGTCGCGTCGACCAGCACTGCGTCCGTGACCCCTGCGCCGTATCCGTGTCGCGGGTAGAGCCGTGGCTTACATATCGGCTGGTCAGCGCCGTGAGCTACGTGGTCTTGAAAACCGGTAAGGGGGCAACCTCTTCGTGGGTTCGAATCCCACACCCTCCGCTCCCCGGACAGCCCTGCCCACCGATGCACGAGGCGTAGACCTTCAACAGCACGTGCACGCTGTGCCCTGCCCTGCCCTGCCCTGCCCTGCCCTGCCCTGCCCTGCCCTGCCCGCTGCGCTCGCGCTGCGCGGACGCAGGAGTACCTCACTTCTGGCGGGGCGCCACCGCACTCGTTCTCCAACGCCATCTGCCGAACCCGGCACAATCCCCGAACGCCGTACGGTTGGTCCACCTAGCCTCGATGACATGGGGCGGCAGAGGACCCGGCCGATGATCCGGGGCGAGCGCGTACAGATGGCGGGGATGGTGGTGGTCACCGCGGGACTCGCCGTGGTCGGCGTGCTGACCCTCGCTGGGGTGATCACCTTCAGCGGCTGGGGCGAGGGGACCCTCACCGTGCGACTCGTCTGCGGCGGGCTGTTCACGGTGCTCGGCCTGGCCGGTTTGGCCGGAGCCGGTGCCAGGTTGATCGACGGGCAGATGCCGGTCGAGCCGGAGACCACCGTTCAACTCTCCGGTCCGGAGGCCCAGGCCCTCCAGCAGTTCGGCACCGGTCTCTACGGCTGCGGCGGTGCACGTGGGCCACACCCCGGGGTGGGCGAGTTCTGACGTACCGGGGCGCGGGGGCGGGTAGCCGCCGTCCGTACCGGTCAGGCGGGCGCGGGTTGCCTACCGGCTGGCGTGGACCAGGAGTCGAGTACGCCCAGAACCCCCTTGGCGAGCAGCCAAATCGCGGCGCTCGGTACGACGAAGCTCGGAACGACGAAAAGCCATGCCGTCCAGGAATCGGCTTTGCCCCAGTCGCCGTTGATGACTGCCAGCAACGTGCCGATAATGGAGAGACCTGTGGTCGAGTAAAGCATGATCACCAGGGCGGCGGTGTTCAGGCTGCGGATGTGCGGGCTTTCCGGTTCCTTTTCTCGCCTGGTCGACCCGAATATGCTGAACGCGATCCAGGCGAAGGGAACGGCAATCGCGGCAATGATGATCGCGGGTGCCGCGGCGAGCCAGTCCCTGTCGAGTCGCAGCCACACCCACAATGCCTCGCCGACTCGACCCAGCAGGAGTATCTCCGACATGTAGGCCACGCTGAGAAACGTGAACCGAAGAAGGCGGTCGGGGCGACTGTTGTGGAGGGCGGGGGCGTTTTCCCCGTTGCCTGCCGATTGATCGAAGTAGGCGTGGATGATCAGCACGATCCCGCCGACGGCGGCTACCGTGCCTGCGGCGAGCATTCCGCTCGATACCGCTGTCGCGGACCAGATGCGACGACAGGCGCCGCTGTCCTCACCGGAGATCAACACGAACAGGTATGAGCAGAGGCCGAGTGCGATGAAGCCGGAAAGGAGCGGCGCCAGCGCGGGTATTCGTGCCGACGGGTTCCTGGGTTGTCTTTCCACGAGCAGGAACACCATGCCCGCGAACATGAAACCACTGATCAGTCCGCTCACTGCGGACATGGCTGGAGCTGCGCCTGCGACATCCCAGGCTGCATCACTGCAAGGCTGGTTCATGGACGCGTCCCTATGGTGGTGGGTGGAGGGAACGGACGATATCCAAAATAGGTGCGCGGGGCAACCCTCTTGTTCGTGATGGTGACGAATAGCCGGGCAGGGCGGCTATGTGAGGTGCCCTCAATAAACAGCCGTAACAGCCACTGTCGCTGAGGGGTGTTTGCTGATCGAGTCCGGTGCCCGCCGGAAGGCGTCGGTGACCCCGGAAGGGGGGCCGGAAGGGGGGCCGTAGGGCCCACACCTTCCGGCCACCGTGTGAGGCCGCCGGCCCCGGGATGTCGTGCGCGGTTTGCCGTCCGCATCGGGGTAAGAAGGGCGCAGCGATCCGCATACCGGAAGGACTTCCGCGATGACCCTTGAGCGCCCCATCGCCCCAGACCCGTACGAGCTGCTGCCGACCGTCCCGCCGTTCACGCTGACCAGCAACGACGTGCAGAACGGTGAGCCGATGGAGCTGACCTTCGCGCACGGCAGCGTCGGCGGGGAGAACCTGTCACCCCAGCTTGCCTGGTCGGACTTCCCCGCCGAGACGAAGAGCTTCGTGGTCACCTGCCTCGACCCGGACGCCCCGACCGGCAGCGGCTTCTGGCACTGGGTACTGGTCAACCTGCCGGTGTCGGTGACCCAGCTACCGCAGGGTGCCGGCAGCGCCGCGTCGACCGGTGACGACCTCGGCGGTGCCTTCAGCATCCGGAACGACTACGGCGACCGTGGGTACGGCGGTGCCGCCCCGCCGGCCGGGGACCGGCCGCACCGGTACGTCTTCGCCGTGCACGCCGTCGACGTGGAACGGCTGGACGTCACCCCGGACGTCAGCCCGGCGGTGGTCGGGTTCAACCTGGCGTTCCACACCCTGGCCCGGGCGGTGATCCGTCCGACCTTCCAGGTAAAGGAGTGACCTGAAACACAGGCGCTACCGGGTGGTGCCGGACGATCGGCGCCGGCACCACCCGGAAGGCTGTCCTGCCCCGGGCCGGTACCCGGGCCGCCAGCCTCAGCCGGGTACCCGGGCCACCGCGAAGACGGACTGACCGAACGGCGGTAGCACCCGCTCCTCGGCCCACCGGGTCAACGGCAGCACCGTGCTGTCGTACACCTTGACCATCGGCCCCTCCTTCGGCATCAGGCGGAACACCTTGGTCGCCATGAAGTAGCCGATCAGGCCGAGCGCGTTCGCGTAGTGCATCTTCTCGATGGTCAGGCCGGCCTCGGTGAGCGCCGCGCCGAGGGTCTTCTTGGTGTAGCGCCGGACGTGACCGGTCGCAATGTCCGCCGGACCCATGGCGAACTGGAACGCGGGCACGATCAGCACCACCGCGCCCCCCGGCCGGACCAGGTCCCGCATGCTGGCCAGCGCCCCGACGTGGTCCTCGATGTGCTCCAGGACGTTGTAGGAGACGGCCGCGCTGTAGTCGCCCCGCTCCGTGTGCGGCAGCAGCATCTGCCGTACCTCGATCTTGGGGTGGTCGGCGAGCCGCTCCTTGAGGGCGATTAGCCGGTCCGGGTCCGCCTCGGTGGCGGTGAACCGTTCGAAGTGCGGCGCCCATTCCAGCACGTAGTCGCCCAACCCGCTGCCGACCTCGATTGGATCGTCGCCGAGGTACGGGATGGCCAACTCCACGAACCAGCGCCGGTGGTTGACCGCGGTGGCGAGTCCTTCGAGGACCTCTGACTGGACCCGCTGGTCCCCGGTGATCTCTGCCATGGCGTCGATTCCTCGCGATCTGAACTCGACCTTCTGGACCGACAGAGTGAACCATCTACGGCGACGGTAGGGAAATCGGGCCACCTCGCCGGTCATCACACATACCCCGCGATGCTTCACTACGCTCCGAAGCGGGATGATTACCTCACATCGGCGGGATGTCACGGCACTGGCGAGCTTCGCCCTGCTCGCCGGATGGGTGACCCTCCGGCTCTGGCGTCACCCCGGTCACGGCGTACGCGCCAACCCGACCGACCAGGCCCAGTTCGAGTGGATGCTGGCGCACGGGGCGCGGGTGGTCACCCGGCTGGCCTACCCGTTCGTCACCTACCAGATGAACGTCCCCGACGGGGTGAACCTGATGGCCAACACCTCCGTCCTGGCCATCTCCCTGCCCCTGTCCCCGCTCACCCTCACCCTCGGCCCCCAGGTGTCGTTCAACGTCTTCCTGACCCTGGCGCTGGCCGGTACCGCGACCTCCTGGTACCTGGTGCTGTCCCGGCAGTTCCTCCGGTCCCGGGCGGCGGCCTGGGTCGGTGCGGTCTTCTGCGCCTTCGCCCCCGGCATGGTCTCGCACGCGAACGGGCACCCGAACATCGTCGCGCAGTTCCTGGTACCGCTGATCATCTGGCGGACCCTGCGGCTGCGTGAACCCGGCCGCGCGGTCCGCAACGGCGTACTGCTCGGTCTGCTGATCGTGGTCCAGGGCTTCGTCAACCTGGAGATCCTGCTGATGACGGCGATCGGCCTGGGTGTCGTGGTCGCCGTCCTGGCAGCCCTGCGGCCGGATCTGCGGGCCGACACCCGGACCTTCCTCGCCGGCCTCGCGGTGGCCGCCGTGCTCGCCACGGTCGTGCTCGCCTACCCGCTCTACGTCCAGTTCTTCGGTCCGAACGCCTACCAGGGACTGTCCCGGACCATCCGGGGCTACCGGGCGGATCTGGCGTCCTTCGTGGCCTTCTCCGGGGAATCGTTCGCCGGGGACCCGCGTACCACGAAGCGGTTGGCCCAGAACCCGAGTGAGGAGAACGCCTTCTTCGGTTGGCCGCTGGCCGTACTCGTGCCGGCGCTGGTCTGGTGGCTGCGACACCACGCGGTGGTGCTCGGCCTCGCCGCCACCGGTCTGCTCTTCGCCGTGGTGTCCGTGGGGCGGGAGATCCGTTGGGAGGGACGGGACACCGGCATCCCGGCACCCTGGACGCTCCTGGAGAACCTGCCGATCCTGCACTCGGTGGTACCGACCCGCTGGGCACTGGCCATCACCCCGGTGGTCGGCCTGCTCCTGGCGTACGGCGTGCAGCACGTCGTCGACCTCGGCGACCGGTACCCCGATGCCCGGCCGCAGTTGCGCCTGGCCACCGGCACCGTCCTGGCGATGGCACTGCTGCCGATCGCGCCCACGCCCCTGCCGAGCGCGCCGATCCCGTCGACCCCGGAGTTCGTCAGCTCGGGAGCCTGGCGGGAGTACCTGGCCGGCGGTCGCAGTCTGGTGGCGCTGCCGCTGCCGGACAACACCTACCCGGACCCGTTGCGCTGGTCGGCGCAGACCGGTCTGGATCTCCGGCTGGCCAGGGGCTACTTCCTCGCTCCGGACACCCGTCCGGACGCGCCCGAGCCGATGGTCGCGCTCTTCACCGCCCCGCCCCGGCCCACCAGCGCCTTCTTCAAGAGCATCCAGCGGACCGGCCAGGTCCCTGCGGTCACCCCGCAGCGCCGGGCCGCCGCCGTGGCCGACCTGCGGTACTGGCGGGCCGGCGTGGTGGTACTCGCCCCGCAGCCGTACGAGGAGGCGCTGCGGCAGGGCATGACGGCACTGAGCAGGGTGCAGCCGGTGCGGACCGGTGGGGTCTGGCTGTGGGACGTCCGCCCGCTGGTGGGCTGAGCCCAGCGCGGAACCTGCCGGGGTGGGATCAGGGCTGGACGCAGCAGCCGGAGCAGTACCTCGGGTTGGGCAGGGTGAACGCGAGGCAGCAGGTGCGGCGCTGGACCGTCACTTCACCGGCCGGGCCGGGTACCAGCTCGACCAGGTCGGCCAGGTCGAGCGCGCCGAGCAGGGTGTCGATCTGGTCGGCGGCGGACCCGGGCAGGACGTCCGCGGCCCGCAGGATGCCGTGGGCGATGCCGGAGGCCACCGAACCGAGCAGGGTACGCGTTCCGATGCGTACCTCCCGTTGCATGGCGGTGATCACCGGGGCGAAGTGGTCGTCGAGCAGCGAGGTGCGGAGCAGGCCGAGCAGTTCGGTCCCGTCGGCGACCACCCGGATCTCGGGTCGCCCGCTCAGTGCCAGCGGGTCCCCGGGCAGGACGGCGATGGTGGTGGAGCGGCGCAGGCCCATGGTGGGCAGGGAGGCGTGGTCGGCGGAGTTGAACACGACGTCCGTCGGATGCGGCAGCGGTACCCGGCGGGCCGAGGCCCAGCCGAGTACGGCGGGCAGGGCCACGTAGTAGCTGTACGACTTCCAGGCCAGGGCGGCGCAGGCGTGCGGGGTGCCCTGCCACATCCGGGCCGCTGCGGCGAGCAGGTCGGGTATGCGGGCGCCGGTCACCAGTTCGGTCGCCGGCCACCAGCCGGCCTCGTCGGTGACCAGGAGACCGGGTACGACACCGGGCAGGTCGTCGGTACCGAACATGGCCCGCAGGGTGGCGCTGACCGGCGCCAGCGGCGCAGCAGCGGGTGCCTGGTGGTCGACGGTGACGGTCATGCCGGACGGCCGTCCGGCCCTGGCCTCGACAACGTCACCTCGATCATCCCCCTGTCGTCGTCCGGTCGCCTACCGGCTTCTGAGCTAAGGCTAGCCTAACCACGACTTCGTGTCTAAGGGAAGCCTTACCAACTTCGGGCTGTCGACCGCAGGTCGACCGGCGACCCGCCGGGCCTGCTCAGATGGCCCCTGTTCCGGCGGCCCAGGTCTGCTGCCCCTACTGCGGGTGTGCGGCTTTCTACCCGGCCGTGATCGGCGGAAACCGTTGCACATCGTGACCCACGGTGAGGAGATTGTTTCCCATGGCGACGTGCGGATGCGGTACGGTGCCGGAATAATCGATGTAGGTAATTAAGTTGTCAAGTCAATTGTCAGGAAAGTGGCACTTTGATAGTGATCGCCTGGTCCGCCAGGAAACTTGAGACTCCCGGCTATGAGGACTCTGATGACCAGCTCGCCCATCGAACGGGCTGCCGACTCGTTCGCGGCTGAACTCGCCCGTCAGCGGACCGAACGGGGCCTGACCAAGAAGCAGCTCGCCACGCAGATGGGGTTCGACCCGTCGTACGTCAGTCACGTGGAGAGCCGCCGGCACCGCCCCACCGAGGACTTCGCCCGACGGGCCGAGGCGGTCCTCGGCGCCGCCGGCGCCATCTGGCAGCGGTTCCAGGAGTACGACGAACTCCGCAACGCCCGGTCGAATCCGGTGCACCGGGACCCGCCGGTCCCCGAGCAGTGGATGCCGCCCGGTACCGGCCTCATCGTGGAGCAGGAAACCGCCGCCCTCACCCACCACGACGACTCCTACCGGTGCGTCATCCGCCGGGCGCTCTACAACGCCGGCACCGAACCGGTCACGAGATACCTGGTCCGGGTGGCCGTCGACCGCTACCCCAGCGACCCCGGCCGGTCCAACCAGCACCACCGGGACCACCCACTCACCTTCGGCGAGTTGGAACTGCGCGCCCACTGTGACGACCAGGGAAACCTGGAACCGATGGACTGGCGGGCCAAGCACGACCGGGACGCCTTCAAGGAGTTCTGGCTTCTCTTCGAGAACGCCGAGGGCCGTTTCCCGCTCTACCCCGGCCAGCGGGCGACCATCGAGTACTCGTACACCGTCGGGCACGAGAAGTGGGGCCCGTGGTTCCAGCGGGCAGTCCGGCTCCCCACCCGCCGCCTCAGCGTCCGACTGGACCTGCCCGCCGCCCTCGACCCCCACGTGTGGGGCGTGGAGACATCGCTGTCGGCGGAGGAGGGGCCGCTGCGCACCCCACTGGTCCGGCACGACGAGGCCGGGCGGGCGATCTTCGAGTGGACGACCGAGGAGCCGGCGCTCAACGCCCGATACCGGCTGGAGTGGCGGTTCCGTAACCAACCCGTCAGCCCGGCCGACCGGACGGAGTCGCCCACCCGGGCGAGTGACCGGATGCGCGCGGCCGGCATCGTGCAGCGCGGGGCCGACCTGCTGCGCCAGCCGGCCCGGCTGTTCGATCTGCCCCGGGAGGAAACCGTCGCCCGGGAAGTCGTCGACCAGTTGCGCGGCGCGCTCACCCGGATCGACCAACTGCATCCGTTCAGCAAGGGCGTCGGCCTGGCCGCCACTCAGCTCGGCATCCCGTGGTCGGCGGCGGTCATCCGCCCGCCGGACCGCTCGGCAGAGCTGATCGTGCTGCTCAACCCCCGGGTGGTCGACGCGGCCCTGGACACCGACGAGCAGTACGAAGGCTGCCTGTCCTTCTTCGACCAGCGAGGCCTGGTACCCCGGCCGCTCCGCATCGACGTGGAACACGCCCAGTGGGACGGGCAGCGGGTCATCACCGCCTTCGAGTTCGCCATGGCCCGGTTGGTCGCCCACGAGGTCGATCACCTGGAAGGCCGGCTCTACGTGGACCGGATGGCTCCGGGCGTACCGCTGGTACCGGTCGAGGAGTACCGCGAGACCGGCCGGCCCTGGCGGTACTGACCGCGGCCACCGGCGCGGTACCGGACGCGCAGCCGAGGCGGGGGACCGGGTCGCGTGCCCCGGGGGCAGGGCACGCGACCCGGTCTGGGGGGAGAAAAGTCCTACAGGTCACCGAAGGTGTCGTATCTGATCTGGGCGGTCGGCACCTCGTCCTGCGCCAGGGCCCGCAACGTGGACCGGACCATCGCGGCGGAGCCGGACACGAAGCAGTCGTGCGTGGTCCACGGCCCGTACCGGTTGATCACGTCCGACACGTCCCCCTGCTCGCCCTCGAAGTCCGGATCGTCACTGCACGACGGTGTGACCGACAGCCACGGGTGGTCGACCGTCAACGCCTCCAACTCGGCCAGGCCGTACAGGTCCTCCGCAGTCCGGGCGCCGTAGAAGACGTGCACCCAGCGGGTCCGGTTCCAGCCGGTCAACTCCTCCACCAGTGCCTTGATCGGGGCGATGCCCACGCCGCCGGCCACGCAGAGGATGTCCCGGGTCGAGGTCCGGTCCAGGGTCATCGAGCCCATCGGTGCCGCCAACCGGATCAGCTCACCCGGCCTGACCCGCCGGACCAACGCGCCGGAGACCCAGCCGGCCCCGACCGGCGTACGGACATGGAACTCCAGCACGTTCTCCTCGTTCGGCGCGTTCGCGATGGAGTACGTCCGCCACACCCGGGGGTGGTAGCGGGGTACCTCCAGGCTCACGTACTGACCGGCGCGGTACGGCAGGCGGTGCTGGAGGGGCCGGCAGGTGAACACCGCGGTGTCCCGGCCGCGCCGTTCATGCGTGCGCACCTCGGCGTGCCAGAACGGCGGGTTCCCGTCGTCGGCCGCCCCGGCGATCATCTTCTGGGCGATCGCCGCGTACGCGTCCCGCCATGCCTGGTCGTACTCCAGGTTCCACTGGCCGCCGGCGGCCGTACGCAGTGCGTCGAGCAGAGCGATCCCCATGGTGTGGTAGTGCTCCGGGGCGACGTGGTACTTGCGGTGGTCCCGACCGAGGTCCCGGAGGAACTCGCCGAACCGCTCCGGGTCGCCGACGGTGTGGATCGAGGTGATGATCGCCTCCAGCAACCGGTCCCGCTGCTCGTTCATCTGGGCCGGGAAGAGCTGCCGCAACTCGGGGTCGAGCAGGAAGAGCCGCGCGTAGAAGTAGCTGGCGAGCCGGTCGCGATCCTCCTCGACGAGGATCCAGCTCTCCTTCAGTAGCCGCGCGACGTTGTCCATTGACGCCCTTTCGGGATACGGCGGGAGTGTGGCCGACTTCAGGATGACAACTCACCGTGGTCGCCCGTCGCACAGAATGTGCGATCGTTTCGTGCTGTACATCCCGGTCCGTCAGCCGTCCGGTCCGTCAGTCCCGCCGGCCTCTGCCGACCTGGCCGCCCGTCGGGCACAGTGGTCCGGTGACGGTTGAGCTCACCCGCCCGGTTTCCCGACAGACCCTCGGCAGCGAGGTCCTCATCGTGCTGGGCCTGTCGCTCGGACAGTCGGCGGTCTACGCCCTGGTGACGATCATCGCCCGACTCACCGCCGAGCGGCCGCTGTCCGAGCAGACCGCCGCGCTGAACGTCTCCCAGTCGGCCCGCCCCTGGCTCGACCTGACGTACCAGTTGCTGAAGATCATTTTTGCGCTGCTGCCGGTACTGCTCGCCGTACACCTGCTCAACCGCAACCCCGGCGACGCGCCGCGCACCCTCGGCCTGGACGCCCGGCGACCCGGGACGGACCTTGCCCACGGTGCCGGTCTCGCGGCCCTGATCGGCCTGCCCGGACTGGCGCTCTTCTGGGCCGCCGCGCAGCTCGGCGTCAACGCCACCCTGGTGCCGGCGGCCCTGCCCGACCTGTGGTGGACGGTGCCCGTGCTGCTGCTCGCCGCCGCGCAGAACGCCATCCTGGAGGAGGTCATCGTCGTCGGCTACCTGGTCACCCGGCTGCGGGAACTGGGCTGGCGGATCGGCACGGTGATCGCCGCCAGCGCACTGCTGCGCGGCTCGTACCACCTCTACCAGGGATTCGGGGCGTTCGTCGGCAATGTGGTGATGGGCGTGGTGTTCACCCTCTTCTTCCTGCGTACCCGCCGGGTTATGCCGCTGGTCGTCGCGCACACCCTGCTCGACGTGGTCGCCTTCGTCGGCTACGCCCTACTGCCCAGGGAATGGTTCAGCTGGCTCTGAGCGGACCCGCTGGTCGGCCGACCCCGACCGCCCCGGGGCGCCGGCCTCCGCTGGCCGGCCCGGGACGTCAGCCCCCGGCAACCGGCGGTCGCCGATAGAACGCGACTGCGCGGGCCGCCAGCCGCTCCATCGCCGCCGAGTCACCCGCCGCTGCGGCCAGCACCGCCATCCCTGGCAGCCACCGGGCCACGAGCCGCACGGCCAGCCAGCCGCCCGCCTGCGCGCCGAGAAGCGTGACCAACCGCGGGCCGACCCCGGCAGGCCGCTGCGCCGGGCCGGTTGCGTCGTCGCCCGCGACCGGCGTCCCGTCCGGCGCGGTCAGGCTCTCCGCCAGGACGGCCCTGACCTCCCCCAGCGCGGCCCGGGCGACGGCGGCATCGGGGTGCACCCGGGTCAGCACGAGCAGTTCCACCGCCCGGTCGGGGTGTACCGGGTCCCGCCCGTGGGCAGCCGCCAGGTGCAGGACCAGCCCGGCCTGGGTGCAGGCGACCGTGACCAGCTCGGCCAGGGGTGCGAGCAGGCCGGCCAACGCCGAGGTCGCACCACCGACGGCAGCGAGCCGGCGGTACCGCCGGACGGCCAGTCGGGCCAGTCCGTCGGCGTCGGCCGCCGGGTAGATCGTCCGCATCCGGTCGGCCCAGGACCTGGCGTACGGCCCCATCGTCGCCACCGCCGTGCAAGCCAGCAGCTCCGGCGCGTGGCGGGGGTGTTCGAGCAACTGCGCGGTGGTCGGTGTGTGCAGCCCATTGGTACGCGCCGGCGTCCCCAGCGGTGCTGTCCGCCCCTGGGGCTGCTCGGCATTCTCCTGCTGAGCCTGTTCCGGCCCGTCCCTACGGGGCGGGGTGACCTTCCGGGCCGGTGCGGGACGTTTCGCTGCCGTGCTCCGTTTCCGGCCCCGGGCCGGTGGGTCACCGACCAGGGCATCCTGGATATGTTCCGGATCACCTGCTGCCGGTGTCGTCACTTCCGCCGGCGGTTGGAACAGCACGGGCGGGGCCGCGTCCGCCTTAGGACGCCGCGCCCGGGGTGCGCGGGTAGCCGGTACCGGCGTGCCGACCCCACCGGCTTCCGGGCTGCCGCGTCCCGGTCCGTCGTTTCCGTCGTTTCCGTCGTTCTCAGGCTGGCCGGCGTCGGGCGGCGGGGTGAAGGTCGGTTTCGCGGCACGGGGGCGGGGCGCCGCCTTGCCCGGGATGCGACGCGGCGGATCGGTGCGCGGCAGCTCCTCCATGCAGTTGGAGCCTAGTCGTGATGCACGTCTCCCACCCGGTTCCACGGCGGGTCGGCATAGTCGCTTTGCCCCCGACCGGTCCGTCCCTGTATCCTCGGGCAGCGGTGGTCTGCGGGCCACCGGGGAGACTTCGCCTAGTCTGGTCTATGGCGCCGCACTGCTAATGCGGTTGGGGTCTTAAAGCCCCTCCCGGGTTCGAATCCCGGAGTCTCCGCGCGAAGACCGGATGTGTATGCTGGTCGAGCACAAGCGCCCGTAGCTCAACGGATAGAGCATCTGACTACGGATCAGAAGGTTAGGGGTTCGAGTCCCTTCGGGCGCACAAAAGATCAAGGCCGTGACCTGCGAAAACAGAGGTCACGGCCTTCTTCTTTCCCATTTTCGCGCCCACCTTTCCCGCCTGATGGGACCGTGGTGCTCCGTTGGTGCTCGTCTGTTTCGGCGGGGGTTGGTGCCGGCGCGTGTCGGAACTGTCGGTGGCGGCGTGGTGCGTGTTGGTGGGTCCAGGCGGGCCCGGGGCTGTTACTGGAAGCTCGCCTGGTAGTGGGCAGACGCGCTTCCGATTCGAGCCCGGCCCGTGGCCTGGCACGGTATTTCGGCTGCACAGGATGTCGACGTGCCTTGTGCAGTCGTGGGGACGGTGGCACGGCGTCACGGGCTTGCTGGCGTTGGGTCGACGTCGCTGGCAGGGAGTCGATCAGTCAGGCCGTCGTTGAGACTGCAGCCGTGGTGCACGGTCGAGGTCGAGATGGAGCCAGGCGTCCGAGCCCTGACATTCGTCGAAGCGGTCGGAAGTGTGAGCGTGTAGCCGTTCGCGTCGTAGGTGGCGGAGTCGGTACGGGCGAGATGGCGGTCAAGTCCTGTGGAGTGGTGTTTAGCGGTTGTTGCGTGATCGTTTGTTGTTCGGTGGGTTG
>NZ_JBAKHU010000093.1:0-17841 GCF_036906895.1 Micromonospora sp. CPCC 206060
CACCGAACTCGTCGCCGGCTGTCCCTGGCTACCCACCGGCGCAGCGACCACCTGACCAGTCACGCGGATCTTACCTTCGGTCTTCAGGGCGCTGATTGTCTCCAGCCAGTCACCGCGTCCGATCCAGTCGTCCTGCCAGACGTGGAACTGCAGCAGATCGAAATGATCCAGCCCGCTGGCCCGCAGACTCGTCTCCAGGCTGGCCCGGATGTGCTGTCCGGGGAACGTCTCATCCGGGTGCAGCCCGGTGGGAGCCGGCCAGATCATGTTCGCCGGGGGTACCTTGGTCGCCACGAGAACCGGCTCATCCCGATGCTCCCGGACCACCTGCCCGACGATGCGTTCACTCTCGCCGTATCCCCGGGCGGTGTCGATGACGTTGACCCCGAGCTCAATTGCCCTGTGCAGGGCCTGACGTGACTCGCTCTCGTCCGCGCCGATCCAGTGTTGGCCGCCGATGCCCCAGGCACCGTAGCCGATCTCCGAGACGGTGAGTCCGGTTTTTCCGAGTGAACGGTATCGCAATGACGCGTCCTTCCAGAATCGGCAGGTAGGTGCAGGGAAGCGCCGGGTCGACGCCCCCCGAAAATGCGTCCGGCAATCATATCGAGCGATTCCGCGGGGCCCTGGGTGATACCGCGCGACACCAGGGACATCAGACGCCGACCGGACCCCGAGACCGATCAGCGCCACGCCACCCGGCGCGCACCCCACCCGCCCGCTACGACGAGGTGCAGCAGACCTTTCTCGACTGATCCCGAGGCCAGGGTTCCGGGCAGCCGGTCTTCATGTCTCGCCCAGTCATGACCGAGGTCGAGGCGGTCGCCGACCGGGTCGGCATCGCGACCACATCGGTGGCGAGCCCTTGCGGCACGGTTCCGCTGGGCGGACCGGGCGGTGCTGGCCGGCGCGACCGCCGTCGGGGTGGCCGGCGCGACCGCCGTCGGGGTGGCCGGCGCTGTCCCGGCCTTCCGCCGCGGGGACCTGACCAGCCGCGGGGACCTGACCAGCCGCCGGGACCTGACCAGGTGAGCCGACCGGATGGCGGCATCGTCGTCCCGCCATCCGGGCTACCGGCCCGTCACCGCCGATACCCGCCGCCACTCTCGGGTAATCTGACCCCCGCAGGGCGAGGGACGCTGCGACGGGGACGACACCCGCCACGCTCGGCCTGGCACCACCGTTCCAAGGGCGTCCTCCGCATCCCGGAGGAGGTCGGTATGAACAGTCCCGCAGGCGGTGCCGGCGACGTGGCAACCACGCTGCGGCAGATGATGGACGAGCGGGTCCTGGTGCTCGACGGCGCGTGGGGCACCATGCTCCAGGACGCCGGGCTGACCCCCGCCGACTACCGGGGCGACCTCATCGGCGACCACCCCCGCGACGTCACCGGCGACCCCGATCTGCTCAACCTGACCCGCCCCGACTTGATCCTCGACGTGCACCGCCGCTACCTGGCGGCCGGCGCCGACATCACCACCACCAACACTTTCACCGCGACGAGCATCGCGCAGGCCGACTACAGCCTGGAGGCGCTGGTCCGCGAGATGAACGTGCGGGGTGCGCAGTTGGCCCGGCAGGCCGCGGACGAGGCGGGTGGCCGGTTCGTCGCGGGTTCGGTCGGGCCGCTCAACGTCACCCTCTCCCTGTCGCCACGGGTGGAGGACCCGTCCTATCGGGCGGTGACCTTCGACCGGGTGAAGACCGCGTACGCCGAGCAGATCACCGCCCTCGCCGAGGGCGGGGTGGACCTGCTGCTGGTCGAGACCATCTTCGACACCCTCAACGCCAAGGCCGCCATCGCCGCCGCCCGCGAGGTCGCCCCCCAGCTCCCGCTCTGGATCTCGGTCACCATCGTCGATCTCAGCGGACGGACCCTGTCCGGGCAGACCGTCGAGGCGTTCTGGCGCTCCGTCGAGCACGCCGAACCGCTGCTGGTCGGGGTCAACTGTTCGCTGGGGGCGGCGGAGATGCGCCCGCACGTCGCCGACCTGTCCCGCCTCGCCGGCACGTACGTCGCCTGCCATCCCAACGCCGGACTGCCCAACGCCTTCGGCGGCTACGACCAGACCCCGGACGAAACGGCCGGGCTGATCGGCGAGTTCGTCGACAGCGGGATGGTCAACGTCGTCGGCGGCTGCTGTGGTACCACCCCGGCGCACATCGCCCGGATCGCCGACACGGTCCGGGGCAGCCGGCCACGCCGGCTCGCCTCGCCGGCGCCGACCACCCGGTTCAGCGGCCTGGAGCCGTTCGCGATCGGCCCGGACACCGGGTTCGTGATGATCGGGGAACGCACGAACGTGACCGGTTCCGCGCGGTTCCGTCGGCTCATCGAGGCCGACGACTACCAGGCGGCGGTCGACGTGGCCCTGGAGCAGGTACGCGGTGGCGCCAACCTGCTCGACGTGAACATGGACGCCGATCTGCTCGACAGCGAGCAGGCGATGACCCGGTTCCTCAACCTGATCGCGACCGAGCCCGAGGTGGCCCGGATCCCGGTCATGATCGACAGTTCGAAGTGGAGTGTGCTGGAGGCCGGCCTCAAGTGCGTGCAGGGCAAGGGGGTGGTCAACTCGATCAGCCTCAAGGAGGGTGAGGAGGCATTCCTCGCCCAGGCCCGCCGGATCCGCGACTACGGCGCCGGGGTCGTGGTGATGGCCTTCGACGAGAAGGGTCAGGCCGACACCACCGAGCGCAAGGTGGAAATCTGCGGCCGCGCGTACGATCTGCTGGTCGGTAAGGCCGGCTTCCCGCCGGACGACATCATCTTCGATCCCAACGTGCTGGCCGTGGCCACCGGCATCGCCGAGCACAACGGCTACGCGAAGGCGTTCATCGACGCGCTGCCGCTGATCAAGCAGCGCTGCCCCGGGGTACGGACCAGCGGCGGCATCTCCAACCTGTCGTTCGCGTTCCGTGGCAACGACGTGGTCCGCGAGGCGATGCACTCGGCGTTCCTGTTCCACGCCGTACGCGCCGGGCTGGACATGGGCATCGTCAACGCCGGCCAGCTCGCCGTCTACCAGGACATCCCCGCCGAACTGCTGGAACTGGTCGAGGACGTGCTGTTCGACCGGCACCCCGACGCGACCGACCGGCTGGTCACCTTCGCGTCCACGGTCACCGGGTCGGGAACCAAGCGGACCGTCGACCTGTCCTGGCGTACGGCGCCGGTCGGCGAGCGGCTGTCGCACGCGCTGGTGCACGGCATCGTCGACTTCGTCGAGGCGGACACCGAGGAGGCCCGGCTGCTGCTGGACCGGCCGCTCGACGTGATCGAGGGCCCGCTGATGGACGGCATGAAGATTGTCGGTGACCTGTTCGGGGCGGGCAAGATGTTCCTGCCGCAGGTGGTCAAGAGCGCGCGGGTGATGAAGCGGGCGGTGGCTTACCTCGAACCGTTCATGGAGAAGGAACGGGCTGCCGGGCACCGCCAGGGCAAGGTGGTGCTGGCGACGGTCAAGGGCGACGTGCACGACATCGGCAAGAACATCGTCGGCGTGGTGCTGGGCTGCAACAACTACGAGGTCGTCGACCTCGGGGTGATGGTGCCGGCGGCGACGATCCTGGACACCGCCGTCGCCGAGGGCGCCGACGCGGTCGGCCTGTCCGGGTTGATCACCCCGTCGCTGGACGAGATGGTCACCGTCGCCGCCGAGATGCAGCGCCGGGGGATGCGGCTGCCGTTGCTCATCGGCGGGGCGACCACGTCGAGGCAGCACACCGCGGTACGCATCGCGCCCGCGTACGACGGGCCGACCGTGCACGTGCTCGACGCGTCCCGGGTGGTCGGGGTGGTCTCGGACCTGCTCGACCCCGGTCGGGCCGAGACGCTGGACACCGCCAACCGGGCCGAGCAGCAACGGTTGCGTGAGCAGCACGCGACCCGGCACTCGCAGCCGCTGCTCTCCCTGGACCAGGCCCGCGCCAACCGCGAGCGGGTCGACTTCACCGACCTGCCGGTGCCGCAGTTCACCGGGATCCGTACCGTCGAACCCGACCTGACCGCCCTGCGCGAGATGATCGACTGGCAGTTCCTCTTCCTGGCCTGGGAGTTGAAGGGCAAGTTCCCGGCGATCCTGGAGCAGCCGGTCGCCCGCGAACTCTACGACGACGCCAACACGCTGCTCGACGAGATCATCGCGAACGGCTCGTTCCAGGCCCGGGGCCGGTACGGTTTCTGGCCCGCGCACGCGGACGGTGACGACATCGTCCTAGACGTCGCCGACGGCGTACGGATACCCATGCTGCGCCAGCAGACCGCCAAGCCCGAGGGCCGGGCGAACCGTTGCCTCGCCGACTACATGGCTCCGGCCGGCGACCACCTCGGTGGTTTCGCGGTCTCCATCCACGGGGCGGAGGAACTCGCCGCCCGGTACGAGGCCGAGCACGACGACTACCGGGCGATCATGGTCAAGGCCCTGGCGGACCGGCTGGCCGAGGCGTTCGCCGAGTACCTGCACCTGCAGGCCCGCCGGGAGTGGTTCGAGCCGGACGCCGAGCCGACCCTGGCGGACCTGCACGCGGAGCGCTTCCGGGGCATCCGGCCGGCGCTGGGCTACCCGGCCAGCCCGGACCACAGCCTGAAACGGGAACTGTTCGACCTGCTCGGTACGGCGGAGCTGGGTATCGGCCTGACCGAGTCGTACGCGATGACGCCGGCGGCCAGCGTCAGCGGGCTCATCTTCGCCCACCCGCAGTCGCGGTACTTCACCGTCGGCCGGATCGGCCGGGACCAGACGCAGGACTACGCGGCCCGCCGTGGCCTTTCCCTCGGCGAGATGGAACGCTGGCTGGCCCCCAACCTCGCCTACGAGGTCCGACCGTAGAGACCGTCCGGTCTCCTGATCGCGGCACGCCCGCCGCCGTCGGGAGACCGGACGGGCGGATCAGGAGCGGGGGCGGGCGTACCGACCGGCCCGGATCTCCCGCAGCGCCCGCCGACGGATGTCGCCCCGCAGGGTGTCGACGTAGAGACGGCCCGCGAGGTGGTCGGTCTCGTGCTGGAGGGCCCGGGCGAGGAACCCGCTGCCGGAGATGGTGAGCGGTTCGCCGTACTGGTCGAATCCGTGCGCGGTGGCGTGCATCGCCCGGCGGGTCGGGAAGTACAGCTCCGGCACGGACAGACAGCCCTCGTCGTCATCCTGCTGTTCCTCGGACAACTCCAGGGTCGGGTTGATCAGGTGCCCCCGGTGTCCATCGGCGTCGTACACGAACACCTGCGCGCTGACCCCGATCTGCGGTGCGGCGACACCGGCGCGGCCGGGCGCGCCGAGCATGGTGTCCATCAGGTCGGTCACCAGGGCACGCAGTTCGGCATCGAAGCTGGTCACCGGCTCGCACGGGGTCCGCAGGACGGGGTCACCGATGATCCGGATGGCGCGCATGGTCATGCCGTCAGGCTATCGGTCCGACGCCGGCCGCCGGACGGGCGGGCACCCGCCGGTACGACCCGGGGCAGCGCCTCGGTGACCTGTCCCTACCGGCGCAGGAGGAAAAGCGGCTCCTCCCCCGCCCTGGCCACCGTCTCCAGGGGACAACCGGCCGGCACGGCGCAAGTCGGAAGAACTGTCTCGTCCGCCGATGGCGGATATATTCCTCCCGTGGCGAAGAAAACGGTTCCGGAACGGCTGAGCTGGGTGGTCGACGTCATGTCGGTCGACCCGTCCGACCAGGTGCTGGAGATCGGCTGCGGTCGTGGCGTGGCTGTCGACCTGATCTGCGAACGGCTGACCAGCGGGAAGATCACCGCGATCGACCGGTCGGAGAAGGCGATCCAGGGTGCGGAGGAACGCAATTCCCGGTGGGTCGCCGACGGCCGGGCCGAGTTGCGGGTGGCCGCGATCGAGTCCGCCCAGTTCGGCGGGCAGGCCTTCGACAAGATCTTCGCGGTCAATGTGAATCTGTTCTGGGTTCGCTCCCCCGCCAAGGAACTGGCCCTGTTCCAGCAGATCCTCGCTCCCGGCGGCACGGTGTACCTGTGTTGGGAACCGCCCGGTGCCGGCAAGGCCGTCGAGATCGAGAAGAAGGTCTCCCGGGCCCTGGCCGACCACGGCTGGCAGGGCGAGACGGTCACCGGCCAGGCCGGCGACGCGGCGTTGGTCTGCCTGATCGCCCGACCACACTGACCCGACCGGACCGGTGGTGGACATGCCGACGACCACGGTGCTCGACGGTGGGCTCGCCACCGAGCTGCAACGGCACGGCTGGCCGGTACGGCAGCCCTGGTGGGGCGTCGACGTGCTGCTCACCCCGGCCGGTCGCACCCTGCTCGGCGAGGTGCACCGGCGGTACGCCGACGCGGGCGCCGACGTGCTCACCGCCCACACCTTCCGTGGCAACCTGCGCAGCCTCCGCCGGGCCGGCCTGGCCGACGACGCCGCCGCCCGGCTGGTCCACACCGCCGTCACCGTGGCCCGCACAGCGGCCCCGCCCGGGGTACGGGTGGCGGGGTCGATCGCCCCGGTCGAGGACTGCTACCAGCCCCGGCTGGTACCGCCCGACGACGAGCTGCGTGAGGAGCACCGTTGGCTGGCCCGGCGGCTGCACGACGCCGGGGTGGACCTCGTCCTGGTCGAGACGATGAACACCCTGCGGGAGGCGGTGCACGCCCTGGAGGCGGTCGCCGCGCTCGGTATGCCCGCCTGGGTCAGTTTCGTCTGCACCGAGCAGGGCACCTTGCTGTCCGGGGAACCCCTGGACCGGGCCGCCCGCACGGCGCAGCGCGCCGGGGCACGGGCGGTGCTGGTCAACTGCACCACCCCGACCGGTACCCGGGTCGCGTTGCGGGTGCTGCGCGACGCCGGGGTGACCCCGGTCGGGACGTACCCGAACCTGGAGGACCGTTCCGGCCTGCCGGCGTACACCCCGGTGGACCGGCATGTGCCGGCCGGGACCGGCACCGCGCAGTTCGCCGCCGAGCTGGCCGGCTGGCGCGACGAGTTCGGCCTGGTGGCGGCCGGGGGGTGCTGCGGGGCGACGCCGGCGCACATCGCCGCGCTCACCCGGGCACTGGCCGGGCAGCCGGCCTGAGCCGGTCCGGGCGCCGCTGCGGGAACGGTGGCAGGACCGGCGTTCCGGGGTCGGCAGCGGGTCGGGCCGAGGTCGGCCGGCAGGAGGTGTGCTGCCACATCGACGTGGCGCCGGCCGGGGATCAGCGGTCAGGAGCGGACCCGACGGGGTCACACCCCGAACGCGGCCAGCCGCGCGTCCACGTCGGCGCGCAGCGCCGCGCGTTCGGCCTCGGGCAGCAGCGCGGCGTCCACTCCGGTCCGGGTGACCGCCGCCAGTTCCGCGAGGGTGAACCCGAACTGTTCGGTGGCCAGCCGGTACTCCGTGGTGATGTCGGTGTGGAACATCGACGGGTCGTCGGAGTTGAGGGTGAACGGCACGCCGGCCGCCCGGATCCGGGGCAACGGGTGGTCGGCCAGGTCGGCGACCACGCCGGTCCGCAGGTTGCTGGTCGGGCAGATCTCCAGTACCACGCCCCGGGCGTGGAGCGTGGCCAGTAGCTGTGGGTCTTCGGCGGCGCGGACACCGTGACCGATGCGGGGCGGGTCGAACCGTAGGCAGTCCCAGACCCCTTCGGGGCCGACCGCCTCGCCGGCGTGCGGCACGAAGGGCACCCCGTGCGCGGCGGCCCACCCGATCGCCTCGGCGAACAGCGACGCCGGCCGGCCCGGCTCGAACCCGCCGAGGCCGAGTGCCACCACGCCGTGCCGCCGTCCGTCGTGGCACCACTGTGCGGTCTGGAGGCACTCCTGCTCGCCGTCGCCCCGGACGTGGTCGAGGATGAAGCGCATCTGCACCCCGGTCTGCCGGTACACCTCGGCGGCACCGGCGGCGACGGCGTCGAGCTGCTCGTCGACGCCGATGCCCCGGGCCCGGTGGTGCATTCCCGGAGTGAAGGTGACCTCCAGGTAGCGGACCTGCTGGGCGTGGGCGGCGAGACCCAGCTCGGTGGTGATCAGCTCGAAGTCGCGGGGCTCGCGCAGTGCGTCGACGCACTGCTCGAAGAGCTGGGTGAAATGGAAGAAATCCCGGAACCGGAACAACTCCCGGATCTCGTCGACGGAGAGCGTACCGATGTCCCGGCCGTTGCGGCGGGCGATCCGGGACAGCGTCTCCGGCCGGACCGAACCTTCGAGGTGGACGTGCAGCTCCACCTTGGGCAGTTGAGCGATGATCGACCGCAGTTCGTGGTCGACGGCCGGACGCGTCATGGGCCGGATGATAGACCGTCGGCGGCTGCGGGGCCGGCCCGACAACGGTGACGGGGCACGTCGCGCAATTCTGGAGAACCGCAGGACGTAGACGAATGACTATGGTCGACAGTGCGTCAGTGTACGCGTCAACCCCTGTTCTCCTTTCCACCGATGCCGAGGTGTATCTGATGACGGTCGACGCTCGGTCCCGCACGTTCCTGACCGACCTCAACGAGAGATGGCACCGCAAGGCGCTGGCCGTGTACATGGTGATCGTGGTGGCGCACTGGGCCGAACACATCACCCAGGCCGTGCAGATCTGGGGTCTCGGGTGGACCCCTGCCCAGGCCCGGGGCGTAATCGGGATGCCCTTCCCCTGGTTGATACAGCAGGAGTGGCTGCACTACGCCTACGCCCTGGTGATGCTGGTCGGGCTGCTGATCCTGCGGCGCGGCTTCGTCGGCCCGGCCGCCACCTGGTGGGGGATCTCGCTGGCCATCCAGGTCTGGCACCACTTCGAGCACCTGCTGCTGCTCATCCAGTCGCTCACCGGCTACCACCTCCAGGGTCGGCCGGTGCCGACCAGCATCGTGCAGTTCATCGTCCCCCGGGTGGAGCTGCACCTGCTCTACAACGCGCTGGTCTTCCTGCCCATGGTGGTCGCGATGTACCTGCACGTCCGTCCGACGCCCGCGGTCGCGGCCCGGATGCGCTGCACCTGCCACGGGGTGCGTCCGGCCGTGTCCGTGTCGTGAAGCGGCCCGCGCGGCACACCGCGGCGGTCCTGATCGCGACGCTGTCGTTCGCCGCGTTCCTGCCGGTGGTGCTGGAGAAACCGGTGCGACTGGCCACCGCCGCCCCGGCCGACCGGGCGGTACTGAGCACACCACCGTCCACCGTCACCCTCACCTTCACCCACGACCTCGACCGGCGGGACACCCACGCGACGACGGTCGACGCCAACGGGCGGGTGATGGACCAGCGGATCCCGGTGGTCGAGGGCCGGAATCTCACCCTGCCGGTGACGATCGACGCCTCCGGCGGGTACCGGGTCGTCTACCACGTACGGCTGCTCGACGGCGCCGAACTGAGCGGTGAGACCGCATTCGCGGTCGGCGACGCGGGGCTGCTGCCGCCGGCGGACGCGCCGACGGAGTTGTCGGCCCACCACGACATCACGAAGATCGATCCGGTGACCGCCGTGGTGCTCGGCGCCAACGTCGTCGTCATCGCCGGTATCGGGGTGCAGTTGATCCGGCGGCGCCGGGTGCAGCCAGTGATTCCAGCGGACTGACAGATTCGACGGGCATCCCGTCGGGCCGTGAAAAAATCGAGGCACCCGCCGGGTCCATCCCGGCGGGTGTCATCGGGTCGACGTCGACCCGCAGGTGACGGCCGACGGAGTACCGTCATGCTTCCAGCAATCGACAGCGCAATCGCTGACGCCGACGACCGGACCGCCGCGATCTGCCGGGCGATCGCGTGGATGCGGGACCATCTGGCCGACCGGCTCCGCCTCGACGACCTGGCCCGGATCGCCCTGTTCAGCAGGTTCCACTTCCACCGGATCTTCCACGCGATGACCAGCGTGACCCCGGCGCAGTTCCTCACCGCCCTGCGGTTGGCCGAGGCACAACGGTTGCTGGTGCACAGTGCACTGTTGATCCGGGACATCGGTCTGCGGGTCGGGTACGACAGTCTCGGCAGCTTCCACACCCGGTTCTCCCGGCTGGTGGGGTCCGCACCGGGCACCTTCCGGCAGTTGGCCCGACGGGCGCACAGCGTACGGATCGGGGAACTGCCGGCAGCCCGGCAGCACGGACACCGCCCGGGCGGCAGCCCGCTGACCGTCCACGGCCGACGGTCCGGCGACGGGCTCCTGCTGGTGCAACTGGCCGCCGGGGCGGACCGGGCCGGCAGCGGGTGGCTGCCGGTGACCCCGGACGGTTGCCTGCCACCCGGGGTACGCGCCACCGGCGAGTACCGGGCCCGGGTCGTCTGGGTCCGACCGGGCGCGACGGTGACCGAGGCGTTGGTCGACCGGACCCCGGGCAGCTTTCTGGTAGGAACAGGTTTTGCAAGGTATCGCGGTACCGGCAGGCTGGACATCCCGGTCACCCTCCGGGAACCCACCGACCTGGATCCGCCGGTACTGACCGATGTGCCACTGCGTCTACTCGCGGCAGCCTGACCGTGCTGACCTGCCGGACCGCGCCCCTCGGCAACACCGGGACCGGACGCGCCAGCGTGGTACGACGATCACGGACAGTGATGTCAGATGCGACAAACCCGGGGACGCGAGCCGGCCGTCGTCGGCGTTATGCTATGTGTTATTGAACAAGGACGGCCGCCGCCAGCCGGTACCGACCACGAACCGCCGAAACGAGGCAGAGGTGAAAGAGCAGCGGGAGCGACGCAGCTACGACCAGCAGTGCGGCCTCGCGTTCGCTCTGGACATCGTCGGCGAGCGCTGGACGCTGCTGATCGTACGGGAGCTGCTGCTGCGCCCCCGGCGGTACCGGGAACTACTGGACGCGCTGCCCGGTATCGGCACCAACCTGCTGGCCGAGCGACTCAGCCTGCTCACCCAGACCGGCATCATCCGACCGCTGGACGTCGAGCGCCGCACCGCCGGGTACACCCTCACCGAGCTCGGTGAACGGCTGCGTGAGCCGGTGCTCGCCATGGCCCGGTTCGGGTTGGCGGTGCTGGCCGAGCGGCCCACGGAGCTGCCGGCGGCGGTCCGTCGGGCGTCCTGGGCGGTCCTGGCCATCGAGGCGATGGCCGACCCGGAACGCGCCCGCACCGACGAGACCTACGAGTTCGACATCTCCGGTGAGGTCTTCCACGTGGTGGTCCACGGTGGGCGGGTGCGCACCAGCACCGGTCCGGCGACCGATCCGGTGCTGCGCATCGCCACCGACACGCAGACCTTCTTCGACCTGGGCAGCCGGATCATCGAGCCGGTCGAGGCGGTGCTCACCGGTTCGGTGACCGTGCAGGGCCCGCCGGCCGCCGTCCCCCGCTGTCTCTACCTGCTCGGTCTCGGGCCGGACCCGGGCGAGCGCCCGGCGCTGGACGCGTCCACCCACCGGGCTGCCGCCCTGTCCCGCCTACCGGACCGGACGACGGCGGGCGCCGCCACGAGCTGAGCACCGGCCGCCGCGCGGGATCGCGTGCGTGGGCGACGGCACGGCGACCGCCGCGAATCCCCGCACGGCGACCACGGCAGCAAGTGCCGTGGTCGTCAGGTGACTTCCGTGGATACCCCCGCCTTCAGGCGGAGGAGGAAACGGATCGCCTGCGGAGCAGGACAGGGAAAGCCGGTTCGCCGCCAAGGCGAACCGGCGTCAGGTGTCTGCGGTGCGCGACTGAACATGTGTGCTGATCTCCGTGCCCCCGGCCGTCCCTCGCCGGTATTCCGGACCGGCTGCGAGCCGCAGTTGAGGAATCGTCGGTGACCAGGGCTCCGCGGCCCCGGTCACCACATGACCGGTGAGATGATCGCCAGCAGCCAGCCGAGCGCGCCGGCCTGGAACACCGCCGGCAGCCTCGGGTCGCGGCCGACCGCGTACATCGCCCCGGCGACCAGTTCCAGCAGCACCAGGAACGGGGCCAGGAGCATCAGGTAGAGGCCGATCATCCCCGGCAGCAGCCCGGTGGCGACCGCCACGAACGTGACGACCAGCAGCAGCAGCCGGACGGCCAGCGCGAACCCGGAGGCGGCCAACGGTGTACCGCGCCGGACCAGCAGATCGGCGGCGAGGAAGAACGGCAGCAGCAGCAGGGTGGCCAGCAGGCCGAGTACCACCCGCGTCGGGGTCGGCAGCAGGCCGTGTCCGAGCGGCCCGAGCGGCAGCAGCAGCAGGATCGTGCCGCCGGTGCCGAGCAGCGCGGCGAGCAGCAGCCGGCGGCCACCGGCAGCGCGCAGCGGCTCCGCCAGGTCGGCGTCGAGGCGGCACCACCGGCGTACCGGCGCCAGCGAGCAGAGCGCCCAGAGCATCCCGCCGGCGGCGGCGAGCAGGACGACCAGCGCCCCACCGGCCTCCATGCCGACCAGCGGTCCCGGATCGCCCCAGGCCAACCAGGGCAACGGCAGTAGCAGGGTGCCGGCGATCAGGGCCAGGCCCCGCCAGCGGGCCCCGGGGGCACCGGCGCCCCGGCGGACCAGTGCCCCGGCGAGGGCCCCGAGCAGCACCAGCAGGCCGGCCATGAAGATCAGGTAGCCCTGGGCGAGTTCGAGCCGGTTGTCGCGGGGTGTGGTGACCGGGCCGACGCCGTTGGCGGCCCGGTTGATCCAGTCGGCCATCCGCGCGGCGGTCTCGTCGGCGTAGAGCATGGTCAGGTGGTTGCCGGGTACCTCGCGCAGCCCGACCGCCGAACCGTCGCCGTGGCTGCCGTACTCGTCGCCGAAGCGGATGTCACCGCCGCGCAGGGTCTTGGCGGTGCGCACCGCCTCGTCGCGTACCGCGTCCGGGTCGCCCTGGGCGACCAGGAAGAGCATGTTGCGTCCCTCGGCGTCGCCCTCGATGGTGGCCACCGAGCCGCCGAGGGCGACGGTGGCGACCGGACGGGCGTCGTGGGTGGCGAAGTGCACCACCGCGGCGGCGCCCATCGAGTGACCGGCGATCGCCACGTGCTCGCTGTCGACGTACGGCTGGGCGCGCAGCCAGTCGAAGACGGTACGCAGGTCCTCGCGGCGCCCCTCGAAGCCGTGCGGCTCGTGCGGGGCACGGTGGGTGCCGTGGCCCCGGAAGTCGAAGGTGGCCACCACGATGCCGGCGGCGGCCAGCCGCCCGGCGAGCCAGCTCATCATGGCCCGGTCGGCGGAGTGGCCGTGGGCGAGCACCAGGCCGGGTGGACGACTACCGGGTGGCAGCGGGGCCGGCAGGTCGACCGTGCTGTCCGGAACCACCGGCACGGTGCCGGGCATGTAGAGGGTGATCGGTACGCCGTTGACGACGAGTTCCCGCTGCGGCACCGCCTCCCGTTGGGTGATGCCCAGCGCGACGGCGAAGCCCGCCGAGCCGAGCAGCGCCACCACCGCGAGCAGGCCGATCAGCAGCCGACGCCGGTTGACCCGGCGGACTCGGTCCGCCGGTCGGGGTGCGGCGACGGTCGCCTCACGTACGAGGTCGTCGGTGGTGGACACGGGGCCTCCGTTCCGGATCGGAGGTACGTCGGCACCGGTGGACGCGTCGCCCGCCGGTGCCGACGTACCGCTCACAGCGTCTGGCTCCACACCCCGATCGGCACCCCGGTGGGGTCGACCAGATCAGCGAACGCCCCGGATTCCTCGTCCATCATGGACGGATCGGACCGGACCGTCGCGCCCAGCTCGACGGCCTTCTTGACCGCGGCCGGCAGGTCCTCGGCGTAGACGTAGAGCATCGTGCCGGCACCGCCGGTCACCTGCCCCTCGGCCTCGGTGATCATCCCGATCTCCTTGCCGTCGTGCCAGATGGTCACCCCGAGAACCTGGCCCAGCGGGGCGAAGTCCTGATAGGTCCATCCGAACACCTCGGCGTAGAAGTGCCGGGCGGTCTGCGGGTCGGGGGTACGGATGTCGAACCATTCGACGGCGCCGGTACGCACCGACATCACCTCGTCTCTTCCGATGCGGGCGGGGGCTACCGGGTGCCCGAGTAGCGCTTGTGGGCGTCGGTCAGGTACCGGGTGATCCGGTGGTTCTCCAGATCCGGGCTGAACACGGTGCCCAGCAGCACCTCCGGCGACAGGCCGACCGGGTGCGGTACGAGGTCGTAGAAGCGCTGCGCGGCCTGCTGGTAGAACAGGTCGAGCACCGTGGTGTCGGTGTGCGACGGCAGCCGCAGACCGGCCTCGATGGAGGCGGACACCCCGTGGAAGGCGAACTCCCGGACCGCCTCCTGCGGGCTCATCGACTCGATCGGCGCCCGTTCCGGGGTGAAGTGCGGCAGGCTCTCCGCCAGGCTGCCCTCACCGAGCAGGTCGTCGACGACCAGCCGGGCGAGCACCGGCGAGCAGTGGAAGCCGTCGCGGTAGGTGCCGGTGGCGATGACCAGCCCGTCGATGGAGGTGCGGCCGACGAGCGGGAAGCCGTCCAGGGCGACCGGCCGGTTGCCGACCATCCATGCCTTGACGTCGGAGAAGAAGAGCTTGTGGTCGAGCTGCTCGCGGGCCACCTGCACCAGGAACTCGCTCATGCCGATGTCGGCGACGTGGGCGGGCACGTCGAAGAGGAGGTTGGTGGCGCCCAGGTACTCCACCCCGTCGCCGAGCGGAATCAGGTGCAGGCCGCAGGAGCCGGACCGGTTGGGGGTACGCACCACGTGCTGGAAGCCGGGTTCGGCCCGCCGCTGGGTCTGCACCGCGATGCCCTTGCCGGCGAACATGGCCGGCACCGCGCCGGGGCCGAGCACCTCGGTCAGCGGGCCACTGAAGGCACCCGCGGCCAGCAGCACGGTCGCCCCGAAGACGCTGCCGCCGTCGGCCAGGTGCACACCGTGCACCCGGTCCTCGCGTACGTCGAAGCCGGTGACCTCGGCGTCGATGACGGTGACCCCGAGGGTGGTCACCGCGGTCTGCATGGCGTCCAGCACCGCGCGGGCGTCGATGGCGCCCTCCCGGGGCAGGTGGATCGCCCGCAGCGGACGCGCCTCGGCCAGCGGGTCCAGGCCGGGTACGTCGGCCGGGCTGATCTCCTCGAACGGCTCGTCGAACTTGGCCAGCGCGGCCTGCAGGGCGGCGAAGTTCTCGTCGTCCAGGTGTCCGGACTTGGCGTTGAGCAGCACCGTGGTGCCCTGGCTCAGCGAGCGGTCCAGGTCGGCGACGCCGGAGGCGTCCTTCAGCTCCTGCAACCAGGTCGGCCACCGGTCCAGAGCGTCCCGGCAGATCTGGAACTTCGCCTGCCCGGCCGGAGAGAGCAGGGTGTACTTGGTGATCTCGCCGAAGGTGTTCAGCATCGCACCTGCGGCCATGGAGGCCGCGCCCGATCGGTGCGCCGGCCCGAGCACGGCGATCCGCAACTCACGGGCCCGTTTCGCGAGTTCGTAGGCGATCGAGAGGCCCACGATGCCGTTTCCGACAACGACGACGTCGTAAGGGGTCTTCACATTCATTGGCTCGCTCCGCGGTGGACGATCCCTGGCGAGGGACACTTAGTGAGGCGGGATCTGAACCCGAATCCGAATGAGAAGCAAGCTACGTGTCATCTACGCTTTCGTGGCGGATTCTGTTAGGCATCTGTTGCTGTGAATTCGACCGGGTTCCCGGTTCCCCGGCGCCGGTCGACGCGGATCGGCACGCCAGCGCGACAGGGAACCCGATACCGGGCAACGCCGGACCGTGCGCCGGCCGAGGTGGTCGGCGCCCGGCCTTCCGGACGCTCGGGTCAGCCGGCGATGTCCGCCGGGTGGGGGTGGACGCCGACCTCCACCGGTCGGGGACGGCCGTCCACCTCGATCAGCGGGACGGGCTCCCCGACCTCCACCGGCGGGGCGCTGCCGACCGGCTCCACCGGCTGCGGAGGGCCGTGGGCCGGGGTGGCCAGGCCGGCCGGTACCTCGTTGGTGGTGGTGAACGGACAGCGCGCGACGGTCTCGGTCTCGGCCGGCAGGAAGTTCGGTAGCAGCGCCTGGGTGTCGTAGTAGCGGTGGAACACCGGGGTCTGCGACGCGGACATCGGCGGCACGATCCAGCTCCAGTCGGCTGGACAGCTCCGGCCGGCGCGCTCCTCGCCCCGTAGGTGGGTGATGAACCGCGCCGACTCGGTGTGGTGGTCGGTGATGGTGACGCCCGCCGCGTGGAACGAGTACAGCACCGCCCGGTTCAGTTCGACCATGGCCCGGTCCCGCCACAGGGTGTGCTCGGCGGAGGTGTCCAGCTGGAGCAGCTCGGCCACCACGGGCAGGAGGTTGTACCGGTCGGTGTCGGCGAAGTTGCGGGCGCCGATCTCGGTGCCCATGTACCAGCCGTTGAAAGGCGCGGCGGGGTAGGTGATGCCGCCGATGCGCAGCCGCATGTTGCTGATCGCCGGTACCGCGTGCCAGCGCAGCCCCAACTCGGCGAGGCCGGGCAGCTCCGGATGCGTGATCGGGACCTCCTGCACCACGTCGGCGGGGAGCCGGGCCATCAGCGGCGGCCGGTTGGCCGTCTGCACGACCAGGGGCAGCAGGTCGAACCGGCCCCGTTGCGCCGGTGGCCGCCAACCCAGGGACCGTGCCGTGGCGGTCAGTGCCTCGTTACGGGGGTCACCGAGCACGGAGCCGTCCGGCTCCCGGTATCCGGCGTACCGGATGATCTGGTCGTTGACGATGCGCGGACCGGGCCGGTCCGGCGCGTCGGGGGCGAAGACCGTGATGACCGGCCGGATCCGGCCGCCGTTGGTGGCCAGCTTCAGGTGGTTGACGCAGCCGACGAAGACTCCCCAGGGGTCGTCGACCGCACGCAGGTCGCGTATCCGCAGGCTGCGCCAGTAGAGCCGGCCGATGCAGTTGGCGCTGTTGCGCCAGGCGACCCGCGCGCCGAACTGGAGCTCGGCGGGGGTTTGCCGGTACGTGCCGGTCACCGCGATCTGCCAGCGCACCTGTTCCAGTCGTGGCTCGGGCGGCCCGAGGCGGGGCTCCTCGGCGTGGTGCTGCCGGATGAACTCCTCGGCCTCGGCGGGATCCGCCTCGCCGGGGCTGCCGTCGGTCTCCCGGACCGGCGGCAGCCCGACGCGGATCGCCCGGATGGGGGCCGTCATCGCGGACTGCTGTGGCGGGGGCGCAGGGCGCCCGGGTCAGTTGGCGCAGGGGCTTCCGTCGCCGTAGTCATTGCTGGCATACCACTCTCCGCGTCCGCCTGGCAGGAGGTCGAGGATCTGCCACACCGGGCAGTACAGATCGAGACCCCGGCCGGACTCGTCGGTCGGGAAGATCGCCTGCATGGTGTAGAAGTGGCGGACGGTATCGCCATCGCGTACCAGCACGCTGATGGCGGGGAACTGCATGTCGCCACTCGGGTCCTCGACTCTGAGGTCCGTGTTGAAGGTGCTGTCGTGGCTGGACAGCAGTCGCAGTCGGGTCCAGCCACGTCGCCGTGCCCAGGCCCGTACCTTGTCGATCGGGGCCTTCGCCACGGCGACGAACGCCGCGTTCTGCTCGACGTGCGGCCGGATGCCGTTGAAGCCGTCCAGCCACATCGAACACATTTCACACGCCTGCTCGTCCCGGGGGCCGAACATCATGTGGTAGATGATCAGGTTGCGCTGGTCACCGAAGAGATCGAGCAGGGTCGGCCGGCTGAGCGGGCCGTCGCTGCCCAGGTCGGTCGGGCCTTCGGTGAAGGTGTACGGGGGCAGTTCGGCGCCCTCGGGCAGGGCGCGCCGCTGGGCGGCGACGCGCTCGATCGCGTCCCGGAGGTCCTGCTCGGCGCGGAGCAGCTCGCTCCGCGCCGCGCGGTACTCCGGGCTGGCCTTCTCCGGCCAGAACTCGGTCTCGGGGATCACTGGTCTACTCCTGGCCGCTGCCGCTGTTTCCGTCGGCGGAGGAGTCGACACCGGCCGCCACCAACTGCTCCGTCGGTCGTCCGCTGCCGCGGAAGACGAGCGTGGACTTGTCGATGTTGTCCGGATCGCCCTCGCAGTCGACCACCACGATCTGACCCGGGGTCA
>NZ_JBAKHU010000094.1:0-16986 GCF_036906895.1 Micromonospora sp. CPCC 206060
CTCAGAGGGCACTTTCTATCTCCGGGGTCCCGCCGACCCGACATTCATCGGTGGATCGAGGCTCAGCGGTACCGGTCAGCCGGGTCAACGGTGCTGGGTATTACCGCTAGCTGCCGAGGTACGTCAGCACGGCCAGCACCCGCCGGTGGTCGTCATCGGAGGGCGGCAGGTCGAGCTTGGCGAAGATGTTGTTGATGTGCTTGCTCACCGCCTTCTCAGTGATCACCAGACGGGCGGCAATGGCAGCGTTGGACCGTCCCTCGGCCATCACCGCAAGCACCTCCCGCTCGCGCGGGGTCAGTTCGGTGAGCTGTGTCAACCGGCCACCGTTCAGCAACTGCGCCACCACCTCCGGGTCCATCACCGTGCCCCCACCGGCGACCCGGCGCACCGCCTCAACGAACTCGCGGACCTCCCCCACCCGGTCCTTGAGCAGATAGCCGATCCCGCCCGTCCGGTCGGAAAGCAGTTCCCGGGCGTAAACCTGCTCGACGTACTGGGAGAGGATCAGCACCGGCAGTCCCGGCACGGACCGGCGCGCAGCGAGCGCGGCGCGTATCCCCTCGTCTGTGCAGGTCGGCGGCAGCCGTACGTCGATCACCGCCACATCCGGACGGGCCGCCACCAGCGTCTCGGCGAGGCCGATACCGTCGTCGACGGCCGCGACCACCTCAAAGCCGTACGCGGTCAGCATGCGGACCAGACCGTCCCGCAGCAGTACCAGATCCTCCGCGATCACGACTCGCACGGCAACTCCACATCGATCTCGGTGGGACCACCGGGCGGGCTGCTGATCCGGACCGTGCCGTCGAAGGCGGCCAACCGGCGCTCGATGCCGCGCAGGCCGGTACCGCCCTGCGGATCAGCGCCGCCCCGACCGTCGTCGCGTACCCGCAGCCGCAACCGCGGCCCGTCGTCGACCACCTGGATCGCGACCCGCTGCGCCCCGCTGTGCTTGATCGCGTTGGTCAGCGCCTCGGCCATCACGAAGTAGGCGGCGGACTCCACCGGCGCGGCAAGCCGACGGGTGAGCCGCGAATCAAGGTCGACCGGAATCGGGCTGGCCAGGGCGAGCGCCTGCACCGCACCGGGCAGACCCCGGTCGGCGAGCAGTGGCGGGTGGATGCCCCGTACCAGGTCACGCAACTCGCTCATCGCGGCGTGTGCCCCGGCTCGGGCGTCGGCGAGCATCGCCCGGGCGGTCGCCGGATCACTGTCGAACAGGTCCTCGGCCATGCCCAGGTTCATGCTCAACGCGACGAGCCGGGCCTGAGCGCCGTCGTGCAGGTCGCGTTCGATACGGCGCAGCTCGGCGGCGGACGCGTCGACCGCTTCGGCCCGTGTCTCGGTGAGCTGCTCGACCCGCGCCGACAGGCGGGCTGCGGCGGTCGGCGCGAGCAGCCACCGGGCGAACCGTGCCTCGGCCCGGATCAGGTACCGGGGCGCCAGGTAGCCGATGACCAGATACCCGGCGCCGACCGGCACGGCCATCCAGGCGGCCGGCTGACCGTCGACGGTGAGACCGTTGAACTGGAACACGATCTCCGGTGGCAGCGCCGCCCGTACCACCGGCATGAGCAGGCCGAACGCTGCGGCCAGCCACAGCGCAGGCCCGAGGATGCCGAAGACCAGCCCGATCGCCATCTGGCCGAACATCCACCCGAGGTCCCGCCAGGTAGCCCGGTCGGTGAGGATCATCCGGGTCCGCTCCGCCAGGCCCTTCGGCAGCGGCGGCCGGTACGGCGACGGGATCGGCTCGCCGAGTACGGCACCGGCGCGACGGCGTTGCCGGTCCGTGACCCACCGGCCCCGGCGCATCACCTCGACGTAGAGCGGCAGGCCGAGCCCACCGGTGAGGCTCAGGGTGACCAGGGTCGACACGAACAGCGCCAGACACACCACGGCCAGCCTGAGACTGACCAGCAGGTGTCGCTGCTCGTGCCATGCACGCTGGATCATCTGCTTCATCGCCACGAATTCTCCCTTGGCACGGGACCATCGACGAGCCGACTGCGCTGGTCAGGGGCCGGTGTCACACCTGCGCCTCGACGGGGTGGCCGGCGGCGGGCACGCCCAGGTGACCGGGCGCCCGCCGCACGTCCCGCCAGAACCGGACGGGTTACACCAGTTCGGGCGCACGCTCCGGCTGGGCGGTCGGCACCGGTCGGGCCGGTGGGCGTACCCGCACCGGCCAGAATGCGCCCCGGCCCAGCAGCGCGGTCAACGCTGGCACCAGCAGCCAGGACAGCACGAACGTGGACAGCAGCACCCCGACCGCCACGGCGAAGCCGACCTGCGCCAGCGTCGCGGAGACGAGCAGCGCGGCGAAGGACGCGGCGAGGATCACCCCGGCGGCCGCGACCGGCGGACCGGCGTGGCGCAGCGCGAGTGCGACGGCCTCGCGTTGGGAGCGTCCGGCCCGCAGTTCCTCACGGACCCGGGCGATGATCAGAATGTTGTAGTCGGTACCGATCGAGGCGACGAACATGTAGACGATCAGCGGCAGCGTGAACGTCAGCCCCGGTTCACCACCGATGGTCTGGAACGCCAGCACCGAGGCGCCCAGCGTGGCGACGAACCCGCCGACCACCGCACCCATCAGGTAGATCGGCGCGAGCAGGCCACGCAGCATCAGCAGGAGCACGACACCGATCAGCACGCCGGCGGCCGGGAAGATCACCTTCATGTCGTCGGCGACCACCGCGCGTACGTCGACGAACGTCGAGGTTTCGCCGCCGACGTACGCGGTCAGCCCGGCGGGTGCGGCGGCGTGCGCAGCCGGCCGAAGGTCACGTTCGACCTGGTCCATCGCCTTCTCGCCAAGCGGGTCGGCCGACAACAGGAGATCGATCCGGGCGACGTCTCCGTTGACCTGCACCCCGCCGACGCCACCGACGATCGGCACGTCGGTGAGCTGCTGCGCGTACGCGGTGGCACGTGCCTCGGTGAGCCCCGGCCCGGTCAGGTAGATCGACGTCGGGCTCAGGGTGCCCGCCGGGAAGCCGGAACGGAGCTGGTCCAGGGCGCGGGCCGACTCGGTACCGGCCGGCATCGAGCCCAGGTCGTAACTGGCCCGGTAGTTGAGGGCGCCGGCACCGAGCGCCGTCAGGACGGCGATCGAGGCGAGCGCGACGAGGGCCGGCCGGCGGGCCACCATGATTCCGGTCCGGGCGGCGAGCCCGTTACCCGGCTCCTCCCGCCACTTCTTCGACGGCCAGAAGGCACGGTGGCCGAGCAGCGAGAACACCGCCGGGATCAGGGTCAGCCCGGCGAGGACCATGACGAGTACGGCGAGCGCGAGCGCCGGCCCGAGAACCCGGAACGAGCCGAGCCCGGACAGCAGCAGCGCGCCGAAGGAGACGGCGACGGCGAGCGCGGAGACCGCGATGGCCTCGCCGACCCGGCTGAGCGCGGACACCATGGCGGTCCTACGGTCCTCGCCGAGGCGCAACCGCTCCCGGTAGCGGAACAGCAGGAACACCACGTAGTCGGTGCCGACACCGAACAGCACGATCGGCAGCAGCCCGGTGACCGAGCCGTCGAGCATGACACCGGACGCCTTCGCGCCCAGGGCGAGCAGTGCCATCACACCCTGCCCGACCATCGCGATGATCAGCACGTTGAGCAGCGCGATCCACGGGCTCCGGAAGATGACGACGAGCAGGACGACGATCATGACGAGCATGCCGACGCTGACCAGGATGTCGAGGATTTCGGTGTCCTTGGCAGCGGCGGCCTCCCCGGTGTAGCCGGCATCCAGCCCGGTGCCCCGCACCAGGTCCTCGGTCTTTGTACGCAGCTTGCTGACCGCGGCCAGGGTCTGCTCGTGGTGGGCCGCCGCGCTGAACGACACCTGCGCCAACTGCACCCTGCCGTTCGGGGAGAACGCCTGCGGCGACGTCACCACCGTCTTCACGCCGGTGATCCGGGCCGCGTCGAGCGCCTCCACCACCCTCGCCGTCCGGGTCTGATCAGCAGGGGTCAGCGCCGTCCCGTCGGCGCGGGACAGCACGAGCACCGCAGTTGCGCCCACATCGTCCGGCGTCGGGAACGCCCGCTCGGCGGTTTTGGCCGCCTTGGCCGACTCGTAGCTGCCGGGCAGGAAGTCCGCCTGGTTGCCGCCCATGACCGCCGCCGGGCCATCCACCCCCAGAACGGCGAAGCTGGCACCGCCCAGCGCCATGACCGCCACCAGCCAGGCGACGATCACCCGGACCGGACGGCGAACAACGGCTGACCCCCATCGTTCGAACACTCGCGTGCTCCCTTCGCATCGTGAGCCCGTGCCGTCGGCACCGGCTTGTGATGACGCTATGGGCGTACGGGTACGCAATCGATGGTGCGCGGACGCCTGTTCGGGGTGGTGCCAGCACCACCATCCGCCGGGTTGGCCGAGGTCCCAGCGACGGCGTTCGCGAGGAAGCGAGCGACCGGCCCGCCGCAGCCGCAGCCCAGGTCGAGGACCCCTGCTGCGGCCGGCAGGCGTCGATGCGGGTCGGCCAAACGAGGGCGTATACCGGCCATCGTCGGCATTGTCGGCGCGGTAGTGGTACCAGCGGGCCGCGCAGAGACCAGGCGCCGCGCCGTCCGCGTCAGGCGCCTCGACGTGCCCAACTCGGTACCCAGACCTCGGCCGGAGCAACCGGCCGGGATGCCGCGAGGTGCCGCCGGAGCGCGATGAGCGTGGGGTGTGGGTTTCCCGTGTCGTGCACGAACGAGTGCGGGTAGACCGGCGTCGGGTTGGTGACCGGGATGCGGCGCAGGCTGTGGGTGGCCGGCCAGATGTAGCGGTCTGTGGTGCCCACGAGAGTTCCCAGGTCGGCGGAGTCGGCGATGGCGTCGAGCAGAGCTTCGGTGCCGAAGTTGGGGCCGATCGCGTCGATCCGCAGGTCGAACGCCTCGGTGAGTTCGTCGTAGTAGGCGGCCCACTCGGTGCCCTGCTTGATGCCCGGTATCCAGATGCGGTGCCCGGAAAGATCGGTAGGGGTCAGGGACCGGGCGCCGGCGAGCGGGTGGGACGCGCCCACCAGCAGCTGAAGAGGGTCGTCCAGGACGCGTTCGGCGACGATGCCGTCGGGCAGGTTGCGGGCGCCGGTGGACACGGCGCGGAAGGTCGCGTCGATCTCGCCGGCGCGGACGGCTTCGATCGCGGCGTCGACGTTGGCGTCTGAGAGAGTGACGACGTCCAGCTCGGTGCCCGGTTGGGTCTGGTAGAAGTCCCGCAGCGCGACGGCCGGCGCGATGCGCCGGTTCAGCACGTCGACGCGCAGTGCGCGCTCTCCGGGCCGGACGGAAGCGGCGGCACGTTCGGCTGCTTGAAGGAGCGCGCGGGCGTGCGGGAGGAATGCCTGTCCGTTGAGGGTGAGCCGGGCACCGCGGGCGGTTCGCGCGAAGAGGGTGACGTTGAGGCTGCGTTCGAGGTTGGCCACGCGCTTGGAGACGGCCTGTTGCGTGATGTGCAGATCGACGGCGGCTTCCTGAAACTGCCCCGCGTCGGCGACGGCGACGAAGGTGCGTACGGCCTCGATGTCCACGCCCGGATCCTACGGTCGCACAAACAGTGGTTGTGGCTCGCCCGGGTTGCCGTTGTTGGATCACAAGCAGCCGGGCCTGGTCGAATCCTCGCCGTCAACGATCGGTTGTGACGGAGGGATGAGCATGGTGCGGCAGCGGTTGGGGCGCTCGTTCGGGTGGTTGTGGTCGGCCTTCACGGCCAGCACCGTGGGTACCTGGTTGGGGTTCGGGGCGTTCCCGCTGATCGCGCTCCAGGTGCTCGACGCCGGTCCGGCGGCGGTCTCCGCGCTGGCCGCTGCGGGACTGGCGGTGGGTGCGGTGTTGGCGCTGCCTCTGGGTCCGTGGGTCGAGCGGCAGCGCAAGAAGCCGGTCATGATCGCCACGGACGTCATCCGGTTCACTGCTCTCCTGAGCATCCCGGCCACCTACGCCGTCGGACTGCTGACCTATTCCCAACTGCTCGTCGTCGCCGTGATCGGGGCGGCGGCGAACATCGCGTTCATCTCCGCCAGCGGCGCCTACCTCAAGTCGATCGTGCGACCGGACCAACTGCTGGTCGCCAACGGGCGCTTCGAGTCGACCACCTGGACCGCTACCGCCGTTGGCCCGACCCTGGGCGGTGCGGCCATCAGCCTCCTGGGTCCCGTGGTCACCGTGATCGCCAACGCCGTCGGGTTCCTGCTGTCCGCCCTGGGGATCGGCGCGATCCGTGCACGCGAGCCGAGGCCCGCACGGGAGGCCACGACGCGGGTGCGTACCACAGCCCTACTGAACGGGTGGCGGTTCATCCTGGCCGATCGCGAGCTGCGTCCGCTGTTTTTGAACACCGTGACCGTCAACGCGCTGATCATGGCGACCGAGCCGTTGCTGGCCGTGCTGCTCCTGAGCGACCTGGGCTGGCCGGCCTGGCAGTACGGGCTCGCGTTCGGCCTGCCCTGCATCGGCGGCTTCATCGGCGCCCAGTTCGCCCCGCGCCTGCAAGCCCGCTACGGGCGCCGCCGCGTGCTGCTGGTCTCGGGTGTGCTGCGCGCGCTGTGGCCGGTCGGCCTTTTCTTCGTGATGCCCGGCGTCATCGGCGTGGTCATGGTGATCGGGGTCGAGCTGGGGCTGATCATCTGCATGGGTGTGTTCAACCCGCTGTTCGCGACCGAGCGCCTGGAGCGGGTGCCCGCTGAGTGGGTCGGCCGCGTGCTGGTCGCCTGGAACGTGACCAGCACCGGGACGATCGCTGCGCTGACCGCGTTGTGGGGCGTCCTGGCCACCGTCACCGACGCCCGCATCGCGATCGGTGTCGCCGGCGTGCTGCTCCTGGCGACACCGTTGCTACTCCCGCGCCGCGCCGACGCGCAACGACCGGCCGGCGAGCCCGTACAGCCGCCGGTGACCGTTGGGGGTGTTGCTCGGCTGTGCCCGCCGGCACGGGCACACACTGATCGACCGCAGGGTTTGCCTACCGGTGTCGTGGACCAATGACGGGGCAGCGATGTCGGGCTGCCGGGCTATCTGACGGGGTCGGGTTCACCACCTGGTCGGAGCTGGCTGCGTCGGCGACTGTGTTCGCTATGATGACCGATCCGCGAGCGGATCACTTCGGAGGAATACGATGATCGACGCGGCGACCGAACGGTTCATCGAGCAGGCCGGACAGCTTCCGCCAGCGATGCTCGCGGACGTGTTCGACCGATCGGTGACGTCGTGGCAGTCGGGCGGGCGTGAGGCGAGCCGGGCGACGAAGCCGTCGGCCGCTGAGGACTCCACGTTGGATCATGCGGTACGGTCGACGCTGCTGCCGCGCGCGGACGAGCTCAACAGGTACCGGGTGGGGCTGCACTCGGACGCCAAGAGTGCGACCGTCATTGCCGCGCGCGCGATCCTCAAAAGGTCGAAACTCTCGGTCGAGCACTACGAGGTACTGGTCGAGCCATTCATCGCGGCGGGCGTCGAGGTGCCATCTCACCCCGGCGTGATCCACACCAGGTCGACGCCGGTGGAGTAGCCATCAGCCCGCGCTTGGTCTGTGGATGCCCGACCATGACCGGCAGTTCCTGACCCGATGTCCTCGCCGCCGCGGAAGCGTCGACCTCGGCGGCGGCAACACCGCCGAAACATCAAAGAATATCGCGGTAGCGCTTCCGCATCCGTGGCAGGATGTCGCATAGTCCCTACATGAAGCAGTTGCTGGCGCTCGTGGTATGCGTCGCCCTCCTAGCCGAGTCCCCCGCCTACGCGGGTACCACCTTCCGCAATCCCCTGAACGGCAGCGCGGACCCTACGCTGACCTACTTCGACGGTAACTACTACCTGGCCACCACCCTCGGCGACCGGATCGGCATCTGGCGCTCCCCTACCCTCGCCGGCCTCGCCAGCACCCCCGAGACGACCGTCTTCCGCGATCCCGACCCCAGCCGCAACAAGCAGGTCTGGGCGCCTGGCCTGTACCGGTTCGACGGGCGCTGGTACATCTACTACACCGCGAGCGACGGCGTCGACGCCAACCACCGCATGTACGTGATCGAGTCCGCCGGCGACGACCCGATGGGCCCGTACCACTTCAAGGCCCGTATCGCCGACCACGGCGAATACGCCATCGATGGCGAACCCTTCGTCCACAACGGCCGCCGCTACTTCGCGTGGAGCGGCCCCGGACGCGGCATGGGCGGCCCCGCTCAGATCTACCTGCAGGCCATGAACACCCCGTGGTCAACCACCGGCGCCCGGGTTGCGCTGCCCGCCAGCGGCGGCTGCACGGAGGTACGCGAGGGCGCGGTCGGGCTGCGCGGCCCGGGCCGGATGTTCCTGGTCTACTCCTCGTGCGACACGGGCAAGCCCGACTACCAGTTGTGGATGAAGTCCATCGCCGACGGTCTCGATCCACTGGTACCCGGCAACTGGGTGCAACACCCCGGCCCCGTGTTCTGGCGCAACGATGCCGCAGGCGTGTTCGGGCCGGGGCACAACGGCTTCTTCAAGTCCCCCGACGGCACCGAGGACTGGATCGTCTACCACGGCAAGACCACCTCCGGGTACACCTACGACGGCCGGACGACCCGGGCGCAGAAGTTCACGTGGAACGCCGACGGCACGCCCAACTTTGGCCGCCCGCTCGCGCTGGGCGTCCTGCCCGCCGCCCCCTCCGGCGACCCGTGGTCCAGCCACGACCCGGGATCGGCACGTGGCTACGTCGCGGGCGATGAGAAGCAGTACTTCGACCGCACCTCCGACGGCAACCTCGGCCACTGGTGGCAGCAGCCCAGCGGCGCACTACAGCACGACACGTGGGGTGGTCCCATCGCCGGCCGACCCACCGGATTCCTGTCTGGCCCCGAGCAGCATGCCTTCGCCCGCACCCCGGACGGTCGGCTCCGGCACTTCTGGTGGACTCCCGGCATCGGCGTACGCTCGGAGGACTGGGGCGCGGGACTGGCCGGCGACCCTGCCGGCATGGTCACCCCGAACGGCCAGAAGCACGTCTTCGGCCGCGCCCCCAACGGCACCCTCGAACACTGGTGGCAGGAGCCCAACGGCACCGTGCGCCGCGACAACTGGGGCGGAAGCCTCATTGGCACCCCCACCGCCTACACCTTCGGCGACGAACAGCACGTCTTCGCGCGCGGCACCGACAACTCACTGCGGCACTACTACTGGTACCCGGGCATTCCCAACAACCTGCCCGCCCTGGACAACTGGGGCGCAGTCGGCACCGTTCACTCCGACCCCACGGGATTCGCCTTCGGACGGCAGCAGCACGTCTTCTACCGCACCGCGAACGGCAGCGTGGAGCACCGCCTCTTCGACCACGGCGACTGGCAGATCCGCACCGACAACTGGGGCGGCAACCTGGCCGGGGCACCCTACGCGTTCCGGCACGGGCAGACGCAGCACGTGTACGGCCGGGGCGTCGACGGGGCGCTGTGGCACCTCTGGTGGCAGCCAGGGGCACCGGTACGGGCGCAAAGCCTCGGTGGGTCCCTCACCAACGACCCCATCGGCATCGCCTTCCGTAACGAGCAGCACCTGTTCAGCCGGTCGGCCGGAGGCGGCCTGCAAACCCATCTGGGTACGACGGTGACAGCCTGGCCGGGCGGGCAGATAGCGCCGTGATCCGGGTCGGTCAAGCGAACGGTCAGCGCCCGGATCCGCGACGCCTGGTCCACGCACCAGACATAGGCCCGGTCGGGCGGATCCAGGTACCGGCCGACGATTCCCGACCTGCTTGCCGCCCGGCCGCCCCCGTCGCGGGTTGAGCCAGAACTGTCCCAGATGGAGGCTCGCGGCGAGCGCGGGTGACCCGGTGCAGGAGTGAAGGCTTGCGAAATGGGCACGGTTTTGGATTCGTCGGTATGGCGCTGGCAGGATGATCGCCGTGTCGGATACGCAGTACAGCTACGTGGGACCGCCGGACGCGCCAAACCGGTATGAGCTGATCGAGCGGCGCGCTGCTGGTGGCGAGGGCGAGGTCTGGCGGGCTCGAGAGCACCACGGAGACGTGGCGTTCTCGTACGCGGTGAAGATCCTCCGGGTACCAGCGGAGGACCAGACCGACCGCGGCCTGGAGGGTCTCCGGCTACAGGCGGCGCTGGCGACCCAACTCGAACACCCGGCGCTGGTGAAGGTGAGGGAGGTCTTCGTCGGCCCGTCGCCGCATCCGGCCGGAGAGGCCGCCATGGACACCGCGCCGCGACTGTACTTCGTGATGAAGTGGATCGAAGGCCGCAGCCTCCAGGAGATGCTGGAGAGCGGCGAGGTACGCGGGTTGGACATCCTCAGGCCGCTTGCGCCGATCGCCGAGGCCATCGACTACCTGCACAGTGGCCAGGACACCGACGGCATACCGGTACTGCACCGGGACATCAAACCGGCCAACATCCTGGTCTCCGGCAGCGGGCGGGCCTACCTGGTCGACTTCGGCCTGGTCCGGCTGCGCAGCACCAGCGGTACCGCCCGGGTGTACGGCACGGCGCCGTTCATGGCACCGGAGTCCCTGGCGCGGGGCGAGTACACCCCGGCCACGGACCGCTACGCCCTCGGCGCGACCGTCTACTATGCCCTGACCGGCGACGTGGTGGTGCCCGGTGACCTCAACGGCATGACCCAGCGGCTCACCGCGTCGCTCGGCCCAGGGCAGGACCGGGTGATCCGCGGGATCCTGTCGATGGTCGCGGCGACCGCCGAGCGTCGGCCGGCCGCCGCAGCGGTCTGGGTCAACGCGCTGCACAGCGCACCGCCGGAGACGTCGATCGGCGGGGCACCGCACCCGTCTCCGCCGCCGCCCACCTCCGGGCCGTCCAACTTCCCGCTGCCACCCACCTCCGGGCCGCCCGGCTACCCGTCGCCGCCGGGCTCCCCGCTGCCGCCCGCCTCCGGACCACCCGGCTCCCCACTGCCGGGCTACCCGCTGCCGCCCGGCAGACGGCCGTCGGGGGCTCCGGGGCCGTCGGACTACCCGCTGCCGCCCAATTCGGGACCGCCAGGCTTCCCCGGGGCGCCCGGCCTGCCCCGGAAGAAGTCCAAAGTTCCGTTGGTCATCGGAATCGTGGCGGCGCTTTTCGTCGCCGCCTGCTGCGTACCGTCGATGTGGAACCTTGTCCAGGGCAACCTGCCCGGCGCCCTCAATCCGAGTCCGACCCCCAGCATCGACCGTGCCTCCCCGCCGCCGGAGGTGACCGCACTGGAGCCGGTGTTGCTGTCGGTGGCCGATGTCGTGTCCGCGATGAAGCTCGAAGACCGTGACTCGGTCAAGACGAGCACCACCGGCAACGCGCTGCACAAGGGTCTGGCCAAGCTTGCGCTCTGTTCAGGCGGCAACGTTCGCGGTGATGCGATCGGGGCGCACAGCAGCAACGGCTACTGGGTGTCCACCGGCCAGTACCCGTACCTCGGCTCGGCGGTCGCCGGCTTCTACGGCAACGCGGCCGACCCGTTCCTCGATGCCGTCCGCACGTCGGCCGAGCGGTGTGGATGGCGGCCGTTCACGGTGCCGAAGCTGGGTCAGGAGTCGTTCGGGATCACCGTCGGCGGCTCCAGCGGCATCTACGCGATGATCTTCGTACGCTCGGGTCAGACGGTCTTCCAGGTCGCGATCCAGAACGACTACCAAGGTGGCAGCTACCAGAGCGACCTGATCAAGATGGCGACGTCGATGGCCAAGCGGCTGCCGAAACCCAAGGCGAGCCGGTGACCGCCCCAGGACCGGTGGTGGCGTGAGCGCCGCGTTACTGGTCGGCGTACCCGGCGAGGACGGGGAGCGTCGGGTCACGGCGGCCGGCGGGCCGTTGCGAATCGGTCGTGATCCGCTCTGTCCGATCGTTGTGGACGACTCCCGGGCCTCCCGCGAGCACCTGGAGCTCACCTACCGGGCCGGGCGGTGGCGCCTGCGTGACCTCGCCAGCCGGAACGGCACGTTCGTCAACGGCCGTCAGGTACACGAGCTGGAGATCACGGTCGCCTGTGCGGTGCGGCTCGGCAACGCCGTCGACGGTCCCGTGCTCACCTTCCGCCCGGAAGGGCTTCCCGCTGCCCCGCCGACGGTGACCGGCCCGGCGCAGCCGGGCGTGTCGACCGAAGTGCGGTCGAGCAGGTTCGTACCCGGTGCCGAGCCACCATCCGGGGCACGATTCGCGCTGGGTCGGATTCCCTCGGCCAGCTATCCGACCGCGGATCGGATCCGGATCGGGCGGGCGCCGGACAACGACATCGTCCTCGACGACCTGCTGGTCTCCCGCTACCACGCCGACCTTGTCCGGGATGGTGCCGGATTCCGCGTCATCGACCTGGGTACGCGCAACGGCACGTACGTCAATGGGCGACAGGTCGAGCAGGCGGTGCTGTCCGGTGGGGACCTCCTCTCGTTCGGGCACCACCAGATGGTGTTCGACGGCGCCGCACTGCACGACTACGTCGACGCCGGCCGGGTGTCGTTGCGCGCCGAAGGTCTCTGCGTCATGGTCGGCGGGCGCAAGCTGCTTTCGGAGGTCTCGTTCGAGCTGGACGAGTGCAGTCTGCTCGCGGTGGTCGGCCCGAGCGGCGCCGGCAAGTCGACGCTGCTGGGGGCGCTGACCGGCAACCGCCCGGCGCAGGAAGGCACGGTGCGCTACCAGGATCGCGACCTCTACGCCGAGTACGCCGACCTGCGGCACCGCATCGGCCTGGTGCCGCAGGACGACATCCTGCACCGCCAGCTGACCGTACGCCGTGCGTTGCGCTACGCGGCCGGGCTGCGCTTCGGCGCCGATGTGACGCCTGCGGAGCGGGACCAGCGCATCGACGAGGTGCTCGGCCAGCTCGCCCTCACCGCGCACGCCGATCAGCGCATCGACACGCTCTCCGGTGGACAGCGCAAGCGCACCTCGGTAGCGCTGGAGCTGCTCACCGAGCCCTCACTACTCTTCCTCGACGAGCCGACCTCCGGGCTGGACCCGGCGCTGGACCGCGACGTGATGCACGGCCTGCGCGACCTGGCCGATCGCGGCCGGACCGTCGTCGTGGTGACGCACAGCCCGCTGCACCTGAGCGTGTGCGACCGGGTGCTGGTACTCGCCCGCGGCGGCAAAGTCGCCTACTTCGGCCCGCCGGACGAACTGCTCGACTTCTTCGGGGCGGACGAGTACGCCGACGTGTTCACCGCGGTCGCCGCCGAGCCGGACGTCTGGGCCGCCCGGTTCGCGGCCACCCACCCGCCGGCCAAGGCCGCACCGCCGGCCGAGCGGGCGGTGGCCGCCGCGCCGCCGCCGCGCCAGGGCTGGTGGCGGCAGATGGCGATCCTCACCCGCCGCACGGTCGCCGTCACCCTCGCCGACCGGTTGTACGCGGCGCTCTCCCTCGGCCTGCCGGTGGGTCTCGCCGTCCTGCTGCATGTGGTCCCCGGTTCCGACGGTCTCGGGCTGCCCGCACAACCGCCCGGGCGCAGCACCGAGGCCACCGAACTGCTGGTCATCCTGATCACCGGCGCGATCTTCATCGGCCTGGCCGGCGGCATCCGGGAGTTCGTCGGGGAGGGCGCCATCTACCGCCGGGAGCGGGCGGTGGGCATGGCGCCCGGCGCCTACCTGAGCGCGAAGCTGGTCGTGTTCGCCGTACTGAATGCGTTCCAGGCGGCGCTGTTCGTCATGCTGGGCTTGTGGGGCCGGCCGGTGCCACCCGAGGCGCTCGTGCTGGGCGTGCCGCTGGTGGAGCTGATTGTGGTCGTCTGGCTGACCATGCTGGCCGCCACCGTGCTGGGGCTGCTGGTCAGTGTGTACGTGTCCACGAGCGAGCAGACGATGCCGGTGCTGGTCGGGCTCGTGATGGCGCAGCTCGTGCTCTGCGGCGGGCTGTTCGCCGTGGTCGAGCGCGCCGGCATCGAACAGCTCTCCTGGCTGGCCCCGGCCCGCTGGGGATACGCCGCCGCAGCCGCCACGGTGGACCTGCGCGCAATAATGTTGAAGCCCACGCCGGACGCGCTCTGGGCGCATACCACCGGCGCCTGGAGCTGGGCGATGGCCGTCCTGGCCGGCCAGACCGTACTGCTGACCGTGGCGGTGCGGTGGGCACTACGCCGCCACGAGCCCGCACTGGAGAGCCGGAGGAACCGCACGTGAGCCGACGCAAGGATTCTGCCGCCGCCCTCGAGGCCGTTCTGCGCGACGGCTGGAGCAGCGCGTGCCAGCTGTACGAACACCTGGCGCGCGGTGGCCAGTTGGTCGCCCTGCCGCCCAGCGGACTGCGGCTGAGCCAGAACGAGACGGTCTTCGGCGACACGGTGCTGGGTTACGCACGCTTCTACGGCACCGCCGTGCAGTACCGGGAGAGCAGCCACCTCTGGTTCGGCTCGACGAGCTTCGTGCTCGCCGGCATGGCGGGTGACGCCATCAGCAACGCCAGTGCCCGCAGCCGCGCCCAGGCAATGGCGGCGGCGCAGTGGCGGGACCAGGCACAGGTGCGGATGATTCTGACCAACGAGCGGCTGCTCGGCGACTACCAGGGCAACCTGCTGAGCTTCTGGCACAACGGCGTAGTGGAACTCACCGCCGACCTGACCCAGTGGTCGTTCATCCTCCGCTACCAGGAAGGCGTTCCGCTGATGCTGCATGGCCCGGCGGCGCCGTGGTACGCGGTCGCGACCGCCTGGCTGATTTTCGGCCCGCAGGGCATGCACCTTCCGGCGCTCGCACCGATAAGCGCAGCCGTCGCGCAGCGCTCCCGTGCCATCACCGGGGAGGTCGTGCCCGGCCAGCCCTGAACCGGCTCGGGCTGGATCGCGACGCGGACCTGGGCGGGACCGTCAGCGGCCCTGCGCAGGTGCGGCGATACCTTCCTCGATCGCCAGCCGGGTCAGCTCCGGCCGCCGACGACGTCCTGTCTTTTCCCGGATCCGGTCGAGGTGGGATCGGACGGTACGGACACTGATCGCCAACGCCTCCGCGATGTCCTGGTCCCGTTCGCCAGCTGCCAGCAGCGACAGCACCTGACGTTCCCGGTCGGACAACGGCACCCGGTACAGCGGCTGCCGTCCCCGGGACGAGTCCAGCAGGATCGAGGCCAGGGTCGGCGACACATAGGTGTTGCCGGCGGCGATCTCCCGTACCGCCCGGAGGATCTCGTCGGCGTCGGCGTCCTTGGTCAGGTAGCCGCGGGCCCCGGCGGCGATCGCCCCGAGCACGTCGGACTGGTCACCGTGCGCGGACACCACCAGCACCCGGTGGCCCATCCCGGTGACCGCGACCACCGCCGCCGCGTCACGTACCCCCGGCAGCCGCAAGTCGAGGATCACCACTCCGCCGCCGGGCTGCCGGTACGCCGCGAACTCCTCCACCGACTTGGCGGTCACCCCAACCTGGACATCCGGCGCGTCTCCGAGCGCGCGGACCAGCGCGGCCCGGTAGAGGGGGTGGTCCTCCACCACGGACACCTCGATCGTCGGCACGCCGGTCACCGGGTCTCCCCCGCGCCGGTGGTCGGGTTGGTGACGCCCGGGGCGGCGGGCCGCTGGGCGGCGGCCGGGTCCAGCGCCGGGCCGACGGGGAACAGCGCCAACACGGTCGGTGGCACCGGCGTGGGCCGAACCGTCCCGTACCCGAGCGCCTTGAGCGCGTCGCCGTCCGGTACCGGATACCGCACGCCCTGGTCGGTGAGGAGGAAGACGGCGCCGAGGACGGCCTGCGGTGTCGGTCGCTCACGTACCACCGCAGCCCGGCCGGCCGGTACGAACACCATGTCGGCTCGCGAACCGCCACCGGCTGCTATCGGTGCCGCCCCGGCCGGCACACCGGTGCCGGCTCCCAGCCGGACAACCGGCCGGTCGCCGTCCACCGTCGCACACACCGCAGCCCCTTCCCGGGGCACCTCGGCCGGCGGGGCGAGTCTGGCCGAATAGTCGGCGGCGGTACCGGCCACCGACGGCGACTGCGCCACGTCGGCCGGTGTCACCGGAACCTCGCGCGCCGCGCCACCCGGGTAGGCCGCCCGGTTCGCCGGATTGCCGAGCACCAGCGCCGCCTCGGTCTGTCCGATCGCCAGCAGCCCGTCGGCGTGGACCAGGTAGTAGCGGGGCTCGGTGCCGACGGTCGTGGCGGCGAGCACCTGACCGACCCGGGTGCTCTGGTCACCGACCCGGGGCCCGGCGGCACCCACCCCGGCCACCGTGATCAGTCGCAGGTCCGGGCCGGCGAGCACCGCGTTCAGCCAGGCCGCGCTGACCGGCAGCGGGCGTACCGCGTCGTAGCCGAGGGCAACCGCCGTGGCCGGGTCGGCGATCCGGTGCCGGCGCCCGGCCACCAACGCGTGCGCGGTGCCGTCCGGGCCGACTACCAGTAACGCCGTCGCCGCGTTCACCTCGGCGCCCACCGGCGGAATCCCGACCAGCGCCGTGGTGACTGGCGGAGTGCCTGCGGGCCTGCCGTCGGCGCTCTGCGCACAGACGGTGAACGGCCCGGTCAACAGCCGGTCCCGGGCCGGCAACGACGACGGCGCGCCGGGTATCCCGAGCGGGACGCCGCGCGGCGCGCCCGTCAGCGACTTGCTCGACACCCGGCTGGTGGCGGTGCCGTTACCGCCCGCGAGCAGCCGCGCGGAGGCGTAGTTGAGCATCGGGTGGAGCAGCCCGTCGGCGCCCATCACGTACGCCGCTCCGGTGTCCTTGTCGATCACCACCTGGCCGGGCTTGCGCCAGTCGGTGTTCGAGCCGGGCCGCAGAAACCCGTACACACCGAAGCCGGCGGTCACCAGCAGGGCGACCGCTGCGCCGAGCGCACATCCGATGACCAGACGGCGGCTCGGCGACACCGGGTGGTTGGCGTCACCGACCTGTAGCGCCGAGACGAGCCGGCGCCGCAGGAACTGGTACGCCTGTAGTTGGTCGCGCTGTGTCCACATTAGTTCGTTCCCGCCATGGTGCGGTGCACGTCCGGTGCACTAGAACCAACGCCGTTCAGTTAGGGGCGTGGCTGGTTCGTCAAGGGCCGGTGGTGAGGATGTCGATGCTGGTGGTGGCCTTGT
>NZ_JBAKHU010000095.1:0-16381 GCF_036906895.1 Micromonospora sp. CPCC 206060
CTCGTTTCAGCCATGAGCCTCTATCCCTCAAGTCCTGGCCTCCACGTTACGAGGGGAACCACAGTCGTCCGCCTGCCGGTGCGCAACCAGTGGTGCTGGCCGGGCGGGCAGTGACCTCATAGGAGCCTGATCGCAGCAGGTCCCGTCACAGTCCCGTCCACCCGGCCGGCCAGCGTCACGAACCCTGTTCGCCCTGGTCTGGCTGGAGTCGCGATGACAAGGATGAGCCCCGATCCCCGCCGACGTCGAGTCGTCATCGGCGTCGACACCCACAAGTACGTCCACGTCGCGGTCGCTCTGGACGACATCGGCGGTCACCTGGACGCCCGCTCATTCCCGGCCGATCGCGGCGGCTATGAGCAACTACTGGACTGGGCCGCCGGGTTCGGTGCTCAGAAGCTGATCTTCGCGATCGAGGGCACCGGCTCCTACGGCGCCGGGATCACCTCTGCTGTCCGCCGTCGAGGGCTCAGGGTGATCGAGGTGCTGCGCACCGACCGCCGTGACCGCCGGCTCCGTGGCAAGAGCGACACCCTGGACGCCGAAAACGCTGCACGCTCCGTGCTGGCCGGAAACTCCACCTCCGTCCCGAAGACCAACGACGGAATGGTGGAGATGATCCGCCAGATCAAGATCGCCAAGGATGTCGCCGTCAAGGCCCGCACCGCCGCGATCATCAGCCTCAAGGCCGTGCTCGTCACCGCGAGCCCGGAGCTACGCGAGCAGCTGCAGCCGCTGTCGAAGATGGCGCTCATCGAGCGGTGCGTCGGCCTACGCCCTGGACCGGTCACCAGCGTGACCGCCGCGACCAAGCACACACTGCGTTCGATCGCCCGCCGATGGCAGCAGCTCAACGAGGAGATCAAAGTCCACGAAAAGCTGCTGGCCGAACTCACCAGCCAGCTGGCACCGCAACTGGTCGAGGCCTTCGGTGTCGGCGCTGACACCGCGGCGGAGATGCTCATCGTCGCTGGTGACAACATCGACCGGGTCCGCTCCGAACCAGCCTGGGCAAGGCTCTGCGGCGTTGCGCCCATCCCCGCATCCTCCGGGATGACCAACCGTCACCGGCTCAACCGGGGCGGCCACCGCCAAGCCAACGCCGCGCTCTACCGGGCGGTCATAGTCCGCATGCAACACCACGAACCCACCCGCTCCTACGTCGCCCGCCGCACCGCCGAGGGCAAGACCAAAGCCGAGATCATCCGATGCCTCAAGCGCCTGCTCGCCCGCGAGGTCTGGGCCCTGCTACGGCCCCTACGGATCCTCACAGCCGCCCCCACCTCAGCGACTTGACAGCTATAGGAGCGTCAACGCCGTCGCCGAGGCCACCTTCTCCACCATCAAGGTCGAGTACGTCCACCGCTACCAGTTCCGCACCCGTACCGAGGCCCGTCTGAAGATCGCGACCTGGATCACCGATTTCTACAACCGGCGCCGCCGGCACTCCGTCTGCGACTGGCGATCCCCCATCGACTACGAACGATCAGAGGCCCGCGCGCTGGACGCCAAGGCCGCATAACGACGCCCTCCACGATTTCAGGTGATTGACACCGACCGTCCTGCCGTCGACCTTGCTCACGAGCGGGTCAAACGCCGGCCGGTTCTCAGCGGGCTGATCTACGAGTACGAACGAGCCGCATAAAGACCCAGCTCAGCGCACGCGACGAGGTCCTGGAACCCCACAGGCAGCTTGAGCTACTCGCAAACTCCCAGACCACAAGCTTGAGACAGAGCTTTGGCACCGTACAGGATCGCGGCGATAACTGTACGCCCACGGCGCGGCCTTGGGACAGCAGGATCGACAAAGCGGCTTTGATCTGGTCCTTCAACTGGCGGTCGGTGAAGTAAGCGGTCAGGTTCGCCAGCTCATCGATGACCAGGACGATCAGCGGCCGGGCACATCCTGGGCGCCTGCGGCATTCGGCTATTCAGGCCGTGATGCCGTAGACCTTCAGCTTGCGGTAGAGGCTGGACCGCGACATCCCGAGCCGGGCGGCCGCCAGGACCCGGTTGCCGTCGGTCTCCTGAAGCGCGGCGACGATCGTGTCCCGCTCGGCCGTCTCCAGTGGGGTGAGCACGTGTCGCGAGGTGGTCTGGCAGTACGCCGGCAGGTCCTGGGCCTGGATCTCCCCGACTGGTCGCCGCCGCAGTGCGTGCTCGAGGGCCTCGCGCAGCTGGGAGACGTTACGTGGCCAGGAGTAGCGGGCGATGATCCGTTCGGCATCCGGACTGAGCCGCACCTTGCGATTGGGGGCTATTTCGCGCAGGACCGATGTGGTGATGGTTGCGAGGTCGTCGGTACGACATCGCAGCGGCGGCACCGTGATCGCTACCTCGAAGTGGCCGAGGAGCGCGTGGAAAGGCAGGTCGGAATCCAATGAGGAGTCCGACAGGGTAGCAACGAACGAGGTGGGGCCGTCGAGCCGCTTGAGCGCGATGAAGAATGCGTCGAGTTGTTCGACTCCTTCGGTGGTTGCCTGGTCGACGTTGCGGACGATATAGAGGGTCGACTCCGGCTTGCCTGGGAGCAGCGACTTGATGTCGGTCTGAGAGTTCCCGATGCTCAGCTGGGAAGCGTCCATCAATACGCTTCGGCCGACTGGGTGCGAGGCGTGGAAGATTTCAGCGACCAGGGTGAACTTGCCAGTGCCGGTCTCACCGAGCACGATCGCCGGTTTCTCCTTCACGAGGGCTTCGCGCAATTCGTCGCAGGCGCGTACCCACGCTGGTGACTGACCACCGCTGATGGCCTCGTGCGGCCAATACAGGTCGCCGGCGATGCGGGAGGTCTGCAGGCTTGCGGCGGCGATCTGCGGCAGCGCCTGCTCGGTGAAGTCGTCCATCGATCCGGCCCGCTCCGTGGTGACGAGGTCGGCGATTACCACCATGCCGGCTACCTCGGAGCCGGCCAGGATGCGGGTGCCCCGAATGTGCACCATGCGTCCCCCCGGCAGGACCAGGGTGTCGCTGACCCGGTCGCGGCGGCTCATGAGGAAGGTCGCGTGCTCACGCAGGGTCAATTGTTCGCCGGCGCTGAATAGTCCCTGGGCGGCGGCGTTGGCGATGAAGACCGAGTCACCGAAGGCGAAGATGGCCCGACGGGACGCCCGGGCCTCGACGCGGAGGTAGGTCTCGAAGAGGGCGTGCTGGGCCTGGCTGCGATCCAGCAACAGGTTGCGGCTGATGTCCTTGGCGGCGCTCTTCACCAGCGTGTGCATCAGGGGGCTCCACGTCTGGGTGAGCGTGGAGATGTCCAGCACGCCCTCCACCCGGCCGGTGAGGGGATCGATGACCGGGGCGCCGGTGCATGCGAAGGGTTGCAGGTGCTCAGTGAAGTGCTCCGGCCCGACGATGCTGATCGGCTGGCCGGCCTCGAGCACCGTGCCGACACCGTTGGTGCCCATGGTCGACTCGGAGTAGTTGAAACCTGGCGCGAATTCGACCCTGTCGAGCAACCGTCCGACCGCCGATGACAAGTCGATGCGCTGAACCACCCTGGCCTTGTGGTCGGTCAGGGCGATGACCAGCGGGAGGTCCGCGGTGTCGTCGCCGAGCTGGGTGAGCACTGGACGTGCGCAGCGCACCAGACGGGACCCGAGGTCGATGTCGTGGGTGTAGTCGCTGTGTGGTCGTGCGCTGTCCACGCCGGCCGCCTGGCTGCGTTCCCACGAGGCAGTGAGCACATCGGGGACGCCGCTCGCGCCCGCGCGGCCGCACTCGAGGAAGTCTGCCCTGGCAGCGGCCACCCGTAGGAGGCGGTTCTCGGTGTCTGGCATGCGCACCTCCTCAGGCCTCGTTGATTCGAATGAAATAGTCCGTTGATCCCGCGGAAATACATCGTGACTGAGACCTACGCCACATCCAAGCGCGGCCGGTGTCCGATGTTGGGACACCGCCGCCCGGTGAGACACGAGGAAGGTTGTCCGCACGCCGGAGTTGCGCAGGAAACCCGCCTGAAATCTAGGTGCCCCTGCGCAGGAAATCCAGGGACTCACGAACCAAGGAGCGGCATGGACACCCTGATCAACATCGACAACGGAGGCACGCTCACCGACGTCTGCATCTGGGACGGCGACCAGTTCACCTACACCAAGACCCTCACGACGCCGCACGACCTGTCGGAATGCCTCTTCGCCGGGATCGAGAAGGCCTCGGCCGCCCTCTACGGCGAGGCCAACACGGACAAGTTGCTGCATGCCACGCAGCACATCCGTTACTCGACCACACAGGGCACCAACGCCCTGGTTGAGCGGCGGGGCCCAATGATCGGCATTCTCAGCGCGATGCCGGGGCTGTTCGAGCAGATGCGCAGCCGTGAAGCCGAGAAGGGCCTCTTCGATGGCTTGGTCGCCGACCGGATGCTCACCATCGACATGGCCGCGGCCGAGGAGGAGATCGACTTCGAAGTTGTCCAGCGGATCAACCGGCTCACCACCCTGGGCGCCGCCCGTGTAGTGGTGGTCGGTAAGTCGCCGGAGCAGGAGCGTCGCCTGCGAAGTGTGTTGCTGCGGAAGTTTCCGCGGCACCTACTCGGCTCGATCCCGCTCCTGTACTCGTGGGACCTCGCCGGCGACCGGGAGCACTCGCGCCGGGTGTGGTCGTGCGTGCTCAACTCGTTCCTGCACCCGACCATGGAGCGCTTCCTGTATGGGGCAGAGCGACGGCTGAAGTCGTACAAGGTGCTTAACCCGCTGCTGGTCTACCGCAACGACGGGGCCTCCTCGCGGGTGGCCAAGGCGGTGGCGCTGAAGACGTACTCCTCCGGACCGCGCGGCGGCCTCGAAGGCACGGCGGCGCTGGCTCGAAGCTACGGCCTCGATCACGCGCTGATGATGGACATCGGCGGTACCACCACCGACGTGGGTGTCGTCCGCGGGGGTGCGGTGGCGGCCAATGAGCGCGGCACCATCGAAGGCGTCCGGATCTCCTACCCGATGAGCGACGTGCACTCGACCGGTGTCGGTGGGTCCTCGGTGATCTCGGTGGTGGACGGGCAGATCACCGTCGGGCCGCGCAGCGTGGGAGCGGCGCCCGGCCCCGCCTGCTTCGGCTTCGGCGGCACGGAGGCCACGATCACCGACGTCAACCTGCTGCTCGGCATCCTCGACGCCGACAGCTACCTCGACGGCACCTTCCGGCTCGACGCCGACCGCTCGTTAGCGGTCGTCACCAGGACCATCGCCGAGCCGCTGGGCATCAGCCTGGAGGAGGCGTTGATCCGGATGGAGCGGGCCTACTTCGAGGCGTTGGCGCGCTCCTTCGCGCACCTAGTCGAGGAGGGCTCGGCCCTCGTCGCCTTCGGTGGCGCCGGCCCGATGAGCGCCGCCGGTGCCGCCCGTCAGGCAGGGGTGAAGACGGTGCTGATCCCGCGGATGGCTGCGGTCTTCTCCGCATTCGGCATCGCCTTCTCCGACATCGGCAAGACCTACGAGGTCGGCGTGCCGGAGCCGACCACGGCGAGCGCCGCGGCGACGTACGACGAGATGCTCGTCCGCGCCAGGCGCGACCTTTTCCAGGAGGGTTACGCACTCGAGGACTGTCAGACGGAGGTGCTGCTCACCGTCGAGGACGCCGACGGGTCGGCGGTGGAGACCAGGCCGTACCGGACCGGCGACATCGTGGATTTCTCCGGGAAGCAGGTCTCCCTGCGGCTGTCGGTGACGGCTGCGCTGCCCCACCCCGATGTTGTTCCCGACACCTGCGTGCCCGTGATCCGGGTGATGAGCCCAGAGACCCGGCCCGTCCGTTCGACGCCCGATCAGATCGACAAGGTGCCCGCGTTCATGCTCACCGAGATGCCGCCCGGTGCGTGTGGCGAGGGTCCGGCGATCGTCGAGGGCCCGTTCTTCACCGCCCACGTGCTGCCCGGCTGGCAGTTCCGGGTCACCGCATCCGGCGACCTGCTGCTCACCGACACCCACTGACATCCCACTGACACCCGCGAGAGGAGGGTCATCATGCGTGTCCCCATGACCGAATACCTGGTCATCGACCTCGACACCGAGCGCTGGGTCTGCCGGGTGTGCGACCGCGACATCTGGTCCGCCCACGAGAACTACAAGCCCGGCTGCCTGGTCTACGACCGTGACCCACGGGAGATCCACCAGCCGATCATCGACCCTGACCGCTACGAGTACACCTTCTCCCCGGACCCGACGTACTGCCGGATCCTGGAGTTCTACTGCCCCGGCTGCGGCACCCAACTCGAGACCGAATACGTGCCGCCGGGACACCCGCCGACGGCCGATCTCGTCATCGACGTCGCCGCGCTACGCGCCCAGTGGGAGAAACTCGGCGTCGATCCCGAGGAGGCTCACAACTACGGGCCCGGCGAGGACGCGCAGCAATACACCGCCATGCACAAGGCGACTGGCCACATCCGCTGACCGCCCCGTCCGGGAGGACTCCCGTTGAGGTCTTACACCAGCTCCACAGGCAGCAGCACCCGAGAGCCCCTCGGCCAGACTGTTGCGTGCCGCGCTCACGTCCCGGTCGTGGATGGTGCGGCTGCATCGGCAGGTCCACGCTCGCAAGTGCAGCGGCAGCTGCTCGGCCTGCAGGAGCCGCAACGCCTGCTGCGACGGCACCGACGAAACCTCGTTAAGGTACCCGAGTTCGTCGGTCTTCTTCCACGCGGTGAGCATGGCCGAGGTGGCGTAGTTGATCCGTGCCTGGCGCAGCGTCCACGCCTCGGTGCGAGAGGCCAACGCCAGGTTGTAGATCCTGGGGACACATCCGAACGTCCGCGCCGGCTCAGCGGCTTGCGCCTCGCTCGGATGGAAGCGGTACTTAAACGCCCGCTTCACGAGCGTGGCCATAGCTCACAACCAAGCGAGCTTTCTCGTAATCCTTGCGATGAAACGCTGGTCAACGCCGATCCGCCCTGGCGGCGGATCGACTTTCTCTGCCCTGCTCCGCAGGAGTTCCGTTTCCTTCCCCGTCTCAAGGCGGGGATATCCACGGAAGGATCCCGATGAAGCGTATCTCCGTCGACATCGGCGGCACCTTCACCGACTGCTTTTTCGTCTGGGGCGAGACCTACGTCGAGGCGAAGGCACTGACCACCCATCACAACCTGGCGCTGGGCTTCAACGAGGCGCTCGACCTGGCGTGCAGCCGTGCCGGACTGGACCGCGGCATCGTGCTCAAGGAAGTCGACTCGGTCCGCTACGCCACCACCCTCGGCACCAACGCCCTCATCGAGCGCAAGGGGCCCAAGGTAGGGGCGATCGTCACCCACGGCTTCGAGGACACCATCCCGCTCTCCCGCGGCCGGGGGTACGGCGAGGGCCTGGACTACTCGATGCAACAGAACCTCCCGGCAGCCCAACGGCCCGAGCCGCTGGTGCCGCGGCATCTGATCCGCTCGGTCAAGGAACGTGTCAACTCGGCCGGCAAGGTGGTGGCGAGACTCGATCCCGAGAACGTCCGCACGGTGGTCCGCGAGCTGGTGGACGCCGGCGCCGAGGCCCTGGTGGTTTCTCTCGTCAACGCCACCGAGAATCCCGAACACGAGCTGACGATCCAGGAGATCGTCCTCGACGAGTTCCCGGCCCACGAGCTGGGTGCCATTCCGCTGTTGCTGAGCCACCAGGTCTCCGGCCGCAAAGGCGAGTATGTGCGGGCGACCTCCACCATCGTGGACGCCTTCCTGCACGAGATCATGTTTCACGCGCTCAGCCAGCTCTCGAACAACCTGCGCGACTCCGGCTACGACAGGCCGATGCTGGTCATCCACAACTCCGGTGGCATGGCACAGATGAACTCAACCGATGCCCTGCAGACCATCCACTCCGGGCCGATCGCCGGCGTCGGCGCCGCGGAGCACCTGTCGAACGAGACGGGCCTCGGCCACGTGATCTCCACCGACATGGGCGGTACGTCCTTCGACATCGGCCTCGTGCCGGAGGGCGGTGTGAAGCACTACGACTTCCTGCCGACCATCGACCGCTGGTTGGTATCGGTGCCGATGGTGCATCTCGACACCCTCGGTGCCGGCGGCGGCTCGATCGCGTCGTACGACCGGATCCACAACTCCATCAAGATCGGTCCGGAGTCGGCCGGCTCCAATCCCGGCCCGGCCTGCTACGACCGGGGCGGACTGCGGCCGACGGTGACCGACGCCGATCTGTTGCTCGGCTACCTGGACCCGGACAACTACGCCAACGGCTACATCAAGCTCAACCCGAAGCGCTCCCGCTTCGCCATCGAGGAAAACCTGTGTAACCACCTCGAGCTGGACGTCCTAGACGTCGCCCGCGCGATCAAGGACGGCGTCGACGAGCAGATGGCGATTGGCATCGGAAAGGAGCTGCGGGTCCGCGGCTACCTGCCGGAGGACTTCACGATGCTGGCCTACGGCGGCAACGGTCCACTGCACGCCTGCGGCATCGCGCGTCACGCCGGCATCAAGCGGGTGCTGGCCCCGCCGTTCTCATCGGTGTTCTCCGCCTGCGGCGCCGGCAACATGAAACAGCTGCACTTCCACGAGCGCGGCGTGCACATCACGATGTACAACGCCACCTCCCGGTCGCTGTACGACAAGTACGACGAGTTCAATGCGATCGTCGAGGAGCTCGAGGCGCGGGGCCGGGAGGACCTGGTTCGTCAGGGTTTCTCGCCCGACGGCGTGAAGTACCGCCTGGAGCTGGACATGCGCTACGGCAACCAGCTGCTGACCCAGGCCGTCGCCCTGGACATCAACCGGATGAGCGGCGTCGGCGACGTACTGGACATGATCCGCACCTTCGGTGATGTCTACAGCCACCGGTTCGGCGCCAGCAGTGCGGCACCCGAGGCCGGCATCCGGGTGGGGACCGTGCGGGTGGCCTCCTACGTCGACGGCGACGTCGTGAACTTCGACTCGCTGGGGGCCGGCGGCGAGCGCACGGTGCCGACCGAGGTTTCCCGCCGCAGGGCCCACTTCATCGGCCACGACAAGCCGATCGAGACGCCGGTCTACGACCAGACCGCGCTGTCACACGAGAACGTGATCCCCGGTCCCGCGATCGTCACGACCGAGAACACCACCTACCTCGTCGAGCCGGGCTGGCGTCTGGAACCGACAGCGCAGGGCGCCGTCTGGTTCCTGCAGAACTGATCGAGCACACCAGGGAGGATGCATTGACTGTCACGGACGAGGGCGCCAAGCAGGATCAGGCGACCCGGCAGAACACCCTGACTCCGCAGGAGCAGGAATGGGTCGACCAGTTCATGGACGAGACTACCCTCTTCCTCGGCCCCGACCCGCAGATCATGCGTGACCACTCCATCCAGGCACGGTCGTCGAGGGAGGAGCAGGCGATCGCCGTCGGTGTCGACCGGCTGGTGGTCGAGCGGATCCGCAAACGGATCGCCGGTGCGCTCGATGAGGGCTACGAGATGTGCGAGGCGCAGGGTGCTGCTCCCGGCGCGAAGTGGGGCGACCTGACGACCGCGATCTACACCGCGGCCGGAGATGTGTCCTACCTCTCCTGCCATGGCGTGATCGCGTTCTCCGCGATCCTGCACCACCCGATCCGGTACATCATGAAGTATTGGAAGGACGAGCCGACCGTCGGCATTCACGAGGGCGACGGCTTTATCCACAACGACGCCCGGTTCGGCAACATCCACAACACCGATCAGTCGATGATCATGCCGATTATTCGTGAGGGCGAGATCATCGCGTGGGTGGCGGCGACCATCCATGAAGGCGAGAACGGCGCCTGCGAGCCGGGCGGCATGCCGTCCGGTTCGGAGACGCCGTTCGACGACGGCATCCGGATGAGCCCCTTCAAGATCGTTGAGCGTGGCCACTTGCGTCGGGACCTGCTGACCTTCCTCCAGCACTCGGTGCGCGATCCCAAGCTGCAGCTGGCCGACCTGAAGGTGAAGATCACCGCGGTCCGAAAAATCATGGAGCGCATCGACAGGGTCATCGACGAGGTCGGCGTCGACACGTTCGTGGCGGCTCTGCGGATCACCGTCGAGGATGTCGACACCGAGGTGCGCCGCCGGATTTCCGAGCTTCCCGACGGCACGTACTCCTTCAACCAGTTCATGGACTCGACGCTGAAGGAGAACATCCTCATCAAGCTCGCCTGCAAGATCCACGTCAAGGGTGACAAGATGACCGTCGACCTGCGTGGCACCGGACCGGAGATCATCAATCGGGCGATTAACTCTCCGCTGTGCTCGGTGAAGTCGATGATGATGCAGGCGATTCTGGCGTTCTGGTGGCCCGACCTGCCGCGCTGCACGTCAGCGATGAGCTGCATCGAGATCATCTCCGACGAGGGCACCTGGGCCGACGCGTCCTACGACGCCCCGATGGGACAGTCGCTGCAGGCCTCGTTCCGAGGCTTCTCTGCGATGCAGGCGCTCTATGGAAAGATGTCGTTCTCCACGCCCCGCAAGTACTCGAACATTGTGGCCAACTGGTTCAACCAGATCAACACGTTCCTGTGGGGCGGCGTCACCCAGCACGGTGACATGGTCGGCAACCTGTGCGCCGACCTCAACGGCATGCCCGGGGGAGCCAAGCCCTTCCGGGACGGTGAGGACGCGGTATCTCCGCTCTTCTGCGCCATGGCCGACACGGCCGAGCAGGAGGTCATGGAGGAGGAGGTGCCCTTCATGCAGTTGGTGGCCAAGCGCCTGGTCCGCGACAACATGGGCTTCGGCAAGTTCACCGGCGGCATGGGCTACGAGATGATCGTGGCCGCCGAAGGCACGCCGGAGTGGGGCTTCATGACGGTGACGTCCGGAGCGAAGTTCTCGTCCATCTACGGCATGTTCGGGGGCTACGGCTGCGGCACGTACCCGCTGTCGATGGTCAAGGGCACGAACGTCTATGAGCACATCCGGCGGGACAACACAAAGTTCGACCTCTCGATCGAGAAGGTCATGAACCAGCGCCCGTTCCCCGACGGGAGGTATTCGACCTATCACATGGGTCTGCAGTACGACCGGGCCAAGGACGGCGAGCTCTACATGATCTCCCAGGGTGCCGGCGGTGGCTACGGAGACCCGCTGGAGCGTCTGCCCGAGTCGGTGGTACGCGACGCCGAAATCGGCCGGATCAGCCAGAAGGTCGCCGAGGATATCTTCGGTGTCCGCTATGACCCGACCACCTTCCGGCTCGACGCCGAGGGCACCAAGCATGCACGCGCGCGGGCCCGTCAGGCGCGCCTGAAGCGCGGCAAGCCCTACGGGGAGTTCGTCAAGCAGTTCGTCACCGAGGAGCCGCCGAAGGACCTCCTCTATTACGGCGCCTGGGGTGACGACACCGAGGACATCACCGCCACGGTGTTCAACATCGACGGTCGCCAGCGGGTCAAGGGGCCGCTGAAGCAACTGCCGATCATTGTGATCCCGGACCGTCGGGAGCTGAAGATCGCGGCGCTGGAGGCGCGGGTGAAGGAGCTGGAGGACAGGCATGGCGAGAACATCAAACGTCTCGCCTGAAAGCAGGGAGCGCCGAATGTCTACCCTCACCGCCCTGCTCGACGCCGCGCCCGGCGGCCGGGCGCTGGTGATCGACCATGACGCCTACGCGACGGCGGTGCTACGGCAGGGTGGCGAGATCCCCTGGGGTAATCTCGCCGCCCTGACCGGGCACGTCGCCCAGGTCCACGCCCTGCTGGACCCGGACGCGGTGTTCATCGACACCGGGTCGTTCTACGACGCGTATCTCGCGGCGACTCCTGACTTGGTGAGCGCGATGGGCAAGCGCAGCCGCACGGGCTATTCGTTACGCACCCTGCTCGGCGACGAGTTCGCCGTCGGGCGACTGGTCTCGACCATGCGCACGTTGGCGGACTCGACCCGGCGACGGGTCGTGCTGTCGGTGCCGTCGCCGGCGCGGTGGTTGATGCGGGCACACGACCGGGCTGGTACGAGCCTGGGCGAGGTGGGTGAGGACCACGCCGACAGCGCCTCCATGTACCTCGCCGAATGGCTCGGGCGCCTCGGGTCGCCGCCGCTGGGACTGGTGCTCCTCGACGCCCGGGCCCGCTGCGGGGACTCGGCCACGCTGGAGTCCCCGGAGCGGCTCGGCGACTACTCCTCGCTGACCAACGTGGCCGGGCACTTCGACTGGACGCTGGCGATGCGATTCGACTCGTCGATCGAGGTGGCCGGCGATGCCGCGCGGGCCACCGTACTGCCCGAGGCGTTCTGGCACGGCGAGGACGAGACGCCTCCTGACGGAGCCCGGTTCGTACTGACCACTATTCCGGCCGATGCGCTGCCCGAAACGGTTCTGATGCGCAGGGCACTGTTGAAGGAGGCGTGAGGTGGACAAGGTTGTGGCTTCGGCTCAGACGGCGGTCGCCGACGTCCCGACCGGGGCCAGCGTTGCCAGCGGTGGCTTCGGGGTCTGCGGCATCCCGTCGGTGCTCCTCGCCGCACTCGCCGAACAGGGTGCGTCGGAGCTGACGATCATCTCCAACAACTGCGGGATCCCAGGTGTCGGCAATTCGCTACTGCTGGAGGGCCGGCAGATCCGCCGTCTGGTGGCGTCGTACGTGGGAGAGAACAAGGAACTGGAGCGGCAGTATCTCTCCGGCGAGGTCGAGATCGACCTCAACCCGCAGGGGACGCTGGCGGAACGGCTGCGCGCCGGCGGAGCCGGGATCGCGGCGTTCTACACTCGCACCGGCGTCGGCACGCAGGTCGCCGACGGCGGGCTGCCGATCAGGTACGACGCGTCGGGGAAGGTCGTGCTGGCCTCGGAACCTAAGCCGACCGAGGTCTTCGGGGTCGACGGCGTGCCACAGGCCTTTGTGCGTGAGACGGCGCTGCGGCCGGACTTCGCCCTGGTGCGTGCCCGACGCGGTGACCGGCACGGCAACCTGGTCTTCCGCAAGGCCGCCCGCAACTTCAACCCACTCTGCGCCATGGCCGGGCGGGTGACGATCGCGGAGGTGGAAGAACTCCTCGAGCCGGGCGACCTGGATCCCGACGAGATCCACCTGCCCGGAGTATTCGTTCAGCGGGTGGTGCCGTTGACGCCCGACCAGGCCGCCGACAAGGGGATCGAACGACTCACCCTGCGCGCCGTCAAGACGGCCGCAGGGGGTGCCTGACATGCCGTGGACGCGAGATGAAATGGCTGCTCGCGCTGCAGCCGAACTCAACGACGGCGAATACGTCAACCTCGGCATCGGTCTGCCGACACTGGTTCCCAACCACGTGCGCGCGGACGTGGAGATCGTATTGCAGAGCGAGAACGGCATCCTCGGCCTGGGCCCCTACCCGGTCGCGGGCGAGGAGGATCCGGACCTCATCAACGCCGGCAAGGAAACGGTGACGACCGCGACGGGAGCGAGTTTCTTCGACTCCGCCACCAGTTTCGCGATGATCCGTGGGGGGAAGGTCGATGCGGCGATCCTTGGTGGCATGCAGGTCAGTGAACGCGGCGACCTCTCGAACTGGGTGGTGCCTGGCAAGCTGGTCAAGGGCATGGGGGGAGCGATGGACCTGGTCCACGGCGCCCGCCGAGTGATCGTGCTGATGGAGCACTGCGCCAAGGACGGATCGCCAAAAATCCTGCCCGAGAACACGTTACCGTTGACCGGCGCGGGCGTTGTGCATCGCATTATCACCGACCTCGGCGTCATCGACGTGACCTCTGATGGTCTGGTGCTGCTGGAGACGCCGCCGGGCGTCACAGCCGACGACGTGCAAAAGGTGACACCGGTACGGCTGGTTTCCTTGCAGCACGAAGATGCCGGGCGCCATCCGCCGGCAGAATGATGTCCCGGCCCGGACGGGAACTATGGTTCTGCGACCGGGTGGGGTGCGGAGCGACAGTACCAGGAAGATATCTGTTAGGAGGCGACTCGAGATGCGAGCGCTGGTTTATCATGGTCCGGGCCGCAAGAGTTGGGACGAAGTCCCGGACCCGACAGTGCAGCAGGACACCGATGCCATCGTCCAGGTGGACACGGTCACCATCTGCGGCACCGATTTGCACATCCTCAAGGGGGACGTACCGGCGGTCACGGATGGGCGGATTCTGGGCCACGAGGCCGTCGGCACCGTGGTCGAGGTCGGCGCCGGTGTGAAGAACGTCTGCGTGGGTGACCGGATTCTCGTATCCTGCATCACCGCCTGTGGTCGCTGCCGGTTCTGCCGTGGGGGCCACTACGGGCAGTGCGTGGGTGGGGGTGGTTGGATCCTTGGCCACCGCATCGACGGAACCCAGGCCGAGTACGTTCGGGTGCCGTTCGCCGACAACTCGACCTATTCACTGCCGGCCGGGGTTAGCAACGATCAGGCCCTCATGCTCGCCGACATCCTCCCCACCGGATACGAGGTCGGCGTGCTCAACGGTGCCGTCCAGCCGGCCGACACCGTCGCCGTCGTCGGGGCCGGCCCGATCGGGCTGGCCGCGATTCTCGGCGCCAAGCTGTTCACGCCGAGCCATGTGGTCGCGATCGATCTCGCCGCCGGACGGCTTGAGGCGGCCAAGCAGTTCGGCGCGGACGTGGTGATCAACAGCAGCCGCGAGGACCCGGTCGCCGAGCTGATGCGGCTCACCAACGGGCTCGGGGCGGACGTCGCCATCGAGGCGGTCGGTATCCCCGACACGTTTGAGTTGTGCACCCGCCTGATCCGTCCCGGTGGGCGGGTAGCCAACATCGGCGTGCACGGCAAGCCGGCGACGCTGCACCTGGAAGAGCTCTGGATCAAAAACATTACGATCACGACCGGCCTGGTCGACACGTACTCGACCCCTGCCCTGCTCGGGCTGGTCGCCGGGCACCAGATCGACTCGGCCCGGCTCATCACGCACCATTTCGCTCTCGGCGAGTTCATGCAGGCCTACGACACCTTCGCGCGGGCCGGCGAAACCGGCGCGCTCAAGGTCATCCTCAACCGGTAACCCCGACCAACCCGGACCGCATGGACCGTGCGACAGGCCCTGCAACCTGTCGAAGGCGTATGGTCGCCCGTCGTCGCTGTTCATGGCGGCGCGGCGGGCGATCCGGCGTGATGCCGCTGTCACTTGTTCTCACGAGGCAGTCCGGGCGGGTTCACCAGCGCCTGCCGGGCTGCCTCGTTGGACTGTAGGACCCGAATTAGCAGCCGTGCACACATCGAAGATCAGGGCTCTCGACGCCAGCCGCTGAGGCTCCGCGAACGGCTGCGGCGGTCACCATGACGGCCGCCCGGCAACCGCCCCGCCGACGCCTCGACGAGCAGCTGATCGGCGCGGTCATCCCGGCCCCGCTTCCTCGCCCGGCACCGCCGTCGGCTCCGATGCCGGCACTGCCCGCACCCGTCCCACCTGCGCGGGAACCGGTCGACGACATCGTCTTCGGCGTGGCCCGCCCGGACGCCGACGGCCGGGTGGCCGCCCGGGCGCTGCTGCGGGCGCTGGGCTGGCCGCCCGGTCACCGCCTCCATGTCGACGTCACCGACGGCCTTCTCCTGGTCACCGCGGGGCCTGACGGGAGGCACACCGTCGGCGCCCGCGGGGCACTGCCGTTGCCGGTTGCGGCCCGGCAGATGTGCGGCATCACCTCACACCAGGTGGTGCTGCTGGCGGCGGTTCCTGCCCGGGATCTGCTCGTCGTGCACCCCTCGAACACCATCACGCGGCTCCTCGCGGACCTGCACGCCGCCGTCCTCGAAGGCCCGTCTGATGCCGGCTGATCCGTCACGCATCGTCACCGCCCGGCAGATGCTCGCGCACCTCGGCCTCACCCTGGCCGACCTCGCCGCACAGCCCGATCCGGCGCGTCGGATGCCGACGCTCGCCGACTACCTGCCGCGGGTCGCGGCCGCGGCCAGCCCGGGCACTCGGCGCACCTATGGCACCTACTGGGATCGGATGGTCGCCGTGCTCGGCCATCTGCGGCTGGACGAGGTGACTGCCAGCGACATCGAGGCCCTCATGCGGCAGGTCACCGCCACCGCCTACTCGCGGCGCACCGGCCGGCAGGGCCGGCACGCGGGTGAGCTGTCATCGCGGCCGCCCGCGCCGTCTACCGCCGTGCCGTCGCCGACGGCTACCTCACCGCCGCGGACAGCCCAGCCCACCGGGTGGCCAAGCCGCGCCGGCTGCCCAACCCGCGCAGGGCCCTCACGCCCGGCGAACTGCAGGACATCAACCTGGTTGCGCGTACCAGCGGCAACGACGTCATCCTCGACGCCCTCCTGCTGCGCCTGTCAACGGACGCTGGAAGCTGGCTCTGGCACACATTCTGTGATTGATCTTGGCGGCAGCTCATGAGCAGTCCCGGACGAGGCTCATACAAGCGACACGCCACAACGACCTAAGACCGTGTGTCATTTGGGGTTGTTGCTGGTCAACAGGTTGAGTTGCTAGCGGACGCTGAAAAATCCTTGTTGGCGGACAGTTGAGTCCCTGCTCGCGGACAGCAGA
>NZ_JBAKHU010000096.1:0-16247 GCF_036906895.1 Micromonospora sp. CPCC 206060
TCAACTTTTACCGATCACCACCACGCCGGACATCCATCACAACCGGGCACCTTCAGCCCATACGAAACACGGCCTAACTGAACGGCGTTGGACCTAGATCAGTACTGCGCACACCGTCGCCCAGCTCGCCGAGGCCATCGGTCAGGTCGAGGTGAGCTGGGCGACCTGGCGGGACGGGCCGGTGTTTCCGGAGCAGGCCGGTGGTGGCAGCGGTCGCGCCGCGCGCCCGGCTCTACAATCCTGCGAAGCTCTCCGCCTACGCAGAGATCTTCCCGAAACGTCCTCGCGCCGCCGGCGGTTCTCCCCAGCCGCAGCCGCGCCAACTCCTCCCGCTCGTCGCTGGTCAACCCGTCCGTCCGGACGCCGGCGTCGAGCTCGGCCTGCTTGACCCACTCCCGCACCGCGGTCTCGGTCAGATCGAAGCGTGGCTTCTTCCCCATGCCCTCCATGACGAACATCCTCCCGAGGAGCACACAGCCCCTCTGATCCGGGATGTCCGTCAAACCGGTCAGGCCCAGAGCAGAGGCGGGCCGGTCAAGGCTCGGGCCACCCGCGATCGGGAGACTGGCCCTACGGCAGTCTCCAGGCGTTGGCCCTGATCCGGATAGAGGCCTCCGGTTCGCGCCGGCAGAGCAGGGCGGTCTGTGACTGGATGGACCCCATGCTCGTCGTCACATAACCCGATGAAGTCGTTGACGTTCGAACGGGCGCGAACGGAGAACTTGGCTATACCACCGATGGAACGTTCCATGTTGATGATTGAACAGTCAACGAAGATTCGACGCTCAGGGTTATGTCGTGTTAACGGAGTGACCTAGCCTCCGCTCCATGTCTGAGATCTCCCGCCGCGGGCTTCTCGGTGCCATCGCCGGTGGCACCGCACTCTCTTTACTGCCCCCGTCACTGCTGAAGGCGATGGCAGCGCCGCTGCCTCCCGGTGGTATGGATGCGATTGAACACGTCATTATCCTGATGCAGGAGAACCGTTCCTTCGACAACTACTACGGCACCCTCAAGGGCGTGCGCGGCTTCGGCGACCGTACGCCGCTGCGTCTGCCCACCGGGGCCACCGTCTTCGAGCAGCCGCGGTCCGGCGGTGGCGAGGTCCTGCCCTTCTCGGCCCGGCAGGCGGCGGTCGACGCCGGCCGCCCCGAGAGCGACATCCAGTACCTCGGCGCGCTCCCGCACGGCTTCTCCGACGCCAACCAGGCACGGGCGAACGGCTGGTGGAACGACTGGGTCGCGGCCAAGGGCCAGAGCACCATGGCCTTCTACGACCGGCGCGACATCCCCCTCCAGTACGAACTGGCCGACCGTTTCACCATCTGCGACGCCTACTTCTGCTCGGTCTACGGCTCGACCAACCCCAACCGCAACTACCTGTGGACCGGCACGACCGGCTACGAGCCGGGCGGCGTCAACCGGGCCGTCACCAACGCCGCATACTCCTACAGCCACGCGGGCTACGACTGGACGACGTACCCCGAGCGCCTGGAGGCCGCTGGCGTCTCCTGGCAGATCTACCAGGAGTGGGACAACTTCACCGACAACGCGGTGGAGTACTTCCGGCCCTGGAAGGAGATCGGCCGGAAGATCCTCTCCAAGGTCAGCGGCCAGTACTCCACCACGGAGCAGTTCTACGACGGCCTGTGGGGCAAGACCGCAGACCAGCGGAAGGCTGCGCTGGCCCAGTTCCAGCAGGGCGTCGACTCGCTGACCGAGGCGGAACGCCGGCTGTTCATGCGGGGCGCCTACCGCTCCGAGCCGGACACCCTTGTCCAGCGGATCAGGTCCGACATCAAGAACGGCACGCTGCCGAAGGTGAGTTGGCTGGTTCCGACGGCGGCGCTCTCCGAGCACCCCAGCACCTCCACCCCGGTCGGCAGCGCCAACCTCATCTACGACCTCCTCGACGCCATCGCGAGCGACCCGAAGACCTGGTCGAAGACGGCTTTGTTCATCAACTTCGACGAGAACGACGGCTACTTCGACCACGTGCCCGCCCCGGTCGCGCCCCGGCCGGACTCCGGAAACAGTGACGACTGGTTCAACGGCCGCCCGGTCGGCCCCGGCCCGCGGGTGCCGATGACGGTCGTCTCGCCGTGGACGGTGGGCGGTTTCGTCTGCTCGGAAACGTTCGACCACACCTCGGCCATCCGGTTCCTGGAGAAGTGGACCGGTGTCCAGGAGCCCAACATCAGCGCCTGGCGCCGCAGCGTGTTCGGCGACCTGACCTCCGCATTCGACTTCAACCGCGGATACGCGCAGCCCACGCTGGAGCAGCCCGGCCCGGTGCCGTCGGCGGTCGGCCGCTGGAACCCCGCACCGCCGAAGAACCAGTCGCTCCCGCAGCAGGAGGCCGGCACCCGCCCGGCGCGCCCCTCTCCGTACCGGCTGTCCCTGCGGGCCGACGTCACCGGCTCCAACGTCCGCCTCCGGCTCGACAACGCGGGCACCACCGCCGCAACGTTCACCGCATACCCCGGTGACGGCACCGCCCCGCGCGCGTGGACCGTTTCCGCAGGCGGGACCGCCGACAACACGGTCGGGTACGGCGCCGACGGCTACGACCTGCAGGTCAGTGGCCCCGGCTGGTCCGTCTGGGAGTTGCGCGGCACCGGTGTGGGCGCCGAGGCGTACCTGGTCGAGCAGGCCGTCCCCGGCCAGGTGATGGTCCGGTGCGCCAACCCCTCCACCGCCACCCGCACGCTCCTCGTCGGCGAATCGGTCTACCCGCGCAACCCCGGTGACCATGTCCAGACCGTCACCCTCGCGCCCGGCGAGACCCAGACCGTGCCGATCCACCTCGCCGACCACGGCTGGTACGACGTCGTAATGGTCGACCAGGGGGACCCGGCGTTCCTACGTCGGATGACCGGCCGCCTGGCCGACGGCGGGCCCGGCGTCACCGACCCGGCGACCGGTGCCGCCCCAGCGCTGGCCGCGACGATCACCCTGCCGAAGCCGCTGCCCTTCCTGGACACGCCGTTCGCGCAGGGCAACCCGGCCGATGTCGTCGTCACCGTGCGGAACCAGGCCGACGCCAAGCTCGACCGGCTCTCGGTCGCACTGCTCGCCCCCTCCGACTGGACGGTCGAGCGGACCGCCGCAGCGCCGACCGTGGTCGCCGCCGGCGACTCCGCCGATGTGCGGTTCACCGTCACGCCCGCCCCGAACGCCACCGCAGGCAGCCTGGTGGTCGCCGCCCACGGCGACGGCAACGGCCTGCTGAGGCTCGCCGACGCACGTGTCCGCTCCCGGGTCGCCCCTGCGATGAGCGTCTCGCTGACCGGTCCGGCGAGCTCGCCCGGCACCGACGGCACCGTGATCTCGCCGGGCAGGCCGGTCACCGTGACCGCCACCGTCAGCAATGCCGGCGGCACCCCGCTCACCAGCCTGGCCGCCACGCTGGCCCTCCCGACGGGCTGGACCGCCACCCCGAGGGGCGACGCGCCGGCGGCCGTTCCGGCCCGCTCCTCCGCCCGCCTGGAGTGGGACGTCGTCGCGCCCGCCTCGGCCGCGCGCGCCTCCGGCAGTCTCAAGGCGACCGTCACGGCGAATCTGAGCGGCAGCGTCCAGCAGGCGACCGCGTCCCTGTCCGCCAAGACCGGGCCCGTCATGACCGGCTACCTGCTCGCGGAGGACTTCGAGTCCGTCGTCGCCGCGCTCGCCCCGGCGGCCGACCTCAGCCGGCCCGGCCTGCTCGGCTGGACCCGGACCACCCCCGAGGGCTGGACGGTCACCAACGCGCCGGCCATGCCGCAGGGCACCCGGGAGCTGCAGGGCTGGACCTTCCTGTCCAAGCAGTTCTGGTTCCCCGGCGGGCAGAACCGCCCCAACTTCAGCCGATCCCTCGGCGTCGTCGCGGTCGCCGACCCCGACGACTGGGACGACACCGGCAGCCCGTCCGGCCGGGGCCGGTTCGACTCGACCCTGACTACCCCGGCGGTCGTCATCCCGTCGGGAACCTCCACCCTCCACCTGGGCTTCGACTCCCACTACCGGCAGGAGAGCCCGCAGGAGGCCGAGGTCACCGTACAGTTCGACACCGGCGACCAGGTCCAGCTGCTGCACTACAGCAGCGCCACCTCCGGGAACACCAACCAGGGCAAGGACCAGGAGAACCGGCTCGTCCAGCGCTCCTGCCCCGTCCCGGCTGGGGCCACGTCGGCGAAGGTCAACTTCCGGATCTTCAATGCAGGCAACAACTGGTACTGGGCGATCGACAACGTCCGCCTGGGCACCAGCCCGATCGCCGACGCCTGAGCAGCCAGCGGCCTGACCGCCTCCGCGCGGGGATGCATGGTCGTCCCCGCGCGGAGCCGCGGTGATGCGCCAAAAGGCGGGCCCGCAGCCAACACCCAGGTATGTGCATCCATAATGACGCGAGGTGCGTGCCGCCCGGTACCGACGAGCCAGTCAGGTACCGAACTCCTCGCCGAATACCTGTGCCCCCTGTTCCGGCGACTTTGCCAAGCCAACGCCGAGCACCGTGCCGCTGACCGCCACATCGAGGAAGAACAGGTCGGTCCGTCGACCACCGCGTGCCATTTGTTGTCCATGTCCCTGGCGCGGTGGCCACGGCGGATCATTGCCCACTGCGCTGCCGTCCACACCCGCTGCGGCGGCGGGATGCGCGTCGGCGACGGCACCGGGGATATCGGGCGTACATCGGCGTGAACGGTCGGCTCCTGCTCGGACATGCCGCCATTCTCCGGTGAGGTCATCACCGCGTACCGCCGGTCGGGGTGGTGCCGGCGAGCCAGCCGGTCAGCAGCCGCGTGGTGTCCGCGCCGAGCGTGGGCGCTGCTCGGTCTAGCAGCGTGGTCAGGTCGGCATGCTCGGCGGTGCTGACGGCCAGTTCGGGCCTTGCGGTCCGCCGCCATCCGGACCGGGCGGCGTCGCGGGCCAGGCGGGTGGCGTCGGCGAGGCCGCGGCGGGCGAGCTGGGGGTCGGGGTCGGCGGCCAGGATCAGCGCGGCGCGCAGCCATCCGGCGGTTGCCTGCGGGCGAAGCAGACGGTAGCCGGCTCTGCGCAGTTCGGTTCGTGGGTCGGCCAGCAGTTGCCACGGCAACGCTGAGGGCAACCTACGGTACAGCGGGAGCAGCGCCGCGGTTGCCTCGCGCACCACGGCCGGCGACGGGTCGCGCAGCAGCGGCTGCATCTCATTGACCTCGACAGCGTCCAACTGCCGCAGCGCCCGTATCGCGGTTGATCGGATCTTCCCCGACCGGTGGGCGAGCAGCGGCCGCAGCAACGCGGCATCGGTCGCCGACCCGGTCTCGGCCAGACCGCCGATGGCACCGGGCCCGACCGACCCGGCGCACGCAACGGCGGCGCGATAGTGCCCGAGGATGTTCACACCGTCGCGGCGGGCGGCGTCCCGGGCGATCGCCCGCACCAGCGGCGACCCGTCGTCCAGATAGCCGGCCGCCTCCTCACCGAGGCCGGCGCGGGCCAGACCGGTCACGGCGTACGCCCGCACCTCGGCGCGACGGCTGTGGGCCAGCCGGCGAAGCAGGTCAAGCCTGCGGGTCCACACCGCCTGCCGGCAAACCGCCTCTGCGGCCTGCACCCGGATCCGCACATCAGGGTGCGACTCAGCCGCCGTGACCAGATCCGCCAGCGGCCACCAGCCCTGCCCCAGTTCGATATCGAACACGAACCGCCGCAACTGGCGGTCACCCGCCGTGAACAGGGACTGGCGTACCTCGACGGACGCGGTCAGCAGCGCTGCCAGCGCCTGGGAGCGGGCGAAGCCGGCGCGGGTCCGCGACTCCACCGCCAGGATGATGGGCAGCGCCGCCGGAAGACAGCCGTCCGGATCGCCCGCCAGCAGCAGCGCCAGCGCGGCTCGCGCCCGGTCTCGTACCGGGGCCACCCAGTCGGCGGCACGCAGCACCAGGAACGGCACCAACGCCGCCGCCGGCCGGCCCAGCATCGCCGCGACCGCTCGTTCCCGCACACGCCCATCGCCATGCATGCTGCCCACCGCGACCGCGATCGACCCGGCCGGACCCGAGGTGAGCCGGGCTGCCAACCGCGCGAGAACCGACGAATAGTACGGCGAGCGCCATGCCACCTGCCGCACATGCCAATCCAGGCCGACCACCGCCTTCGGCGATCTGGCTACGACAGCCAGTGCAGCCTGAGCGAAATCCTCGTCGCCGCCAGCGTCTACCTCGGACAGCACGTCAACCAGCCGTCCCCGAGCCTCCCACCCACCCCCGGCCGCCTCGTCCACCGCCACCGTCAGGGCAACCAGCCGAGATTCCGGATCCCCTACCGCCGGCCGTCGACCCCGATTATCTCGCTTGAGCCACGTCACGCCAGACACACCCAATCATGCACGTCATCGAACCCGGATGAGGCCGCGAGCGCCCCGTTCGGCGTCGACCATGGCGTGGGTGACAAACGGGTAGTGACCCGGCTGGGGGAGCACGGTTTCGACGAAGCCGCCAGCGGCGGGGGCGAGATCGAGGATCTGGGCGGCGCCGGGGTCGTCGGGCCGCAGTTGCCATCTACCTTCGGCGTAGACGGTGTCGAATTGGGCGCCGACGATGTGGAAGGCGCTGGCCCGGTTGGGGCCGGCGTTGAGCAGCCAGATCCGGGTCCGTTTGCCGGCGTCGGCGGTCAACGGCCGGTGCGCGTACTGGGAGACGTAGCCGTTGAAGATCACCGCGTCAGGTCGTTCGGCCTGCATCTTGGCCAGGTCGCCGGGTTGGCCGTCGGCGCCAAGGTACAGCTCGGACTGCACGAGGACGTACTCGTGGTCGACGGCGGGCAGGCCGGGTGGGTCGATGATGACTGCTCCGAACATGCCGTTGCCGATGTGGTGCAGCATGGGCATGGTCGAGCAGTGGTACATCCAGATGCCGGCCTTCGTGGCGGTGAACCGGTAGGTCAACCGCTGGCCGGGGTCGATGGGGCGCATGGGCTCGTCGGGGGCGAGAGTGCCGGCGTGGAAGTCGATGCCGTGGTCGATGCTGCCGTCGTTGATCAGGGTGATATCGAAGGTGTCGCCGATCCGGCCGCGCAGGACGGGGCCGGGTACGGTGCCGTTGAATGTCCAGAGTCGTTGCCGCACGCCGGGCGCGACTTCCCGTACGACCTCCTGCACGCGCAGGTCCATGCGGTGGATCCGGCCGGTCGGGGTGGGCGGGGCCGCGGCGTCGCGGGCGGTGAAGCCGGCTGCGGGCTTGGCCATCGCGTCGATGCGTGGCGCGGGCACCGGACCGGTGGTCGGCGAGGTGGGATGGTCGTGATTGGCTGCGGCGGGCGTCGTGGTGGTGGTGATGGTCAGGGTCATGCCTGACTGGCGGTGTCCAGGCAGTGAGCACCAGCCCTCGATGGTGGCACCGATGATGCCAGCGTCCAGGCGAGTGGTGGCGTTGCGGGCAAGGGCGGGGGTCTTGGCTCCGGTGGCCAGGACGAGGTCGTGGCGGCGGTGGTCGCGGTTGGTCAGTTCGATGACGAGCCGGTCACCAGTGGGGACGGTGATGCGGTCTGGGTGGAAACGCATGCCGTCGGCGGTGACGGTGACGGTGGTGGTGTGCCCGGTGGGCGTCATGCCGGCCGTTGCGGCGGTAGAGGTAGTGACGGGTGCGGTGGCGCGGTGGCCGGCGACGCCGATCAGCACGGCCAGCAGGACCAGGGCAAGTCCGACCGCGACGCCGCCGAGCGGTCGCGCCGGTGCGGCGGAGGGGACGGCGGCAGGTGGCGTCATGGTTGTCTCCGGGAAGCGAGCAGGACGTGCACAGCGGGGATGAGGAATTGCAGCAGGGCGGTGAGGACGAGCAGCGAGGTGGTGATCCGCACGTACGGCGGCGCCGGAAGGACGAAGACGGCCAGGGCGGCGTTGGCCATGGCGACGCGTTGCGGCCAGTTGCGGTCCAGCCGTTCGGTGCGCTCGCGCACCAGGGCCGGGCCGCCGCCGAGGACCATGGGCAGCAGGTACGCCAGCGCACCGAGCAGAACCTGGCCGACGAAGCCGACGAGGAGCGGGACGAGGACGGCGCCGAACCGGTCGGCCGCCGCGGCCGGGGTGGGCGCGGACAGCAGGGTGAAGGCATCGACGCTGAGCGCGACGAGCAGCCAGGCGGCGGCGGCCGCGATGGACCAGCTCGGGAACGAGGCCGGTGTCTTGTGGCGGGCGGCCTGTGCGGCGGGTAGGGCGGTGAGCAGGGTGGCGGTGGCGATCAGCGCCAGCCCGCCGGCGGCCAGCGGCGGCCACCAGGCCAGTGCCCCGATGCCGAGCGCCGCGAGCCCGGCGACCGCGATCGGCAGCGCTCGGCGGGCGGCGGTGACGGCGCCGTCGGCCATTCGGGTGCGCAGCACGGTGGGCCACAGGGTGAGCAGGGTGCCCAGCACGGTCAGCGTCACCCAGCCGAACAGGTTGACGTGGGCGTGGAACAGCAGTAGTCGCGGCCGACTGTCGCCGTCGGCGACGAGCATCCAGGCGCCGACCGGAATCCCGGTCAGCAGGGCGCCGATGGCGGCCAGGTAGTAGTGGACCGTGACGGTGAAGCGGGCGGGCAGCGCGGCGCGCAGCCGCGCGGCCAACCACGCCAGGTGCGCCGCGACCGCGGCGAACACCGTGCTGGCGCCGACGACGCCGGGCAACGGTTGGTCGAGGACACCGCTGGCGAGTACGCCGACGACGCCGAGGTTGAGCACGCTGAGCCGGACGCTCTCGCCGCGCCGGTTGGCCGGTGCCGGGCAACGCAGCACCGCGGTGGTGAAGTGGGCGCTCCAGACGACGATTGCGTTGGTGACGGCGCCGAGCAGCAGCAGGTGGATGGCCAGCCACCGCCAGGAGGGCAGGAACGGGTGGGTGAGCGCGACGGCGACGAGCGCGGCGAGGTACGCCAAGGGCAGTATTCCGGCGCGGCGGTGCCAGCTCGCCCGGCCGGTGGGGCCGGCGCTGTTGGCCAACATCTCGTTCCTCTCTACCGTGGCCTTCATGACACGTCTGCCGCGACGCTCTGCTGGCCTGATGACGGTGCTGGCACGACCGTTGGTGCCGTCCGCGCTGGTGGCCGATGCTGTAGCGACAGGGTGACGGCGCAGCCGGCAAAGCCGAGCACCGCGGCCACGTTGACGACACCGGCCCACCGCCACATCTGCTCCATACCGCCGGCGTCGCCGGGGCCGACGCGTACCAGCAGCGAGGTGTGGAGCACGACGAGGGGTGCGTAGAGCAGCCGGTGGTAGGGCAGGGGCCGGCGCAGCACGGCGGGCAGGATCACCGGTGCGTGCACGAAGATCATGGACATGACGAAGCCGAGGAAGACCGCGTGCACGGCGGCGTCGTACCGGGGGCCGTTCGATGCCGGTCCGGCGCCGGCCCACAGCACGCCGGCCACTGCCAGCCATCCGTATCCGGCCAGCAAACCCACGGCGATGTAGCGGGGGAGCGCCCTGGCCCGGACGGTGTGGCGGGCGACATCGAAGACGGCGAGCCACGCCGTGACGGCGAGCAGACCCGCGCCGAACAGGTGCGCTCCGGTGGCCGGCCACAGTGTGGCTGCCGTGGCGCTGGCCAGCAGAGCGGCCGTGGCGGTGAGGAACCACCGCTCGGCGTGCGGGTGGCTCAGCGCTACGTGCGCCAATTCGAGGCGTTCGCCGGCGATCGTGGCCACGACGAAGACCGTCAGCCATGGCACGATCTCGGCAACCTGGTAGCCGGCCAGCCACAGCAGCGTGGCCGCGTACCAGGCGAACGCGCCGACGGCCTGGGCGAGCAGCGCAGCGGTGGGCTGGCGGCGCCACAGCGCCCGGTAGATCCCGAGCAGGACCACCGACGCCGCCATGAGCAGCGTCTTCCCGGCCAGCGTCGGCCCGGTGGCAACCAGCACGAGCCCGCCCAGCCCGGAACAGGTCGGGGCGAGCAGCGCCCATCGAGCGCCGAGCGCGACCGCGCGTTCCAGCGCGATCAGGGTGCCGACGAAGCCGAGGACCATCAGCGGCCCGTGCACCTTTTCTACCGCCACCGGTGGCGTGGGTACCGGTGTGCCGAGCAGCAGCAGGCCCGCGTACAGGCCGGCCAGCAGCGCGCCAGCGGCGGCGGCCAGGGCGGGCAGCCGCCACCGGACGGGCACTCCGGTCGCGCGGCTCACGACTGCCGCTCGGTCGCTCGTGGCGCCGCTGGCGGCAGGCGCACGACGCACGCGGCGGGCGCGCCGAATGGCTCCAACACCACCGGTTCGTCCGCCGCGCCGTCGTGCTGCAGGATTCCCCGGACGACGCCGAGGTGCAGCCCGCACATCGCGTCGGGGTTCTGACCCACCAATTCCAGGAACGGGCAGGTCAGCAGGTGCAACTCTGCCCCGGCGCCGCCGTCCTCTGCCGGCTTCCGTCGTGGGCTGAAACCCAACCCGTCCAACACCGTCATGACCGCGTCAACCGGATCGTCGCGGCGCGGACTGGCGGCGGCCAACTGCCGGCCCCACCCTTGGCCGACCTGGGCCGCGGCCGCCCCGACGTTGCCGCCGATGCGGGACAGGTGGGTGAGCAGGGCTGCCGCCAGAGCCCGGTAGGCGGCCGGGGCCGGATCGGCCGCCGACGCCCGGTACCGCCAGGCGGGACGGCCCGGCAGCCCGCCGCTGGCGCGCGCCTTGACCAGCAGCCCGGCTTCGGTGAGCCGGTCCAGGTGGGCGCGGGTCGTGGACAGGTGCTGCCCGGTGTGCGCGGCCACCTCGGCGGCGGTGACGCCGCCCTCCGCGGCCCGTACCAGGCGCAGGATCGCCACTCGGCTGGCCGAACCCAACGCCCGGTGGCGCGGCGTGTCGATCGTCTCCCCGCTGGGGCCTTTCTGCGGAGTTTCCATGTCGCATAACGTTACAACGTCAAAGGACGTAGAAACACTGGAGGTTCTCATGTCACAGCCGGACCTCGTCGCCGACGAACAGGCCGCGCGGGCGGTGGTGCGCCACCACAGCGATTTGGCCGCCGTGCTGACCGGACACGTCACGCGACTGGTCGACGCCGTCGATGTCGGCACCCTGCGGCAGGTGGGGGCGTGCCGCGACGAGCTGGTGACCTGGCTGCACGGCGAGCTGCTGCCGCACGCGTACGCCGAGGAGGCGGCCCTGTATCCGGCCGCCGCCGACCTGCCGGCCGGCAAACTGCTGGTGGAAGGGATGCTCGGTGAGCACCGCGCCATCGCGGCGCTGGTCACCGAACTGGAGCAGGCCACGTCCCCGACGGCGGCAGCTGCCGCCGCCCGCGCCCTGCAAGCGGTCTTCGCTACCCACCTGGCCAAGGAGAACGACCTCGTCGTGCCCCTGCTGGTTACCGCCGACACGGTGTCCCTGGCCGGGCTGCTCGACGGCATGCACGACATCATCGGCGCCGACAGCGGCTCGTCCGCAGGCGGCTGCGGCGGTGGGGCCGGCGGATGCGGCTGCGGCGGGGACGCCGCCAGCGCGGACGCTGCGGCTCCGCTGCTGACCATTGACCCCCGCCTCGACGTGCGTGAGCTGCCCCACGGGGAGCGGCACGCCCGCGTTCTGGCCGCCCTCGACGCCCTGCGCGCCGACGCTGCGATGGTTCTGGTCGCCCCGCACGCGCCCCGGCCGCTGCTGGCAGAGATCGACGCCCGCTACGCCGGGCAGGTGACCGCCGAATGGCTGCAGAACGGCCCGGACGTCTGGCAGATCCGCCTGCGCCGGCTGGCCGTAGCGGCCTGAGCCTGTCTCATCGATGCCGGGGCGGTGAAGGTACCGCCCCGGCGCCGGTAGGGAGGAGATGGTCCCTCTTCGCCTGCCGGCCGGTCGCCCGCGTAGCCCGTCGCGCAGCAGGCCGGGCAGCCCTGACGGGCGCTTCCCCGGGAGCCCGCTGCGGGCCCCCTCGGCGGCCGATCATCCCCGCCGCGTTCTCCATCTGATCCAGCAGGATCGGCAGCACGGCAGCCTTGCCAGGCGTCGGCCCGGCGACGATCCGCCGGCACAACGCCTCGGAGACGGGACCTTCGGCCCCATCAGCCGAGGCCACATGACTGCTGTGATCGGCGCCCTCGCCCCGCCAGGCTTGGACCGGCGGCAACGGTCAGCCACCGGCCGCCGCAGGTCGAGGACTCGCCGGCCGAACACCAAGGGAGCGCAATGGACGACCGACGGATCCTGCAGGAACTGTCCCGACACGAGGCCTTACGGCTGCTGGCGGGCGTCGCCATGGGCCGGGTGGTGTTCACCCAGCGGGCACTACCGGCGATCCGTCCGGTGAACCACATCCTCGACAACGGAGACGTCATCATCCGGACCAACCTCGCCTCGTCGGTCGCCGCCAACGTCGACCGTAGGCCCGGCACCGTGGTCGCCTACGAAGCGGACGTGATCGACCCGGATACCCGGACAGGATGGAGCGTGGTCGTCACCGGCGTTGCCCACCTGGTCGACAACCCCCGCGATCAGGCGCGCTACGAAGCCCTCCTGCGTCCCTGGGTATCGAACCCGGCCGACTGCGTGCTGCGCATCCGCCCGGACATCGTCACCGGATTCCGGCTGACACCCCAGCCTGCCTGACGTCCCAACCTACGGCGGTGGCCATTGCGCCGCGTCACAGGCCCAACGGCCCTACTCCTAAGAGACTCACCGGGGCAAACTCGAAGTATCACCAAAAACCGCCAGGAGATCAGTCATGTGCAACTACTGCGGCTGCCGGGAATTCCCGCTGATCGGTCAACTCACCGAAGAGCACGAGGCGATCGCCAACGCTGCCGGCCGGCTGCGCACGGCGGTCACCTCCGGCGCAGGGGACCCTGTTGTCCTGCTCGACGAGTTGCTCGCCCTGCTGATGCCGCACACCGACACCGAGGAACGCGGCCTGTTCGTCGAGCTGCGCGCCGAGGGCAGCCTCACCGAAGCGGTGGACCAGCTGTGTGACGAGCACGACGACATCCACGGCGTCCTCGGCGCTGTCGACCGCGTGGCACCGGACTGGCCGGCGGTGCTGGCCGCCCTGGACCGGCTGCATCGTCACATTGACAACGAGGAACACGGGCTGTTCCCGGCTGCGGTCATTGCCCTGCCGATTCCGGCGTGGGACCGCCTCACCTCGCCACAGCCCACCTCGGCATAGCGGACCCGGACAGCCCTCGTACCGAACACGGTGTGGCTTCGCCGCGACCGGGTGACGTCGCCCAGGGCCGTGGGCCGTGAGCCCGGCCGCAGCCCGCTGATGCCCGTCGAACGACGGATGACTTTCCAGTGATGAGGAGGACGACAGGTGAGCAAGCGGGTCGGTCAGAAGCAAGCGGCGCGGGTGGTCCGCGAACAGCTGGCACGCGAACGCCGTCGGCGCCGTACTGCGTGGGTGTCGGGGATAGCCGTCGTGACGCTGGTCGCCGCTGGCCTCGTCGGGTTCGCCGTGTTCTCCGCGCAGCGGCCCAAGGGCAACTTCGCGGTGCCCGCGACAGCCACCGCCGACCGCGCCGGCCTTACCGTGGGCTCCGGCCCGGTGACCGTCGAGCTGTACCTGGACTACCTGTGCCCGGCATGTAGAGCGTTCGAACAGGATGCCGGCGCGACGCTCGAGCGGCTGGTTGCGGACAAGCGGATCACCCTGGTCTACCATCCGGTAGCCATCCTCGACCGGTACTCCACCAACGCCTACTCCTCCCGGTCCGCTGCTGGAGCGGGTTGCGCCGCCGATGCCGGCAAGCTCACCGAGTACACCGAGGCGCTGTACGCCGATCAGCCCGCCGAAGGCGGCCCCGGACATTCGGACGAGCAACTGGTCAACCTCGCCGCCGGGGCGAGCCTGCCGCAGGACGAGTTCGGGCAGTGTCTGCGCGAGAACCGCTACGCGGACTGGGTCACGCACGTCACCGACGCGATGAGCGCACGCGGCGTCAACGGCACTCCCACTGTCTTCGTCGACGGCCGCCAACTGCCGCGGCCCACCGCGCAGACCCTGACCGCCGCCGTCGACCAGGGCTGAGCCCGCACTCATGAATCCAACAGGTACCCACACACATCCTCTGCGGCCGCCTCGCCGCTGGCGATACAGGCCGGAATGCCGACGCCGTCATAGGCCGCACCGGCGAGGGCGAGACCGGGTGGCAGGCCGGCCCGGGCGGACGCGGTCCTTTCGAGGTGTCTGACCGCGTACTGCGGGAGCGCGCTGTCCCATCGCTGCACCCAGGACGCGACCGGCAGCGGAAGACTCGAACCGAGGAGGGCGCTCAGCTCGGCATGCGCCTGGGCGGTCAGGACCGGGTCATCGCGTTGCAGCCGTTCCTCTTCGCCGGCGTGACCGAGCGAGGCCCGAATGATCACCGGCCCGCCGTCTCGGCCCAGGTGGGTCCACTTACGGGTGAAAAACGTCGCCGCCTTGACGAGGGTGCCCTCGCTTGCCGGGACCAGGAAACCGGACAGCTCCGGCAGTGCAGTGTCGTACGGCAGCGCCATCGCGACCAACGCGACGCTCGCATAGGTGAGATCACCGACCGCAGCCGCGCCGGACGCGTCCCGGGCGCTCGCCAGTAGTCGCGACGCCGGCTCGGCTGGCACGGCCAGCACCACCGCGTCCACGTCGTCGACCTGCGGGGCCGCCGCCGGGCCGAGCGTGACCCGCCAGCCACGCGCCGTACGCGCCAGTTCCCGCACCGACAGTCCGAGGCTGATCCGGGCGCCGCTCGCCACCGCGGCTGCCCCGACCAGCCGGCTCAGCCCGCCCTCGACGGTCGCGAACACCGGTCGCCCCGGCACCCGCACGGTGGCGGCCTGGGCGGCCCGGACCGCGCCGGTCAGGGTGTGCTCAGTGCGCGCCGCCGCGGCCAACGCCGGCATGGTCGCCGCGAGCGAGAGCTGGTTGGCGCGTCCCGCGTAGACACCGCCCAGCAGTGGGTCGACCTGCCGCTGCACGATGTCGTCGCCGTAGCGGGCGCGGACCAGCGCACCCACCGTAACGTCCTCGTCCGCGCCCAGCAGGGGGACGCCGGTATCGCCGTCATCGCCGGCGGACTCCCGCGGGATGCCCATCAACGTACCGGGTGAAATGGGTTCGAGGCGCCCGCCGATGGCGAGGGCGGCCTGCCCCGCCGCCGGGTGCACGAGCTCGCCGCCCAGGCCCAGCCGCCGGGCGAACCGTACCGCCGCGGACTCCGTCCCGTCGGGCGCACCGACCAGGAACGACTCGGCACCGCGCTCCACGGTGGTGCCGGCCAGCTCACCGGTGCGCAGCTTGCCGCCGAGCACGCCACTGCGCTCGTAAACGACAATCTCGGTGTCCCTTGGCGCCCGGTCCCGGATCCGCACCGCAGCAGCCAGCCCGGCGATCCCACCACCGATGACCGCAACCCGCCTTCGCATAGGTCGACAATCTCAGAGAGCGCGGCCCACGACCGATCCGGGGCCATCATGTGTGACCTCTACCAGGCAGCGTGTCGCCGACCTTGGCGACCGGAGCTCGTGGTGCCCCTTTTTAGTGCCAGTTCGGGTCTAACGGCCCTGCACACGTGCTCGCCCGAGAAGCACAGTCGGACGAAGGCTCGGCCCATCGTTCGTCGATGTATCGGGAAACGCCATGGCCGCCATTCAGATCACCGATCGGGACCCGGGCGGAGGGGCCAGCTACGGCCCACGGCCTGTCCACGTCACCGATGAGCGACCTCGTCGAGGTCCCGGCGTCCCGCTCGCTGCTTCGCGAGTTGCTCGCCGTCGGCCATCCGGCACTCGTCGTGCGGATCGGCGTTCCTGCGTCCGAGCGTCCGGCCACGGTGCTCGCGCCACGCCGTAAGGGCTCGGACATGGTGGAGGTAGTCGACCACGCCGACGACGACGGCAGCTGATCGAGGAGGTTGACCGCCCGGATCGACGGTAACGCGGTGACCATGCCGTCCGACACCGTCCATCCCCGGTGACTGGTCAGGTGCTCGTCGGCGGGTCGGCTTGACCTGGGTCGTTCGGGTTGGATCATGGTTGGGTGTCCGGAACGCCGTCCATCGTGGAGCTGCTTGAGCGGCTTGCCCGGTTGGAGGCCCGGGTTCTTGAGTTGGAGCGGGACAACGCCGGGTTGCGGCGGGAAAACGCCGGGTTGCGGCGGGAAAACGCCGGGTTGCGGCGGGAAAACGCGGTGTTGCGGGCGGAGAACGCGGATCTGCGGGCTCGGCTCGGGCAGGACTCGTCGAACTCGTCGCGGCCGCCGTCGTCGGATGGGCTGGCCAAGCCGGCGCCGAGGTCGTTGCGGGCGCGTTCGGGTCGGCGGCCGGGTGGGCAGCCTGGTCATGAGGGTCGCACGTTGCG
>NZ_JBAKHU010000097.1:0-16022 GCF_036906895.1 Micromonospora sp. CPCC 206060
CTCGTTTCAGCCATGAGCCTCTATCCCTCAAGTCCTGGCCTCCACGTTACGAGGGGAACCACACCTCGTCGCCGACGCGGAACCGGGTGACGTCCGAGCCCACAGCGCTCACCGTGCCGGCCGCGTCGTAGCCGAGCACCTTCAGCTCACCTCCCGGGTCGCTGCCGGCCCGCATCTTGACGTCGACGGGGTTTACGGACACCGCCTCGATGCGTACCAGGAGATCGTGCGGGCCTGGCACGGGGATGGCGATTTCGGCGTCGATGAGGCTGTCGGGATGGTCGATGGGCAGGTTCTTGCGGTAACCCACCGCGTGCATCGTGTCGGTCATGCCCGCGACGCTACCCAGGAGGCGATAGTTACCGTCAACGGATCCTAGTTCCCGATGGGAACTACAATTGGGGGATGGTCTCCTCACCGGTCAACGATTGCGGCCCGCGTGACGTCTACTCGGCGGCCTGCCCCTGCCGGGACATGCTCGATCTGCTCGCCAACAAATGGAGCGCACTCGCGCTCGGCGCGCTGCAGGACGGGCCGCGACGCTTCGGGGCCATCCGCAGCCGCTTGGAGGGCATCAGCCCTAAGGTCCTCACCCATACGCTGCGCCGGCTGGAAGACCACGGCTTGGTCAACCGGACGGTGTACCCAGCGGTCCCGTTGCACGTCGAGTACGAGCTGACCGACCTCGGCCGAGACGCCTGTGCTCCGCTCGCCCTGCTGCGCACGTGGGTCGAGGACAACATCCATCGCTTCCCCGTGGCCTCGTGACGAGTCGGAGCGCGCCTGTCCCGTTGCCTCCACGCCGGCATCCTGGTCAGCCGCAGCCGGGGTGGATGTCGTGTGCCACGGCCCGGCGCAGTGGTGACGTCGGTCAGGTGTGATCGCGGGCCGGGCGGGGCGGCATCGATCTGCAGGTTGTATAACCAGACGGGGTAGTCGACCGACTGTGCTCCATCGGCCAGTCCTGGGTCCGGTTGAGCTGGGCGGCCGGGATCCACAGGTGCCCTGAGCGGTCGATCCACCTCGCGTCGGCCCAGATGAGGCGCGGATCGGTGAGGAGGGTGTCGACCTGCCCGTCGGGCGTGATGGTCAGGATCCGGCGTTGTCCCACGTCACCGAGGTATATAGTGCCGGCCGCGTCGATGGCGGTGCCGCCGGTGGTCGGGGTGTCCAGCCACGTCTCGACTTGCTCAGCCAGGGTGTCGTCGGGCACCGACGGGTCGTCAAGCCAACGGGTTTCGCTGGCGGGCTTGTCCTCGTCTCACACCTGGTGACCCGGCAGCCCCTACCGGGCCGCCGACGTTACGACGCGGAGCCCGGCGGCTCGAAGACGCCGACCGCGTCGTAGGCGTGCCACGACCCCTCCGACTTGCCGAACGTCAACACGTTCTCGCCGGCCACGAACGCGTCCCGGGGCAGAACGATCTCCACGATGGTCTTCCGTAACAACACCTCGTGCGACGGCGGATCGAACGACAAGATCGGGCGTCCTGTCGAGCCGCAACTGCGACGACCCGGCATTGTCCGCGCGCGTCGGACGGGAGCGGGACATCAACGACGTCATCGAGCCGAACTATGCGGACTTCGTCTCGTCGCTGCGTGGCAACCGCAAGCTGAGCGACGCCGTCGCCGCCGGCACCGCACCCGTCCTCTATTTCGAGACCTCCCGCGGATGCTGGTGGGGCCAGCGCTCCCACTGCACCTTCTGCGGGCTCAACGGCCTCACCATGAACTACCGCACGATGGACCCGGCTCTCGCCCGGAAGCAGCTGGAAACCCTCTTCAGCTACGCACCCTGGTGCACCACCTACGCCTGCACAGACAACATCATGCCTCGCACCTGCCGGAGCGAGGTCCTTGCCCATCTCCAACCGCCGGCGAACTCGTCGATCTTCTTCGAGGTCAAGGTGCCCGTATCGGAGCGCGATCTCAAGATCATGGCACGCAGCGCCGTGAACCGGGGGCAGCCGGGCATCGAGTCGCTGGCCACCGACACGCTCACACTCATGGGCGAGGGGACGACGTCGTTCCAGAACATCCAGTTCTTGAAGAGCTGTATACGGCACGACATCGAACCGGTCTGGAACCTGTTGATCGGTTTCCGCGGCGAGCAGGAGGCGGTGTACCGCAAGTACCGTGAAGGACATTCCGCTGCTGTTTCACCTGCCGCCGCCGTCGGGCATCTACATGGTGCGGTTCGACCGGTACAGCCCGTACCTCACCAAAGCCGACGAGTACGGCTTGAACTTGAAGCCGATGGACTTCTACAGGTTGATCTATCCCTTCGGGGAAGAAGGGATCGCGAACTTCGCGTACTTTTTCGCTGACGAGAACGTCTCGCCGTACATGGTGAACGCCGTCAACTGGCACGAGCAGCTCAACGAGCTGACCACCCAGTGGAACCAACGGTGGCGTGCGGGATCAACGGCCGGAGTTCCGCGCCTGGCCCTCATCACCGACGAGGACGACCGCAGCAGGTACGGCTATCGTCGGAGCGAAGCGGGTCGAGCGCGGCGACGACTGCCTCCACGGCCACCTGGTGAGGTATGCCTACCGTCGTTGCGTGGTTGTGCCGTAGCTGGCTGCGGTTGGTTTCACTGACCAGCGGATGCAACGACACCGCCTTCGTTCCTACTCCGTCACGTTCCAGGTGCCCTTCGTTGACGAGGCTCAACTGCGTCAGCCCACGAAGCGCGGCGTGGAGATGCCGGTGGCGGGCAGCGGGTCGAGCCGTGGATGAGCACGTTCGTCAACACCGACACCGGGCAGGTCCTCGGCATCGTGGACGGCCGCAACAGCACCGGCATCCAGGGCTGGCTCGACGCCCGCACCCCGGCCTGGCGGGACCGGATCGAGGTCGTCGCGATCGACCCCTCCGCGACGTTCCGGTCCGACCTCGATACCGCCCTCCCTGCGGCGCGGATCAGCGTCGACCACTGGCACCTGGTGCGGCTCGCGAACCTGATGGTCACCAAGGTCCGCCAACGCGTCGCGCAGAGACCAAGGGCCATCGGGGCCGCAAGGACGACCTGGCCTGGGCCCACCGCCTGCTGCTCCGTGCCGGGGACCGGCTGTCCGAACGTGCCGTGTACCGCCTCGACCGCGTCTTCGCTCACGATGACCCTACCGGCGAGATCGGCGCCGCCTGGGGCGTCAAGGAACGCGTCCGGATGCTGCTCGCGTGCACCGACCTCGACGCCGCGGACACCGCCCGCGGCCAGCTCGGCATCACGGTGCTTGCCGCGGACATGCCCGAGACCTGGCGGCTGTGGGAGACCATCCACGACTGGTGGGACGAGATCGAGACCCTCATCGAAACCAGAGTCACGAACGCCCGGGCCAAGGCCGCGAACACCGGCATCAAGCACATCAAGCGCACCGGACGGGGCTACCGCAACCACCACCACTACCAGCGCCGTATGCCGCTACGCAGCCACCGGCAGACCCGCCGGCGGCGCACACGCTTGAATCAGCAGGCCACCGCAGCCAAATGCGAACAGCCTGCAATCGTCATCCGACAAGACTCGCCCGATTCCCAACCGGCTTGACGTATTCCGTTATAGGAATATGATGGCTGCCGTGGCACGAGCAGCGACGACGTCGGACGCGTTCAACGCGATCGCCGAGCCGCAGCGCCGGGACATCCTGGCGCTGCTGCGGGCGGGTGAGCGGCCGGTGACCGACCTGGCCCATGAGCTGGGGATGAGCCAGCCGCGGGCGTCCAAGCACCTGCGGGTGCTCCGGGAGGTGGGGCTGGTGCGGGTCCGCGGGGCGGGCAAGCAGCGCCTCTACGGCCTGGACGCCCGCGGGCTGCGGCCGGTCCACGAGTGGGTCGGCGGGTTCGAGCGGTTCTGGAACGAGAGTTTCGACCGGCTGGACACCTACGTGCAGGACCTCAAGCAGACGCGGCAGGAGGAATGACCGATGGCAGGGGCAAGGCAAGAAACGCGGGTGGAGCCGGCGACGGCCGACCGGGAGATCGTGATCTCCCGGGTCATCGACGCCCCGCGGGAGCTGGTGTTCGAGGCGTTCACCGAGGTCCGGCACCTGTCGCGGTGGTGGGGTCCGGAGGGGTTCACCACCACCACGCGGTCCTTCGAGTTCCGCGTCGGCGGGGTGTGGGACTTCGTGATGCATGGGCCGGACGGGACGGACTACTCCGAGTGGATCACCTGGACCGAGATCGTCCCACCGGAGCGGATCGCGCTGCTGCACGGTGAGTCCCGCGACGACCCGAACGCCTTCGAGTCGGTCCTGGCCTTCGCGCCGCACGGCACCGCGACCCGGATCGTGATGCGCACGGTCTTCCCCACCAAACAACTGCGCGACCAGGCCGTGGAGGAGTACCACGCGATCGAGGGCGGCGAGCAGACGCTGAGCAGCCTGGCGGCCTACGTGGCCGAGATCGCCCAGGAGAAGGAGGGCCGCTGATGGCCGGGAAGGTGTTCTTCAGCGTGTCGATGTCGCTGGACGGCTTCAGCGCGCCCGAGTCAATGGAAGGCATCTGCGCCACGCCCGAGCAGCGGGAGCAGGACCCGAGGCTGGAGCGCTGGATGGCGCAGTGGATGGAACTGCAGGCGTGGATCTTCCCGCAGCGGTTCTTCCGGGAGAACCTCAACCTGGGCGAAGGCGGCGAGGAAGGGCGCGACAACGACATCGCCCGGGAGACGTTCGAGCGCACCGGCGCGAGCGTCATGGGCAAGCGCATGTTCGACCTCGGCGAGCAGGCATGGCCGGAGGAGGCGCCCTTCCACACCCCCGTGTTCGTCGTCACCCACCAGCAGCGCGACCCCTGGGAACGGCCGGGCGGGACCACGTTCCACTTCGTCAACGACGGCATCCACAGCGCGCTGGGCCAGGCCCGCGAGGTCGCCGGCGACCGGGACGTCCGCATCGCCGGCGGCAGCGAGACGATCCTGGAGCACCTGAACGCCGGCCTGGTCGACGAGTTCTCGATCGCGCTCTCACCGGTGCTTTTCGGCGCCGGCACCCGCCTGTTCGACGGCGTGGACGCGTCCAGGGTTGCGCTGGAGCCCGTCCGTTCGGAGCCGTCGTCGCGGGTGACGCATCTGACCTACACCGTGCACCCGCGGTAGCCGCGCGACCAGGACCAACGTGAAGACGTCACTACCTGAACCCGCGCCGGGCGTGGCTGGGGTCCTTGCGTCAGTCGGCTGTGCGGCTTGCTGTGGTGCCGTCGCCTACTGGTGATGCGGTAACTGATGTCGGCCGTGTGGATCTGGGTGAGGTCGGCTGGGGTGATGCCCCGGCCGGTGAACCGTTCGACCGCGAGCAGGCCCTTCTCGGTGCGGTCGCGGGGTTCGGTGAACTACTGGGACTGACACCTGCCTCCAGCGGCGCCACCTGTCTGCCCGGACGCGCTTCGCCTCTCGTCCGTCGGTAACCTGCTCGGCCTCACGTACCCAGACGCGCAGGGTCTCGTGGTTGACGCCCAGGTCCTGGGCCACTGACGCGTACGTACGCCCCGGGCTGGAGCGGTACAGCGCGACGGCATCGGCCCGGAGCCGAGTTCGAGTCGTATGCCAACTCCGTGATGATGTACTCCTCGATGCCTTCGGTGTGAGTGGGACCGGGCAGGACGGAGTTGACCGTGACGCCGGTGCCGGCCGCGGCCTTGGCCAGGCCATTCGCCGCAAAGCTCCTGGTCATCCTCGACGGCGCGCAGGTCCTGGCGGCCGCCCTGGGGACCGACGACCCTAAAGACCACATGATCCAACTGGCCGAGCAACTCCTCGCCGCGAGGCTGCCCACCGCCGTCGACTGAGCGTGCCTCGATGTCGATCACCGCTTTCATCCCCGAAGCGGAGTCCTTCGACGCCGCGCAGCGCGAGTTCATCGCCCGCTTCCGCCCGACGGCCCTAATCCAGCGGCTTACCAAGCCTGCCGAGGTCGCCGACCTCATCCTCTTCCATCAGCTCCGACCACGCCTCGGCCACCACCGGCGGCACTGGAGGTCGAAGGAGGCACCCTCACCTCCCTCACCCCATGACGCGAAACGGGACGCCCGGGAAACCGGCCCGGACCCACCAGGCGTACCTCGCAAGAGCCGTCCCCGGTGGGGCCGATCGGTCTCCGGACCACCGCGCCGGTTTCCTGGGCGCACCCCCACGCAGCCCATTGGCGTCAGGGGACGCATGCTTTCCTTTTCTGTGTGGTGGTGCATGAGAAGCGCGGTGGCGTGCCGAGTCTCGATCTGTTGCTGACCTTCTTGGAGATCTACCGGGCGGGGTCGTTGTCAGGGGCGGCACAGCGACTGGGGGTGACGCAGCCGGCCGTTACCGGCCAGCTTGCGCGCCTGGAGGAGCAGGTCGGGGAGCCGCTGTTCGTGCGCACGGCCAGAGGTGTGACACCGACGCAGCGGGCGGCGGTGCTGGCCTCGCGCGTCGGCGCGCATGTGGACGGGCTGCGGGGAGCGCTAAACCTTGCGGACACGGAGCCGATGCTCAAGGATACGGTGCGCATCGGCGGTGCGGCCGAGTTGATGACCCTGCGGGTGATGCCGGTGCTGGCCGACCTGGCCAAGCGGGGTGCACGCGTGCACGCCACCTTCGGTCTGGCCGACGAACTCCTATCCGCGCTGGTTGCCGGCCGTCTGGACCTGGTGGTTTCAGCGGTACGGCCGACACAGAAGGCCGTGCTGGCAGAACCACTCGTGGACGAGGAGTTCGTCCTGATCGCTCCACCCGCGCTGGCCCACACCATCGATGCCCAACGGCTGCGGACGCAACCGGTAGCGGCGCTGGCGCACCTGCCACTGGTGGCATACGCCGAGGAACTGCCCATCGTGCGCCGCTATTGGCGCAGCGAGTTCGGACGGCGCCCGCCGAACCCGGTGGCGATGATCGTCTCCGATCTCCGGGCGATCCTGGCAGCAGTGGTCGCGGGTGCCGGTATCTCGGTCCTGCCGCGCTACATCGCCACCCCCGCGCTCGATGCGGGCAAGGTGGTACAACTGCACCACACGGAGGCGGAGCCGCTGAACACCCTCTACCTGGTTGTCCGGTGGGATGCCCCGGGCAACCCGGCGGTAACCGCGCTGCGTGATCAGCTGCGGCAGGCCGCCCGCCGGTGGAGCACATTGTGAGCGGCCCGTTGCCCGAGGGCCCATGTGCTGCCGCAAACTCCTCGTCAGCGACCGGCGCCAGCCTGTTCAGCAGAACCCGTCTCGCAGGCGTCCGTCTGCCTTCTCCTCTCCAGCAAGGAGGAGCCATAACAATCCTTATGGCCTGTCTCGTGCCGCTGGATGAACACTGATGGAGGCTGGCGTTGTCACAGGCACCGCGGCACCAGTCTCGCGGCGTCTTTGGCGCATAACGCTACAGGCCCCGTTCATAGAAAAGCAGGCACTCATGTCGAAGATTCTGATGGTTATCTCGGGCGCGGACAGCATGAAGCTGGCCGACGGCTCGGCCCACCCCACCGGCTACTGGGCGGAGGAGGTCGCCTCGTCCCACAAGGTGCTCACCGCTGCTGGGGCAGAGGTGGTCATCGCGACGCCCGGCGCCGCGCGGCCGACGGTCGACGCACTCAGCCTCGACGAGCGCGGTGGGGTCTCACCGAGCGACGCGCAGGAGTTCCGCGCCTACCTCGACAGCATCGCCGACCAACTCGGCCATCCGCTCTCCCTCGCCGAGGTGCAGGCTGGTGACTACGACGCGATCTACATCCCCGGCGGACACGCCCCGATGGCGGACCTCGCCCAGGACGCCGACCTCGGCCAGCTTCTGAACGAGGCCAACGCCCAGGGCAAGCTCGTGGCGGCACTGTGCCACGGCGCCGCCGCCCTGCTGAGCGCCACCAGGTCCGACGGCACCTTCACCTTCGCCGACCGCACGCTGACCTCCTTCACCGACGAGGAAGAGCGCCAGGGCGGACTGGGCGACAACACGCCGTTCTTCGTGGAGAGCCAGCTGCGCAAGCGGGGAGCCGCGGTCAAGACCGGCGCCGCGTGGAGCAATACGGTCGTCGAGGACGGCAACCTGATCACGGGCCAGAACCCGCAGTCCAGCACCTCCATCGCCGAGGCCGTTCTCAAGGCCCTGACCGGGCGCTGACACACCCTCGGGCCGCCTGCATGCCGGGATTCTGGTCGGCCTGGTGCACGTGGAGCAGGCCGGGGCCCAGCAACGGCCAACTGTCGGTCTTCTCCCCGGACACCTACACCGCCGTTACAGCGTGCCCACCGGACAGACGCCCGGTCGCCATCCGCACCCGGATGGCGACCGGGCGGCCGGTGGCAGCCGATGCGGCGCTGAGAAGCAGCACCACACCGGACGATGTGAAGGTCGCGGCGATGCCGAACGCATCGATCACGGGTTGCACGGCCAGCGGTGACAGGAACTGGCCGAGGAAGATCGCCATGACGAGGCCGCCGAGGACCCGTCCTCGCCGGGCGGCAGGCGCGATCTCGGTCAAGCGCAGGTCGAGGTTGGGCACGACGATGCCGACCCCGATGCCGCCGATCAGCATGCCGGCGAACAGTTGCGGCAGTACCGACGCGGTGCCGGCGATCACCCAGCCGACGCCCATCACCGCGATGCTGAGTGCGGTGATCAGGGGCGGGCTCAGATGCCGGCGCAGGCGAGGGAAGGTGAGCGCCCCCACGGTGCCGGTCAGGGTGCTGCCGGCGATCACGGTGCCGGTCATCGCCGCGCTGGTGTGGAACGTGGTGAGCCAGAACGGCCACTGAGTGGGCGCCATGTAGAAGATGACCGTGACGGTCGCCGCCAGGGCATAGATCCTGGCGATCTCCCGGGTCGCGCCTGCCACTGCGGCCGGTGGCGGGGATGCGCCGGTCGCCTTGTTTGCGGGTCTGGCCGTTTCCCGCAGGACGACGGCTGCGACGAGCAGCACCAGGGCGGCTACGGAGTAGAGCAGGAAAGGTGCTCGCGACGAGACGTCGGCCAGCCCGCCGGCCAGCACGCCGGCCAGGGGGAGGAACACCACGCCGCCGAGGCTGGCGGAGGCTGTTGGAGGCCGAGGAATCTCGCTCGGCGGGGGCCGTCGAACCAGTCCGCGATGACGGTGCTGACGGCGGTCATGGCGCCGCCGACTGCGGCGCCGAGCAGTGCCCGGCTGGCGATCAGGACGCCCAAATTTGTGATCAGGTATCCGGCGGATCCGGCGGGTGCGTACAGCGCCAGTGAGGTCAGCAGCAGCGGCCGTCGCCCGATGCGATCAGCGAGCAGACCCGCCACGGGAGCGGTCACGGCGATCGCAAGTGACGTCACGGTCAGCGTCAGCCGGACCAGGACCTCGGCTCCCGGCGTGTCCGCGTATTCGGCGGTCATCGCGGGAAGGCTGGGGGCGATGATCGCCGCCGCCATGATCGTGAGCGTGGCCGACATCAGGATCGCGGCGCGTGCGGCGGTCGCCGGCTCCGGTGATCTCGGGATCGTCGACGCGCTGAGAAGTGATTTCACCGGCGGGCCCTTCGCCGTCCGCGCCGGAAGCCGACCGTCCGGCCAGTCGCACCGGCGATCACCGGTGTGCCCTTGACTCTGGTCGGACGTGCTGGTCATCCGCGTGGTCGGCGGTTGCTCAGCGCTGTCCATCGCTGCTCATCTCGGGCTGCGTGACCGCCGAGCGGCATCGCGTCCACCGCCACCCGGCCGGACATGGTGAAGGCCTGAGCGCATTTCTGCAGCTCAGGCCTTCACCGCTCGGACGCGGAGTGGGTGGATCTCGCCCGTCATGGGGTGAGAGAGGTCAGCGTGCCTCCTTCGACCTTGAGCGCGGCACCGGTGGTGGCCGAAGCGAGCTCCGAACTGGTGAACAGGATGAGGTTGGCGACCTCCGACGGCTGGATGAGGCGCTGGAGCAGCGAGGTGGGCCGGAAGCGGGCGATGAACTCCCGCTGGGCGGCGTCGAAGGACTCGGCCTCGGGGATCAGGGCGGTGACGTACTCCTCGATGCCCTCGGTGTGGGTGGGGCCGGGCAGGACCGAGTTGACGGTGACGCCGGTGCCAGCGGCGGCCTTGGCGAGCCCACTGGCCACCGCGAGCAGAGCTGTCTTGGTGACGCCGTAGTGGACCATGTCCAACGGCGTGTTGATCGCCGTCTCGCTGGAGACGAATACGATCCGGCCGAACCCGCGCTCCATCATGCCGGGCATGTATTGCCGGGCCAGCCGTACGCCGCTGAGCACGTTGACCTCGAAGAATCGGCGCCACTCGTCGTCCTGGATCTCCAGCACCGGCGTGGAGGCGAAGATGCCGGTGTTGTTGACCAGGATGTCCACCTGCGGCACCGCTTCCAGCAGTGCCTGTGCGCCCTCGGCGGTTGCGACGTCCGCGGCGACGGTGACGACGTCGGCGCCGGAGACCCTTGCGCGGATGCCCTCGGCCGCTGCCTCCAGACGCGTCTCGTCCCGGCCGTTGAGGACGGTGCGGGCGCCGGCCCGGGCGAACCCTTCGGCGGTGGCCAGGCCGATGCCCAGCGTCGAGCCGGTGACCAGGACGGTACGTGCGGTGAAGTCGATTTTCATGATCGTCCTTGCTAGATCGGCGGCGGGCCTTCACCCGCCGGCCCGCCACCGATGTGACGGAACGTTCTCACTCATCATGAGACGGATCGTTCTCTCCGTCAAATTTGCGAGAGAGATCGTTCCGTCACATACTCGGGAGGTACCGGGGAACCAGCCAAGGGGGAAGCCACATGGGCAGGCGTTCGTCAGAGGAGACTCGGCGGCACATCCTGGACGTCGCCGGCGAACTGTTCTATGCGCGTGGTGCCCGGGCCGTAGGGATGGATCTGGTCATCAGCACCGCCGAGGTGGCCAACGCGACACTGTACCGCCAGTTCGCCACCAAGGACGACCTGGTCACCGCCTACCTCGTCGACCGCAACAATGCCTGGTGGGAGCGACTGCGGGAGGTGACCGCGGCGGCACCGGGCGCCCGTGAGCGCCTCCTTGCCCTGCTCGACATGACCGTCGCCGACATGGGGCAGCCGGGTTACCGCGGGTGCGCGACGCTCAACGTCACCACCGAGTTCCCCGATGAGGCCCATCCCGCCCATCGATCTGCGTCGAACCACAAGAGAGAGGTGCTCCACTGGCTGCGCGAGCAGGCAGCCGACGCCGGTGCGGGGGATCCGGACGCGTTGGCCGACCAGCTTATGATCATTCTGGACGGGGCGCAGGTCCTGGCTGCGGCGATGGGGCCGGAAGGCCCGTCGCGCCGGATGAGGCCGTTCGTCGAAAGCTTGCTTCCGGACGCCGCGAGCCCGCAGAGCGGGGTCTGAACGATCACAACGCAGCGCGGTCCCCTGCCGCAGATGCGGAAGGGGACCGCTGTCACCTCGTCGTCCCACCAGGGACGAACTCCGGCCGCGCTGTAGGCATCCTGGGCGGACAGGGCACCGGTGCGCCCCGCCCGCCCCGGTCAGGGCAGCTCGGACGGACGCACTTCGGTGGTGCCGCCGGCGATGTGCACGATGACGGTGAACGTGTCGGGGCCTTCGCCGCCTTCAGGGCCGGGCCACCAGGCGCCCCACCATCCACCGCGCACGCTGGCCTGGAAGGTGCGGCCGCTGTCGAGACGGATCTCCACACCGGTGACGCCCGGGCCGGCGAGCCCGACGATGTTCGACCACATGTCGTCACCGTCGCCGGCCGAGCTCCTCGTCTCCAGGGTGACCGTGCCGGCGGCCGGCACGGCGACCGGGCTGCCGTCAGTCAGTCCCATCGAGGCGAACTTGTCCGTGCCCACGATCAGGCATTCGACCATCGCGCCGGAGCTCTTGCACATGATCAGCAGGGTCGCTTCCCCGCGCTGTTCGGCGAGGATCACGTCGGACGGGCTCACCGTTTGCGAGGCGCCGCCGACGTCTCCGGCCCCGCACGCGTTCGCCTGGGTCATGACCTGCTCTCCGGTACGGGCGGTCGGCATGGCGGTCCAGGAGGCGACGGCCTTCTCGGCGGCGCCCGGAACCAGCGCCGGTACGCAAGAGCGCACCCATCGGAGCAGTCGTCGGGTGACGGGGCTGCTTACGCCTTCCCCAAGACCCTCCCTTCGACCATGAGGGCGCGCGGGAGACTCGGTTCGAGATCTGAACGCAGCGCTGAGAGGCCAACGAGCGCATCGCGGCATGAGCGTGCGTTATGCGGTCTGGCTGACTCTTGGTGCTATCGGTCGGTCCAGCGGGGATCTGGCCATGCGGTCGTAGGCAAGGTGTTGCAGGCCCGGCCGCACAAGTGTGGGTAGGCCACGTCGGAGATGAGGGCATCAGGAGTCGGGTCGAGGGAGTTCGGGTGGTCAATCTCCCGGGCGGGGCCGCTTAGCGCCCGGTCGTGACCCTGCAGCCAGCCGGCGACGGCATGGTGAGCACCGAGCACCGACGGGTAGGAACGATCGGCTGCGCGTACCGCCGCGTAGACTTCCGCATGGGCGGGTTCCAGGCGGACGCCGATCCTGCCTGCAGGCGCGACAACGCCTTCGGTCGGGGCGCACACCTCCACCACGCCCGGAGCGTCCTCGGAAACGAGGCTGTGGAACACGACGAAGGGTGGCCCGGCCAGGGGCAGCCTCTCCTTGCGGAGCAGATCGAATAGCTCCTCACAGGCTTGTGGAATGAACGTGGGCAGCGCAGCGGCGTCAGCGTAGCCGTGGATGCTAATGACCTTTTGCTCCGGAAGCGTGCGGTGCGCCAGCGCGAAGGTGCTTTGGGTTCCTGTCATCAATTCCTCCTGCAGTTGCGCGACGAGGGGAACTCGTGCGTGGTGGGAGTGTTCACAGTGCCGCCAGTACTGTGCGACGAGGGCGGCTGCGCTGGGTCCATCAGGGGCATCAAGGACTTGGCCGACCTGCTCCAGCGACATGCCGATCGCCCTGAGGAGCGCGATGCGGCGGGAGCGGGCGATCTCCTCGCGCCCGTAGTAGCGGAAGCCGGTGCGCTCGTCGGTGCAGGCGGGGCGGAGCAGTCCTCTGGCGTCGTAGATCCGTAGCGCTTTTTGGCTCAGCGACGTCTGCCGGGACAGCTCACCGATGGAGATCAGATCGTGCACGGAGGTAAGTCTGAAGTCTGCCCCAGGGGCAGAGGCAACCGGGATGACACGCAGGCCAGGAAGGGACATGCCCCCTCCGCCAACCCGCGCAATGACCATCCGCTTCCCGGCAGTAGCGGAAGCTGAAGCGCGGGGCGGACCGGTCACGGTCTGTGACGCTCGATCAGCGGCATGTGCGGATACTTGTGGGACCTCCTGCCTGCCCGTGAAATCCGAGCGGCCGTTACCCACACGACGGCATGAGTGGACCTTTCGCCGCAGTCGCTCATCGGCTCTACCGCTGAACCTCCTTGTCTGGTCGCCACTGGCGGAATGGGGCATCGACTCGTATCAGGGCCTGGTCGAGGTCCTGACCCATATCTCCCCATCGCACAGCAAGAATATGAACTGCGTGGGCGACCTCGGCGTGGACGTCGACGTCGAGGTCGCCCAGCTCGGCCCCGCCGGCTCGCCCGCTGCGGGTGCGCGACGCTCTTGTCTGGCTAGCCGTGGTCTCCGGGGCGGCATCCTGGTCTGGGGTCAGCGTCGCCGAGCGCAGCGGATAGACCCGCCGGGCCGGGTCAAGTGGCGCGGGTTCGCGCTGCGGTGACCGCCAATGTGGTGTACGGCATCGTGAAGCCGCCCCCGATCTTGTCGATGGCGGCCCCGACCTCCTCCAGCACCTGTGTCAGCTTGTCCGGCGGGAGCTTCGTGAGACCTCCGGTGGTGGGCAGCAGGTCCAGCCACTCGTCGCGGGTGTAGGACTGCTCCCAGTCGAACCGCCACTGCTCCGGTTCGCCGAACCCGCCCACCTCGCGGATCCCATCGGCGAACTTGGCGAACATCGCCTGGTAGAGGTCCACGCCGTTCCTCGTCGACTGCACGTTGAACGGCGAGTCGGGCACCACCCGCCGGTAGACCGCGGCGAAGGCATCCGCCACCCCGGACGGAGGCTCGAACACATGCGCGAACACCGCCAGAAGCCCACCGGGACGCAGCACCTGCGCGGCCTTGGTCGCACCCGCGACCGGGTCCACCCAGTGCCAGGCCTGCCCCGCGACGACCGCGTCGAAGACCCGGCCGGCGGGATCCCAGTCCTCGAACGTCGCCACCTCGACCTCGACCCCACTGCGGCGCGCGAACTCGGCCATCCGCACGTCCGGATCGACACCCAGCACCGTGCAGCTGGCCGACTGGAACTGCCGGGCTTCGATGCCGGTGCCGCAGCCAACGTCAAGGACGTCCGGCCCGGGGCTGGCGGCGACGATCCGGTCCACCAGGGCGTCGGGATAGCGGGGCCGGGCCCGGTCGTAGCGTTCGGCCTCCGCACCGAACGACTCGGCCACCTGCCTGGCTTGATGAGGCTCGGGCCGGGACGGATGTGATTGCTCCTGCGGTATCATGGGCATGCGCCCACTGTAGTGGGCATGTGCCCACTCGGCAATCGGGTTGTGGTTCGCGGTGAGCGTAAGGAGAGTGCGCGGAATGCCGACCGGGATACAGATCCGTGACGCGCGCAAGCAGCTGCTCGACGCCGCCGAGCGCATCCTGCTCCGGGACGGGCCGAGCTCGCTGACCAGCCGCGCGGTCACCACCGAGGCGGGCTGCGCCAAGGGCGTGCTGCACAAGCACTTCGCCGATTTCGACGCCTTCCTCGCCGAACTCGTGCATGACCGCATCGCCCGGATCGAGGACCAGGCCACCGCCCTGCGCAAGTCCGCCGGGACCGGCAGCGTGGCCGACAATCTCACCGACGCGCTGATGGACCTGTTCGACCCGGTCGCCGTGGCGATCGTCAGCCTGATCATCTTCCGGGACGAGCTGCGCGCCCGGCTACGCCAAGCCAGACCAGCCCATAGCGTCCCGGTCCTGACGGAGGCCAGCGCCATGATCGCCTCCTATCTCACCGACGAGTGCGAAATAGGCCGCATCGCGGCCGATGCCGACATCGACTCGCTCGCGCTCTCGCTGATCGGGGCCGGGCACCTGCTGTTCACCGCCCGGAACGGCACCCCGCCGGATGCTGGAGCTGTCGACAAGGTCGTCACCACCATCATCGCCGATGTCGTACAACGACGGCTGCTCTGAACCGCCCGGCAGCAAGCCGCTCGATGCAAGGTGTTGAGGAAGGTCTCACAAACGCTCGACGCTGAGAAGCCCTCACCGGACGCAGCATCAGCCGCGTCGCCGACGATGCCGAGTCGACGGCCACAGTGATCAACCACGGCGTCCCCGCGGACCAGGCCGACATGCTGCTTGACGTGTTCCAGGCAACACGCCGCGGAAAGTTCACCACCACCGGACCCGAACTCGAGAACCTCCAGCGTCCAGCCACCCCGATCCGTTCAATCCCGGAGGAAAGCCACCACCAGCGCCAGCCATCCCGACCACTCAAGGCAACTGCCACGTGAGGCGGTCACATCGCCCTCAATTCGGCAGTAGCGGAAGCTGAAGCGCGGGGCGGACCGGTCACGGTCTGTGACGCTCGATCAGCGGCATGAGCGAGCACCTGATCAAGCGCGCGTTCACACGGTCCCTCGGTGCGAGCCTGGCGTGCTTGAGAAGATGTTCGAGATCCGCTACTCGGGTCAGGTCTCAGGCGACCCTCTCGATCTCGGCACGTAGTTCGAGCGCGAGGACACCGGTCCCCTCGCAGTAGTCGGCGGAGTTGTTGGTGACGAGGAAAATCACCATGCGGAGCATGCCCCGACCACCCAGGCCTGCCGGTGCCCGGGAAGGCAACCACGGCGTGAGCCGGGATCTGTTCAACGGCGCCACCGGCCAACTGGCGGAACTGCTGACCGCCGGCTCGGCACCCTACCGCCGTACGCGAATCCGGTCGACTGACCGCCGGCCACCGGCGCCCGTCCGTGACCGTGCGGACAGCCGGAAATGCGTTTCTCCGATTGCAGGCACTCCATAGGATCTCCGATGATCAAGGAGGATGACACAGTGAGCCATTCCGGGTAAGCCTCTGACTACCAGGAGCGCTGTCCGGGATGAGGGATCATGGGCG
>NZ_JBAKHU010000098.1:0-15829 GCF_036906895.1 Micromonospora sp. CPCC 206060
GTTCCTGGTTCGGGTTGTCTTGGAGTGACAAACCTTGATACCGGAACCCCGCCTCTCACACCCCGATCAACACACCCTTGACCAGCCACGCCCACGCCTAACTGAACGGCGTTGGCACTAGAACTACGGATGCAAGATATGGATCGTCGACGAGATCGAGCCCAGGGAGCCGAGCCATGCCACCAGCCGCACCGGCCACCGCAGCGCCGACCAGTTCCGCACGGCGGCCGGGGGGGCCGCCGATGCCCGCACCACCGGTGGGACAGCACAGGCTGGGTGGACTCGGCGTCGGCCGGCTGGTGCTCTGGCAGTCCGCGGTGCTGGGGGCAGTGGCGGCCGGCGGGCCGTTCGGCGTGGTCGGCGGCACGCTCACCGGGGCGGCGGCGGTCGTGGTGCTCGGCACCGGCGTGCGCTGGCGCGGCCGGTGGCTGTCCGACTGGGTGGTGGTCCGGCACCGCTTCCGGCGCCGGGCCCGGCAGGCCCTGCCGGCCCTGCCCGACCTGCGGACCCACACCGACGCGGACCGGGCGGGTAACCGGGTCGGGCTGGCCGGTGACGGCAGGTCCTGGAGCGCGCTGCTGCGCGCCGAACCCGACGGCGACCTCGACGATCTGCTGCGCCGGCTGCTGTCCCGCTACGACGACCCCGATCTGCCGCTGGCCGGCGCGCAACTGGTCGACTGGGTTTCGCCCGGCACCGGCAACGCGGCGCGCTGGATCGCGATCCGGTTCGACCCCGAGATGGCCGCCCGGGCGGTACAGGCCCGGGGCGGCGGCCGGACCGGTGCGGTACGTGCTGCGGGTACCGCCGCGCTGCGGCTCGCCGCCGAGCTGCGCGCCGCCGGGCATCAGGTCACCGCACTCGACGGCGGTCAACTGCGCGACGCGTGGGCCACCGTACTCGGTGTCGACTCGCGGCGCGCGGACGATCCGGGCACCGAGACCTGGCACCACTGGTCGCTGGGCATGCTGCACCAGGTCTGCTACCGACCGCGCCGAGCCGCTCGGAACCTGACCGAGGTGGCCACGCTGCTCCGCCGGCACGCCGCCGCACCGGCCCTGGTCAGCGCCGTATCGGTACGGTGGGACCGGCAACGCCGTGGCGGCACCCGCAGCACGGCGCTGATCCGGCTCGGGGTGCCCGCCGGACCAGCCCGGGCGGCGGTCGCCGAGGCGGTCCGGCAGGCCACCGCCGGCTTCGAGCGGGACCTGGTCCCGCTGGACGGGGCGCATGCCGAGGCGGCCTGGGCGACGCTGCCGCTGGCTGGCCTGCCAGTGGGTTAGCCGCCCCATGCGCGTACCGCGCCGTAGATGTCGAGCACCGCGCCCGCCACCGGCACCAGACTGACCAGCGCCAGGAACTCGACCACGTCGAGCAGCCGGCCCCAGTACGGCGACGGTGTGTTGGCGGCGGCCCGGACCGCGTACGCCGCGCAGACCACGCCGGTCACCAGGAGCAGCCCGGCGAAGAGCAGCCGGGTGCCGGGACCGCCAGCCAAACTCGCCCGGGCCATCAGGCCGAGCACCGACCCGGCACCGGCCAGCAACAGGGCAGCCCGCTGACCGAGGCCGATGTAGGCGCGGGTGCGGAGCAACAGCCCCACGCCGGCCAGACCGGCCAGTGCCCACGCCCAGCGACCACCGTCGTACAGGAGTATCCCGGCGCAACCGGCCACGATGACCGCCAGGCCGCAGAGCAGACCGCTCAGGATCCGTTCGGCGGCCTCGGTGTCCCCGACCACCTCGGGTCCGAGCGTCGGCCGCTCGTCCCGACGGAACGCCTCCACGTCGGTGGGCACCCCGGGCAGCGGCAGCCGGCCGAGCCGGAGCGCGAGCATCGGCAGGGCCGGACTGGCCACCACGGCCACGCAACAGGTGACCGCCGCGACCGACGCGGGCGAAGAGGTGGTGAGCAGGTCGGCGAGGGCGCCGAGAGTACCGACCGCGGCGGCCACCGCGGCGGCGGCGAACCGCTGCTCCGCCACCACCACGGCGGCCACCGCCGTGTAGAGGGTGGCCGCCGCGCCGGCCAGTGCCAGTCGCCCCGCGGTCAACTCCATCGCCGTGCCCAGCCCACCGATCACCGCCAGCCCGCCGGTCATCGCGGCGGGTACGCCACCGGCGGCGACCGCCGCACCCAGGCCCCGCTCGCCGAACGCGCGGGACAACGCCCCGCCGCCGAGCAGCAGCGCCAGGGCCAGGATGCCGGCGAGCAGCGCGACGGTCGACGCGGCGAGCCCGCTGAAGCCGACCGCGACCGCGACCGTGGTGAAGGCCAGTGCGGCGACCGCGCCGCCGACGTTCCGGGACGCGGTCGCCCGCCACACTCCGGGCCGGTCCCCGGCGGCGCTCGCGATGGCGTCGACCACGTCGTCGAAGAGCATCGGGGTGGCCCGCCGGTCGACCGTGTCCAGGTAGAGCACCTCGCCGTCGCGCACCCCGGCGCCGCTGACGGTGACCGCGCCGTCCAGCGGCGAGCCACCGAAGCGGCGCAGTTCCCAGCCGGCCCCGCCGGCCCGGTCGGCGTTGGTGGCCAGCAGCCGGACCAGTTGCGGAAGCAGCTCCGCCACGGTGCTCTGCATCGGCAACGACACGTCGAGACGGGCGTGTGGCGCGACCACGGTGACCCGTCGGGGGGCGACCGCAGTGGTCACTGCTGGGCCTCGCCGAGCAGCGGGGCGTACCTCGCCTCACTGGCCGCCGCCAGCTTGGCCAGTCCGTCGTTCACCGCCTCCAACACGAGTTGGCCGAGGGTGTGCGCGTCGTAGCGGCGCAGCACCTGCGGGTCGATGGTCACCTCGGTGAACCGGCCGTCGCCCCTGAGCTTCACGGTGACGTCACCGTTGCCGGCGTACCCGGTCAGCTCCATGGTCGCCACCGAGCGCTGGATCTCCTCGATCCGCTGTTGCTGCTCACGCACCTGGGCGAGCAGGTCCTCGATCGCCGGTTCCATCTGTTGTCTTCCTTCCGGTATCACCGCTATCCGCCGGTGCGTAGCCTGCCAGCGGGCTACGGCCGGCGCCCCTGCACGTCGTATTGGATCGACTCGCGGGTATCGGTCGCAAGGTTTGCGAGATACACGTACTGCGCGGCGGTGGTGTACGCGTCCATGTAGTCGGCCCGGCCCGGGTCGGCCCGGGCCCACCGTACGGCCTCCTCGGCGGCCGCGCCATGCAGCGCGCCAACCGGTACGGTCGGCGCCGATCCGCCGGTGCGTAGCTCGAAGCTGGCGAGGTCGCCGGCTGCCGTGTAGACGGTCCCGTTGCCGGTGAACTGCGGGTGGTGGAACACATCGGTGGGCAGGCTCAGTGGATGCACCGGTGCGGGTGCCTGCAGGGCACCGGTGACGAGGTTGGCCGCCTGCCCGACGGCGAACCCGGCGAACGAGCCGACCTCCGGCAGCTTGCCGACCCCGAATCCGACCACATCCTTGACCGCGTTGGCGATCGCCACCTGCCGGGCGTACGCCTCCTGCGCCGTGCGGGTGGCCTGCTCGGCGTCCTGCACGTTGGCGTACCAGATCGCGTTGGCGGCCGAGGCGTTGGTCAGGCCGTCCACGTTGCCGGCGTACCGGCCCGCCTGTTCCATCGGGATCGTGCCGGCGTCGGCCTGCCGCAACAGGTACTCCTGGTACAGGTCGGCAGCCGCGTTGATCGCGTCACGACCGTCCTGGGTGACCTGGCCGAGCATCAGCATGTGCCGGGCGTCGGTGCTGCCCAGCCGCTGCGCCGCCGAGTTGGTGTCCAGCCCGTCGAGCGGCTGGGCGTACAGATCCATGTTCGGCACGGTGGCTCGGGCGATCGCCTCGGCGAAGTGCGGGTTCTCCCGCATCGCGGCCAGGGTCTGCGGGTACGACGCCGGGTCGGTGATCGTCTGGGTGAGGTTGACGTACGCCCCGCGGGCCAGATCGTGCTCGACGGGATCGGCGGTTGCGGCACCGATCCAGTCGACGACCCGGCCCGCGGTGCGGCCGTCGTCGGCCCAACCGAAGCCGGCCAGCCGGCGCAGCGTGTCGCCGTCGCCGGCTAGCGCCGCGTCGGCGGCGTGGTTACGGGTGGACACGTCGAGCAGCGTGGTCAACGTCGTATCCACCCGCGACTTGTCCCAGAGCACCGCGTCGTCGGTCGACACGTAGTACCCGGGCTGGTGTGGGTTGTGCCGGGAGAGGTCGTCGAGGCGCTGGGTCACATCGGCCATCTCACCGACCCGACGGGTCACCGCGGCGGAATAGTCGGCTCCGGCGACGAGATCCCGGTCGGCCGCGCCGGTCAGCTGGGACAACGCCTCCCACTGGGCGTAGCGGGGCACGTCCAGCCGGTTGGTGTAGACCGTTTCGCCGATCGCGCCGGTCAGCGGCGCCCGGCCCGGCGCCGACGGCACCTCGTGGGTGAAGCCGAACGAGTTGGTGCCGATATTGGTTTCGGTGGCCGCCCGGGTATGCACCAGATCGCGGATCGCGGCAGGCAGGTCGGCCGGGTCCTGCGACAGGGTCAGGATGCCGTTGCCGACGGTCCGCAACATCGCCTGCCGGTCGGCGGGGGCGAAGCCCGGGGCGGTCTCGCCGAAAATGCCGAACAGGCTGGTCTGATAGCGGTGCTCGGCGGCGTTGAGGTAGCCCGGCAGGTCGAACACCCGGTCGCCGAGCGCGCCGTAGAACGACGTCAGGAAGGCCTTGTCCGCGGCGGACGGCGGCTGGCCGTTGCGCACCCGGTCGGTGATCACGGCGAGTTGCGCCATGCTCTGGCGGAACTGCGCTGGCGAGACGTCCCCGGCGAGCGCGGCCAGCACCGTCTCTCCTGCGGCACGTCCGTCGGCGCCCGCTGCGGCGGCCGGACCGGCGGCGCCCACGGGGTGTGCCCCGCCGAGCTCGGTGGCGACCTGCGCCAGCACCATCCCGAGCCGGTCACACACCCCGCGCATCGCGCTCAACGCCTGCTCGCCGACCTGCCGGGCCTGCCCGAGCAGGACGGAGACCTGATTACCCGGCACCGCCCGGGCCGCGGCCACCAGTAGCTGTGCGTTGGCCCGGAACCGGGCGATGACCACGTCAGCGGTGCTCGCTGCGGCCCCCAGCCCGCCGGCTGCGCGTTCCAGCGCGGTGGCGTGCCGGCGCAGCCGCGCCTCGGTGCTGTCCAGCCCGGTGCTGACCCGACCGGTGGCGGCGCCGAACGCGTCGTACGCCGCGCCGTACCAGTGCGCCGAGAGTCCGCTCCGGCGCCGGGCCAGGTCGCCGGAAACGCCCGCCGCCCGGTCGGCGACGGCCAGATAGGAGTGGGCCACGGTCCGTAGCCCGGCCGGGTCGCCGGTCAGCTGCCGGCGGTATTCGGCGAGCACCGTGGCGTACCGGTCGAGCAGCCAGGACAGCGCGCCGGACAGGTCGATGGTGCTGCCGACCAGGACGGGAGAGACGCCGGGCACCGGTCAGTCCACCTTGACCGAGCCGTCGGCACCGACACTGATGTCGGCGTCCACGGTCTGCCCACCGGAGCTGGCGGTGACCTCGATGTCGAACGCACGTCCGGTGTCCACCGGCACCTCGACGGTCAGCGTCAGGTCACCCTTGGTGGCCGTGATCGTCACGTCGTCGTCGCCGTCGGCGCCGGGCCCGGACGGGGCGGACGACGGGGGCACGTCAACCGACGCGGCCGGTGGGATCGGCAGGGTCTGCACCGGGCCGGTGGGCGTCACCGTCACCGGCGTACCACCGGAGGGGAGCGAGGACTGACCGGGTTGGACCGCGACCCACTGGTCGGTGCCGAGTGCCGGCGGGACGTAGCTGTTCATCGATCCACCGGCCGGGTAGCCCGAGCCGTTGAACGACGGCATGCTGTAGCCGCCGGGGCCGTAGCCGCCGGCGAGGGCCGCCTGCCCCGCCCCGGTGGCGGTGCTGGCCATCGGTGGTGGCGCGAGAACCGGGTTGCCCGTGCTCCCGGCCGGCAGCGCCGCAGCGGACGCCGAGCCGCCGTCGTTGTTCTTCGAGAACAACTGCTCGACCTGGCCGATGATGGTGGCCAGGCCGGTCAGGATCTGGCCGAGGTTGGTCACTCCGATGGCGGTGAGGATGCCACCGATACCGGTGAGGAACGCCTTCAGGATCCCGGTGGTGCTGACCGCCAGCGCCCGTCCGGCCGCCTGGGTGTACGGGTTGGACATCAGCGCCGCCACCGTCGGGTTGACCGCGCTGACCACGGCCCGGTAGCCCTCCTGCGCGGTGGTCAACTGCGCGGCGGCGCCCTCGAGTTCCCGGATGCCGGCGTACACGGTCTCGATGATCTGCTGGAAGCTGGCGAAGGACTTGTTCAGCTTCTGCACCACGGAGTCGCTCGCCGAACCGGCGGACCACACCTCGCGGAGTTGCTCGCGGGCCCGCTCCAGGTCGGCCAGGAGGGTGACCAGCCGGGCCACCCGCGCGGTCAACGCCGCGGCGTGGGCGAGAATTGCCTGCGGGTTACCGCCCACGATGGTGGGCAGCGCGACGATGCTGGGCCCACGACCGCTGGCGGCGGCATCCATCGCGCCCGAATTGGGGATGTCAAACACGACGCACCTCTCTCGGCTTCAGGCCGTCGGGGTTCACCACAGCGATGTCGCATCCGTCATCGGGCGGTAGACCCGGACGCGTCCGAACTCCGCCGCCGAGCCGACCGCTCCGTGGTTGTAGAGCTGGCCGTCTGCGCCGGCGACACCGATCACCGGGCTACCGGCACCGACGAAGGGCTGCACGACCACCACGTCGCCGGGGTGCACCAGGCCGGAGACGTCCCGCCCGCTGCCCGAGTAGACCGCCAGCAGGCCGACCCGTTCCTGGTTGGCCGGGCTGCGGTCGAGCCAGTCGGCGAAGTCCCGCGCGTCGCGGAAGGTCACCTCGGTCAGGGGCCGGGCCGAAAGCTCACCGAGCCCCGCCCGGCCCAGGTAGTCCAGTACGTTGCCGACCGACCCGGGCTCCCCCGCCGCGCCCGCGCTGTCGTTGATCGCGTAGCCGGCGAGGGCGGCGCTGGGCGCCGAACCGGTGCCGGTGGACGCCCCGCCGAGCGCGGCGGCGACCGCCCGGTCCGCGTCGTCGTAGTCGTTGGCGCTGCGGTGTACCAGGTCGTTGATCTCCTGCAGCAGTTGCAGCAGCGTCCGCATGGTGCCGACGACCTGCCCCTGCATCGCGATGTTCGCCGACGCGACCGGCGAGCCCAGCTTCGCGAACGACGTCGGCGCCACGGTGAGCCGCTCCAGGTCCATCACCGTGCTGTAGGCCTGGAGCAGGATGCCGACGACGTTGCCGACCACTCCACGTACGGCATCCGGCCGCACGTTGTACGACGAGCCTGTCGTCATCGTTCTCGCCTTCCCGCCAGATCGCCCGACCCGTATCACGCCGGCCGGGCAACTCGACCGCGCTGAGGCGGTTCCCGGATGGTTGCGGGTCATCGTAGGTTGGTGCGCGCAAGCCGTTAAACGGCAAAACTACCCACGACCTGCTCCGTCAAAGTGACCACGGGTTACCGATTCATCGGGCCTAGGAGGCACCACCGGATGTCCGCCGACACCTTCCGCCGTCGGGCGGTACTGCCTGAACCACCGCGCGGCGAGATCATGCTGCAATCCCCGCCCGCCCTGCCCCGCGGGTCCGGCCAGTCCGGCATGCAACTGATGTTCATGCTGCCGATGATGCTCGGCATGGGCGCCATGTCGTTCGTCTACATCGGGCGGTCCGGTGGGGCGATGACCTGGATCTTCGGCGCCCTGTACATCAGCGCCATGGTCGGCATGCTGGTGATGAGCCTGTCCCGCGGGGGCGCCTCGAAGAAGGCGCAGATCAACGACGAACGGCGCGACTATCTGCGCTACCTCGGCGGCCTGCGCGGCCAGGTCCGTGAGGTGGCGGTCCGCCAACGGGAAGCGGCCCTGGCGGCGCTGCCCGACCCCGCCGACCTGTGGTCGTTCGCCGGCACCGAGCGGCTCTGGGAACGAGCCCGCACCGATCCCGACTTCGGCCGGGTCCGGGTCGGCACCGGCCCCCAGCGGCTGGCCACCGCGCTGCGGGCGCCACAGACCGCCCCGCTGGAGGACCTCGACCCGGTGGCGTCCACCTCGCTGCGGCACTTCATCCGCACCTACGCCACCGTCGGGGAACTGCCGGTGGCGGTGTCCCTACGCTCGTTCCAGCGGGTCACCCTGGCCGGTGACCGCCCCGAGATCCTGGCCCTCGCTCGGGCCCTGCTGGCCCACCTGGTCACCTTCCACTCCCCGGACAACCTGCGCATCGCCGCCTGCGTCGGGCCGGACCGGCAGGACGGCTGGGACTGGCTGAAGTGGCTGCCCCACGCGGTACATCCGGGTCGGACCGACGCGAGTGGGCCGACCCGGTTGGCCGCACCAACCCTCAGCGAGTTGGCCGCGCTACTGGCCGACGATCCGGCCGATCCGGCGGCCCGCGGCCCGTTCAAGCCCGGGGTCCGGCCCGAGGCGCCGCACCTGCTGATCGTGCTCGACGGAGCCGGCACGCTACCCGATGCCGGGCTCGCCCCGCCCGGCGGCCTGGCCGGCACCACCATGCTGGAGATCGGCGGCGGGCCCGGTGGTGGCGCCGACCCGCTCGATCTGGTGATCTCCGAGGGCCGGCTCGGCATGCGCACCCCGGACGGCGTCGCCCTGGTCGGCGTGCCGGACCGGCTCAGCGTCGCCGGCGCCGAGGTGGTCGCCCGGCAGCTCACCGCGTTGCACACCGGCACGCCGGTGGCCAGCGAGCAGCCGCTGTCCACCACCTTCGGTCTGGCCGACCTGCTCGGCATCGGCGACCCGCGCCGGCTCGACCCGGCGGTGACCTGGCGCCCCCGGTCGGCCCGGGACCGGCTGCGCATCCCGATCGGGGTGGATCCCGACGGGCGGCCGGTCGACCTGGACCTCAAGGAGTCGGCCGAAGGGGGCATGGGCCCGCACGGGCTGGTCATCGGGGCCACCGGTTCCGGCAAGAGCGAGCTGCTGCGCACCCTGGTCACCGGGCTCGCCGCCACCCACTCCTCGGAGACGCTCAACCTCGCGTTGATCGACTTCAAGGGCGGCGCCACCTTCGCCGGCATGACCGGCCTGCCGCACACCTGCGCGGTGATCACCAACCTCGCGGCCGACCTGACCCTGGTCGACCGGATGGCCGACGCGCTCCGCGGCGAGCTGGTCCGCCGTCAGGAACTGCTGCGGGCTGCCGGGAACTACGCCTCGGTATGCGACTACGAGCGGGCCCGGGCCGAGGGCACACCGCTGCAACCGCTGCCCTCGCTGCTGGTGATCATCGACGAGTTCAGCGAACTGCTCTCCAGCCGGCCCGAGTTCATCGACCTGTTCGTGATGATCGGTCGGCTCGGCCGCAGCCTCGGCGTCCACCTGATGCTCGCCTCGCAACGACTGGAGGAGGGCCGGCTGCGTGGTCTGGACAGCCACCTCAGCTACCGGATCGGGCTGCGCACCTTCTCTGCGGCGGAGAGCCGGGCGGTGCTCGGGGTGTCCGACGCGTACGAACTGCCGCCGGTACCCGGCTCGGCGTACCTGAAGTGGGACACCACCACCCTGCAACGGTTCAAGGCCGCGTACGTCTCCGGCGAACTGCCGCCCGAGCAGGTGGCCGCCGTGGCCGAGGAGATTCCCTACGCGCGGCGGGTACTGCCGTTCGGGCTCGCCCCGCTGGCGCCGGCCGAGGCGGTGCGCGCACCGGCAGCGGCGGACGGCCGCAACACCGCAGCGACCAGCGGTGAGACCGTGCTGAGCGCGATGATCGGCCGGCTGCTCGGCAACGGACCCGCCGCGCACCAGATCTGGCTGCCACCGCTGGCCGAACCGCCCGCCCTGGACCAGCTGCTGCCGCCGCTGGGCATCGACCCGCAGCGCGGTCTGACCCCGGTGGGCTGGGCCGGCAACGGGCAGCTCACCGTGCCGTTGGCCATCGTGGACAAACCGTTCGAGCAACGTCGGGACCTACTGTGGGCGGAGCTGTCCGGCGCGGCCGGGCACGCGCTCGTGCTCGGCGCACCGCAGAGCGGCAAGAGCACCCTGCTGCGTACCCTGGTGACCGCGCTGGCGCTCACCCACACCCCGACCGAGGTGCAGCTCTTCCTGCTCGACTTCGGTGGCGGTGGCCTGGCCACCCTCTCCGGCCTGCCGCATGTCAGCGGCTACGCCAACCGGATGGACACCGAACGGGTCCGCCGGATCATCGCCGAGCTGACCGGCCTGCTGGCCGAGCGGGAACGGTCGTTCGCCGCGCACGGCATCGACTCGATCTCCGACTTCCGCCGCCGGCCCCCGCCCAGCCCGGACGGGCGGACGTTCGGCGACGTGTTCCTCGTCATCGACGGCTGGATGACCCTGCGCCAGGAGTTCGAGCCACTGGACGAGTCGGTCACCACGCTCGCCGCCCGTGGCCTCGGGTTCGGTCTGCACGTCGTACTGTCGGCCAACCGGGCGATGGAGATCCGACCGGCCCTGCGCGACCTGATCGGCACCCACGTCGAGCTGCGCCTCGGCGACCCGGCCGACTCGGCGTACGACCGGCGGGCCGCCGCCAACGTACCGAAGGGCGCACCGGGACGCGGGCTCACCGCCGACAAGCTGCACTTCCTCGGTGGGCTGCCGCGCATCGACGGCGGTACCACGGTCAGCGACCTGCCCGACGGCGCGAGCGACCTGGTCAAGCAGGTGGACGCGAGCTGGCGCGGCCCGCGTGCCCCGCAGGTGCGGCTGCTGCCCCGGCTGGTGCCGGCCGCCGACCTGCCCGGTCCGGTTCCCGGTGACCGGCGGATCCCGATCGGGCTGGCCGAGGCGGACCTGGGACCGGCCTACCTGGACTTCGACGCCGACCCGCACTTCCTCGCCTTCGGTGACGTCGAGTCCGGCAAGACCGGGCTGCTGCGGGTGCTCGCCCAGCAGATCGCGGCCCGCTATCCGGTGGCCGACGCCGCGGTCATCGTCGCCGACTACCGGCGCGGGCTGGTGGACGCGCTCACCGGCCCGCACCTGCTCGGCTACGCCGGCAGCGAGCCGGTGCTCGCGCAGCTCGTCGCCGAGGCCGCGGAAGGGCTGCGGCGACGCCTGCCCGGTCCGGAGGTGACCGCCACCGAACTGCGCGAACGTAGCTGGTGGAGCGGCCCCGAACTGTTCGTCCTCGTCGACGACTACGACCTGGTGGTGTCACCGAGCCGCAACCCACTCGCACCCCTGCTGGACTTCCTGCCCCAGGCCAAGGACGTCGGCCTGCACCTGGTGCTCACCCGCCGGTCCGGTGGCGCCAGCCGGAGCCTGTTCGAGCCGGTCGTGCAACGGCTGCGGGACCTGGGCACACCGGGCCTGCTGCTCTCCGGTTCCCGCGACGAGGGCGCGCTGCTGGCCGACGTCAAGCCCAGCAAACAGCCGCCCGGACGTGGGCAGTTGGTGGACCGGCGGACCGGGGTGTCGCTGGTGCAACTCGCCTGGGCGCCGACCGATCCGGCCTGATCCGGACCGGTCGGCGCACGGGTCCGGCGGCCCGGCCGCCGGACCCGTGTGGGTAATAGTGCCGTGTACGCGACGGGTACTTGTGCCGTACTAACGAAGGGTGACGGATGCATAGCATCCCCAGCGTGTACGGCGCCGCGAGTCGGCGCGCGACTCTGCCAAGAGGAGGTGACCCGACGTGGCCAGTCCCGGATACCAGAGTGATGCCGCCGCGATGACGCGAGCGGTCAGCGGGTTCGACGAAGCCGCCACCAACGCGGCTCGGAGCATGGCCGAACTGGAAAGCGAACTCGTATCGGTACTGAGCCGGTACGCCGGTAACCAGGCCACCGCATTCTGGCAGCTGCAAGGCCGGCTGCAGGAGAGCATGCGGATTGCGTCACGGGAACTGCAGACCATGTCCGGCCTGGTCAACGAGAGCTTCCGCAACTACAACACCGGTGATGTCACGGCCGCCGACTCCCTGCGGGGCCTCACCGGCGCCGTCGGCGATGGCAGTGCCGTACTCAGCCGGCTGGCCGGTGCCTAACCTGCCCGGAAAGGGGTGATGTGAGATGACCGCCGATGTGATCAATGTCGAATTCGCCGCGCTGCGGGCCGCTGCCGACTCGCTACAGGTCAAGGCCCAGGCGTTGAACAGCCACATGGACCAGCTGCAGAGCAGCCTGGCCCCGATCAAGCAGACCTGGTACGCCTCCGGCAGTGCCGCCGGTCAGGCTGCGGAGCAGTCCGAGACGCGGCTGCGGGCGGCGCTGGCCGACATCATCGCGGTGATCGGTCAGTTCTCCGGCAAGGTACACGAGGCCCACGACACTCAGTTGGCGCTGGAGAACCGGAACACCAGCTTCTTCGCCTGAGCTGGGGCGATCAGCGGCGGCGTGGGGTGGGGCGGGATCCGCCTCCACTCGACGCCGCCGCCCCGCTGCCGGCGTTGTTCTCAGCCGAGCTCCGAGACAGGAGAGCGCGACGATGTCCCAAGAGGAGTCGTTCCGGGTCCACCTTGAATCGCTGCTGGCATTCGCCCGCGAGTTGGAGGACCAACTGGAGGCGATGCGCAGGCCGACCGACGGCCTGGGCCAGCTGCGCATCCGGCCGGTCCTGCTCGGCGAATTCGGCGAGGCGGCGGCGCTGGCCGACCGGCACCGGGCCGCCGCCGAACAGATGCACGAACTGCTGCACACCGTGCGGGAGGCGATCGCTTTCGCCAACGACGTGACCCGCATGATCGCGGACGGGTACGCCGACTACGACATCGGCGTCGCCACGTCCTTCCGGGCGCACGGAAGGGACTGACACGATGCCGCGTGGAGGTGGTCGGGCGCGTACCGACTTCAGCCAGTACAGCCATCACGAACTGGTGCGGATGCTGCACGCCGGCAAACCGGAGTCGGTGACCGAGGCGGCGGAGGGCTGGGGAGCCGCCGGCACCGCACTGCACGAACGCGCCGGCGACATCGAGCGCCAGCTCCGCGAGTTCGAGCAGTGGTGGGACGGCGGCGCCGCCCGGCAGTACCAGTTGATGATCAACGATCTGACCTCGGGTATCCGGCAGGTCGCCAGCACCGCGTTCGCGGTGCGTGACCTGGCCTACTCCTCCGCCGAGGCGCTCACGACGGCCCAGCAGGCGATGCCCGCCCCGGTTGCCGTACCCGACCTCGCTCCCTCCATCCTCGCCGCCGCGACCACCCCCCTGGTCGTACCCGTGGACACTCCGGCCAGCACCGTCGACACGCTCCGCCAGCACCAGGCCGAGGCGCTCGCCGAAGTCCGCGCCCAGCAGCAGGCACAGGCCGCCTCGAACGCAGCGCACCAGCAGGCGGTGCAGGTGATGTCCACCCTCGCCACCGAGTACACCACCACCGAGGACGCGATGCCGGTCACCCCGAGCGCCGCGTCCCGACCGGCCGCCGGCACGCCGATCGAGGAGCCACCGCCGGTCACGCCAGCCCTACCGCTGGCTCCGCAGCCCGGTGGCACCATGCCGACCGTACCGGGCGAGACGCCGGTCGACCCGAACCAGACGCCGGTCGACCCGGACGGGGTACCGCCGGTGACCCAACCCCGGCCACTGTTCGGCACGATGTTCACCGCCGGGTTGGCCGCGGCCGCCGCCGCGCTCGGCGGGCGGTTCGCCACCGTGCCGCCCAGGCTGGGGGCCAAGCCGAACGAAGAGAAGAAGGACACCGCCCCGGTGCCGGCTGTCGACGACAAGACCGCCGGCAGCGGTGCCCGGATCTCCGCCGGCGGTGCCGGTGGCGGTGGAGGAGGCGGCGGCGGAGGTGTCGACCTGTCGCCGGTGGCGAACCAGTCCCCGGCCGGTCAGGCCAGCGGCCCGGCGGCGAGCGGACTCGCCGGAGCCGCCGGGACGGCCGCCGGGGTGGCCGCAGCGAAGGGCATGGCCGGCGGCTTCATGCCGGCGATGCCCTTCGCACCGATGGGCGCGGGCGACGCGGCCGGTGGCCGGCGTATCCCACCCTGGCTGGTCGAGACCGAGGACGTGTGGGGCGAGCAGTCGGTGGTGACGCCGGCGGTGATCGGTGAGGAGCCCGAGTCGAACCAGCCGGGGACCCAGTCATGGAGGTGACCACCGCCGGATTCCGCGCCGTCCCGACCGCACTGGACGCCGCAGCGGCCGAGTTCACCGGAAACGCCGACCGGTTGAACACCATTCGCGGGCAGCTCACCACGCCAGCCATCGACGGCAACGCGTTCGGGTTGGTGCCGCAGTCCCAACGGGCCATGCAGGCGCACGGCAACAGCCTGCAGCTCAACAGCGTCGAACTGGAGTCGGCGGCGACGCAGACCCGGCGGCTGGCCACCGGGGTGACCGCAGCGGCGACCAACTACCGGCGGGGCGACACCCAGGTGAGCCAGGCATTCCGGCAGCTACTGGGTGGTCTGGCCGGTGGCAGCACGCTGGCCGACGCCCCGGCCGCCGCGCCCGCCGGCACTGCCCCGTTCGGCGCCCGGATCGCGGCCAACCGTTCGGCGATCGCCGCCGAGTTGACCGCCGAACGGCAGCGCCTCGCCGACTACCGGGCCCAGCTCACCGGGGACCCGGCCGTCGACCACCAGCTACGCGAGACCATCGCCCGGTCGCAGGCGCGCATCGAACTGTACGAGAACGTCATCGCCGAACACCGCAAGATCCTCTCGTTCGACCCGTCCGGTGACGGATCGATGGTCGAGCTGGTCGGCGACATCGACGCCGGCACCCGCAACGTCGCGGTGTTCGTCCCGGGCACCACCTCCGAGCTGGCCAACTTCGAGCGGTACCACGACGGCGCGGTCGGCTTCGTCGACGCGGCCCCCCGCCGGGACCTGGCCATGGTCGTCTGGATGGACGGTGACCTGCCGTCCAACCTGTTCCCGCAGGCGCCATCGGCCAGCTACGCCGACGAACTCGGGCCCCGACTCGCCGATTTCTCCCGTCAACTGCGCGCCGAGATCGGCGGCTCGGCCGCGGCCGGCAACGACGTGCAGGTCACCTTCGCCGGCCACTCGTACGGCGGCGCGGTGGTCGGCACCGCCGAGCAGCACGGGTTGGACGCCAACCGGGTCCTGCACATCGAGTCGGCGGGCATGGGTCACCGCGTGGACGGCCCGGAGGACCTGCGTCCGGCCCAGCCCGATGTGCAGCGCTACTCGATGACCGCGCCGGGCGATCCGATCGCCTGGGTCCGGGACATCAACATCGGCAACTGGGGGCACGGGGCCGACCCCGACGAGTTCCCGGGTGTGGTCCGGCTGGAGACCGGCAACTACGCCGACGGCCGACCGCTGGAGGGCGTCTCCGCGCACTCCGACGTGCTGACCTACCACAGTGACGCGTGGTGGAACATCTATCAGGTGTTCACCGGCGGTCCGCTGGTGACGGTACCGTCGCTGCCGTGACCGAGCCGATCGACTTCGCGCCACTGGCCGCCGTGGCCGGGCCGTTGCGGGCCATCCTGGACGACGTTGCCGCGCGGTTCGGCGCCGGCGCCCGGATCAGCCGCGACGAACAACTCGACTGCGACCCGTTCCGGCCGGCCGGCGTGCCGAGCGAGTCGGTGCGCTGGGAGTACAACCTACGGGTTCCCGTCCCGCCCGGCGCCGCCGAGATCCTGCTGACCGAGGTGGTGCTGGAGCTGAGCGCGGACGGTTGGCGAGCCACCGACCGCAGCAGCGAGACCGAGGTGGCCTACCAGTTCCAGCGGGACGGCGCGAACCTCGGCGTACACATCTCCCGGGACGGCACCGGCGAGGTGGTGGTGGGCGGCTCCAGCCGCTGCGTACCGACCGAGGCGCCCTAGGCCGCGTTTCGTAAGGCTCGGAGCCACTGGTCGATGATGGCGATGGTGACGGTGGCTTCG
>NZ_JBAKHU010000099.1:0-15659 GCF_036906895.1 Micromonospora sp. CPCC 206060
GTGGGACGGACAGTTCATCACCACCAGCAGCGGCCGGCTACCCAACCCGCTGCAACTCGGCCGGCTCCTCACCGGGCAGGCCGGACGGTGGCGCGGCAACCACGTCATCCGGGCCGGCAAAAGCGACCGGGGAGACCGGGCCGTGTTCTGGGTCGAGCACCACCGGGGGTAAAACCCGCTGAACCATCTCCGCATCTCCGCAACGCCGCACCAACCCCACCCCACCAGCACAAACACCCTGCGGAGATCCCAACCCTCAACAACCATCGATCTCCGCATCTCCGCAACCACTGCGGAGATCCCACCGGCTTTGCGGAGATGAACCCACCACCTATTTCCGCATCTCCGCAAGCATTCGCCCAGCTCACAGCCATGTTTGCGGAGATGCGGAGATGCGGAGATGGTTCAGCCCTCCCCACAACAGAACACACCCGCCACCGCAACCCCACCGACCAGAACGACCCGCTGAGAACCCCTCAGCCGGACCGACGCATGCCTACACACCAGCCAGGTCGAGATCTTGGCTCTACGGCGCTCTCAGTGGCCCGTTCTGTGCGGTTCTGCGGTCATTCACCCCCGAAACGCCGGAAGTGGTCACCTTCAACGGAAAGGCCGTCATCGTGCGAATCAGGCTGCACGGCACACCCGCTGAGACAACCGCAGCACTGACCGCCCTTACCCGCGTACTCCACATCCACCACGTCAGCCGGCCCTACCCCGACCGGCCCCCGTCCACCCGGCACCGCATCTACCTCGACGCCACCCCGAGGAAGGACAACCGGCCATGACCACCCCCGACAACCGCGTGGTTTTGACCATCGAGCAAGCCGCAGAGCGACTCGGCATCGGCCGCACCACGATGTACACGCTCATCAAGACCGGCCAGATTCGCACCGTGACAATCGGTCGTCTCCGCCGGGTGCCCGCCTTCTGCCTTGACGAGTACGTGCGAAACCTGCTTGCCGACTCGACCATGTTCAAGAACGCTGCTTGAGAAAGGCACGGATTTTATGGGGAAGCGCAAACCCAACGGGGCATCAAGTATTTACCAGGGCAGAGACGGGTACTGGCACGGCCGCGTGACTGTCGGCATCAAAGACGACGGTAAGCCCGATCGCCGTCATGTCCGGGGCAAAACCGAGGCCGTCGTCACTCGCAAGGTGCGGGAGTTGGAACGTGACCGCGACAAGGGCACCGTGCGCAAGGCGGGTCAGTCATGGACGGTCGAGACCTGGCTTATGCACTGGGTGGAGAACATCGCCGCCCACACTGTTCGTGACAACACGATTTCCGGCTATCGGGTCGCGGTGTATCGGCATCTGATTCCCGGGCTTGGCGCGCATCGCCTGGAAAAGCTGCAACCCGAGCACGTGGAAAAGCTGACCCGCAAGATGCAAGCTGCCGGCAGCGCTGCCGCCACTGCCCACCAGGCGCACCGCACACTGCGAACTGCCCTCAACGAGGCGGTGCGTCGGCAACACCTCGTGCGCAACCCTGCAAGCCTGGCGAAAGCACCGCGCATCGAAGACGAAGAGGTTGAGCCGTATTCGGTGGAGGAAGTGCAGCGGCTATTGCTCGCCGCGAGCGAACGGCGAAACAGCGCGCGATGGGCTATCGCGCTTGCGCTCGGCTTGCGGCAGGGCGAAGTACTGGGCCTGAGATGGGATGACGTGGACCTCGACGGCGGGACGCTCACCGTTCGTCGTGCCCGGCAGCGCCCGAAATGGAAGCACGGTTGCACGAAACCGTGCGGCCGGAAGTTCGGCGGACATTGCCCCGACCGGCAGCCACTGCGAGCGGAAACCGCCGACACGAAATCGCGGGCCGGACGGCGCAGTATCGGGCTTCCTGACCCCCTGGTTGCCCTGCTACGCCAGCACCGAAAAGAACAGAACGCCGAGCGCGAAACCGCCGCGCAACTCTGGACGAAAACCGGCTATTTGTTCACCACGCCGACCGGCGACCCCGTCAACCCGCGCACCGACTACACGGAATGGAAGCGGCTGCTGACCCGCGCAGGACTGCGCGATGGGCGGCTGCATGACGCCCGGCACACTGCGGCAACCGTGCTGCTGATTCTCGGCGTGGCCGAGCGTGCCGTGATGGGCATCATGGGGTGGTCGGACTCCGGCATGGCGCGGCGCTACCAACACCTCACGAGGCAGGTTCGCCGCGACGTGGCGAAGCGGATCGGTGGTCTGCTCTGGCAGCCCGCGCAGAGCGCCGACGACGACCCGGACGACGGTGCGGCCGGGGTGCTCAGCAAAGCATCTTGAGGGCAACTGAGACCAAAACTGAGACCACGACAGGAAAACGCCCGGTGACTCACGAAGAGTCGCCGGGCGTTTCGCCTGTTCAGCGAGCGGTGGCGGCGGGATTTGAACCCGCGGAGGGCGTAAACCCTCACACGCTTTCGAGGCGTGCTCCTTAGGCCACTCGGACACGCCACCGCCGAGAAGGGTACCCGACGCCGCGGACCGGTGTCGCGGGGGTACCGTCCCTGCACGCCTGGCAGGATCTCAGCCATGAGTACGCACATCGGCGCGAAGCCGGGCGAGATCGCCGAACGGGTCCTGATGCCGGGTGACCCCCTACGGGCCAAGTGGATCGCGGAGACGTACCTCGAGGACGCCCGGTGCTACTCGACGGTCCGGGGCATGCTGGGCTTTACCGGCAGGTGGTCGGGGGTCGAGGTATCGGTCCAGGGTTCTGGCATGGGCATGCCGTCCGCCTCGATCTACGCCCACGAGCTGATCAACGAGTACGGCGTGAAGTCGCTGATCCGGGTCGGTTCCTGCGGGGCCCTCCGCGAGGACCTGCAGCTGCGCGACGTGATCGCGGCGATCGGGTCGTCGACCGACTCGAACATGAATCGGATGCGGTTCGACGGATTGATCGACTACGCCCCGGTGGCCGACTTCGGGCTGCTGCGTACCGCCGTCGACGTGGCCGAGCGGCGTGGCATCACCATGCACGTCGGACCGATCCTGGCGGCGGACGCCTTCTACACCGACCGCCCGGACCTCTACGACACGCTCGCCGACTACGGCGTGCTGGCGGTGGAGATGGAGTCGGCGGCGCTCTACACGATCGCGGCCCGGTTCAGGGCGCGGGCGCTGACCGTGCTGACCGTCAGCGACCACATCAAGACCGGCGAGAAGACCACCGCCGAGGAACGGGAGCAGACCTTCAGCCAGATGGTGGAGATCGCCCTGGACACCATCGTCGCCTAAGTCCGCACCGCCGTTGGCCCGAGTTCGGGGCACCGGCAGTCGCCCGCCCGCAGGTGTTAACAGGGGCCCCTTCCTATACCGAATGCGTTAAGAAGGGGCCCTTCCTTACACCTCAGCGGAAGAAGGCGCGCAGCACGGCGGCGCTTTCCGCCGCCAGCACCCCCGCGTAGACCTCGGGGCGGTGGTTGAGCCTCCGGTCGCGTACGACGTCCCAGAGCGAGCCGATCGCGCCGGTCTTGGGCTCCCAGGCACCGAACACCACGGTGCCGATCCGGGCGAGGACCAGGGCTCCGGCACACATGGTGCACGGCTCCAGCGTCACCACGAGGGTGCAGCCGTCCAGCCGCCACTCGCCGACCCGGGCGGCGGCCCGGCGCAGGGCCAGGATCTCGGCGTGCGCGGTCGGGTCCCCGGTCAGTTCCCGTTCGTTGCGGCCGACCGCCAGTTCGGTGCCGTCCGGTCCGTATACCACCGCCCCGACCGGGATGTCCCCGTCGTCCGGGGTGCCGGCCTCCGGCCCGGTGACGGCGACCTCCAGGGCGCGGCGCATCCACAGTTCGTGACGCTGCCGCCGGCCGCCACCCGCCGGATCGGCCAGCCCTTCGTCGGCGCCCACCGTCGACGGTGACGCGGGATCGGCTGCGGCGGGCGGCGGACCGGCCGCGCTGATCCTGCCCAGTGCCGGGTCCGCCCGGTCGACCGGCGGCACGTCCGTCGGGCCGCCCCGCGCCCCGTCCATCCGGGTGTCCGGGCCGGCGCCCATGCGTTTCGGTGAGTCGGCCACAGTCACACCCCGCGCAGATCCTCGACCTCGTCGGCACAGCCGATCACCTGGCAGATCTCGGCGATCACGTCCGCGGGGAGCATCCCCTCGTGCGCGCAGAGCCGGAGCAGTCGGGACGCCGAGATACCGAGATCGGCGAGGAGATCCGCGTCACCCACCGGATCGGCGTCCGGGTCGGCGGCCGGCCGTTCGTTGTCGTCCTCGCCGGTACCCGCGCCCGGGCGGGCGTCGACGGAGCCGTCCTCGATTTCGACCGCCGGCACCTTGATGTCACCGACCAGTACCGCACCCAGCCGCGACTCCTCGGCGAACGCCGAGTCGGAGGCGAAGACGCGCAGGTCCTCCCCGTCGTCCAGACGCATGATGACCAGGTAGATGTCGTCGGACTCCACGAAGAGCAACGCCGTGCGCGCGTCCGGTTCCACGTCCCGCAGCCGGTCGGCGACCTCGTCCAGGTCCACCATGCCGGTCAGGTCGAGTTCGGCCGCTGTCCAACCGGTCGCGTCACGCACCACGGCCGCAGCGAAGTAGGCCACGATCCCCCCAAGAAACGGTTCGGCGTACCCGCAGTACGACACCGCCGACTGTTACGCGTGACGGTAACCGGTCCCCGGGCAGGTCAGTGCACAACGCCCCGGAACCGGGAACGGAATAGCCGGGAAAAGTTTGCCCGCTCCGGCGGGCCGCCGGACGGACCCCGGTCACCAGAGCGGCCAGTTTCCGCTGGTCGCCCACCGGGTGGCGAGCAGAACCGCCGCGATGCTCCAGCCACCGGCCGTCACGATCGCGACGCCGGTCGCCACCCCCCGGTCACCGACCCGGACCAGCACCAGATCCACCAGCCAGGCCACCGCGCCGGCGAACAGCGTCCACCACAGGTAGCCGACCAGGCCGGGGCCGAGCAGGCCGAACACCAGCAGCCACAGCGCGGCGGCCCCGCCGCCGGCCGCGACGCCCGCGCCCCGCACCGGGTGCGGCTCGCGGTAGGTGGGCCGGCTGGGCGGCACGGAGGGGAAGAGACCCGACGGGGTACGCGCCGCGGGGAAACCGGGCCCGCCCGGAGCACCGGGCCCCGGCGGGAACACGGGCTGCTGCGCCATGCCGGCAGCGTACCCGCTCGATGCGGTGCGGGCCGGTCACCGGACGATGCCGACCGGCCGGTCTGCCAGGATGTCGGGATGCGAGCGGATGGCCTGCGATCCCGGACCGGACGCGCGGCGTACCCGTTGGTGCTGTCGGTCGTGGCCCTGCTCGCCGGTGCCTGCGCGGACGGTGGACCGCCGGTGCCGCGTCCCACACTGCCGGCACCCGCGTGGAGCGCGGGGACCGGCGACGGCCGCACGGCCGCCCCGTCACCGTCCGGCCCGGCCGCGACGACCAGCGGTCCGACCGGCCGGCCGACCGGTTCCGCCGGCACCCCCCGCCGGTACGTCTTCCCGGTTCGCGCGACGAACGCGTCCTACCACCCGACCCACTCCGCGTACCCGGGCACGGACATCTTCGCCGCCTGCGGCACACCCGTGGTGGCGGTCACCGATGGCCGGATCCTGGAGGTCAGCCGGGTGGACCGGTTCGACAAGCGGGGGCCCCGGGGCCCGTTCAACGGCGGCCTGTTCGTCTCGCTGCTCGGTGACGACGGGGTGCGCTACTACGGGTCGCACCTCACCGGGGTGGCCGCCGGGATCGAGGCGGGGATCCGGGTCCGGGCCGGTCAGCAGGTCGGCACCGTCGGCCGGACCGGCAACGCCAACAACGTCTGCCACCTGCACTTCGGCATCTCGCCCCCATGCACGGGGTCGGACGGGTGGTGGATCCGGCGCGGCGTGGTCTGGCCGGCGCCGTACCTGACCGCCTGGCGGCGCAAGGTGAACCGGGCGGCGGCGGACGAGGTCACCGCCTGGCACCGGAAGCACGGCTGTCCCGCCGCGCCGAAGACCGACTGAGCCGCAGACCGACTGACACCGGCTGGGAGGAGTCCCGTTGAGGTCTTACACCGGCTCCACAGGCCGTCACCGCCAGCCCGGCGGCCAGAATGTCACGTGCCGCGTTCACCTCCCGGTCGATCCGCCCAGGCGGCGGATCGGCTGTCCCTGCCCTGCTCCGCAGGAGTTCCGTTTCCTCCCCGGCCTGAAGGCCGGAGTATCCACGGAAGGAATCCGTTGATGACCGCCCGGGATCCGATCGCCGATCTGCGCCGCATCGCGTTCCTGCTGGAACGCGCCAACGAGGCCACCTACCGGGTACGCGCCTTCCGCTCGACGGCGGCCGCGCTGACCGCGTTACCGGAGGGGGAACTGACCGACCGGGCCGCCGCCGGCACGCTCACCGAGCTGCCCGGGGTCGGTGAGGTGACCGCCCGCTGCGTGGTCGAGTCGCTGGCCGGTGAGGAACCGGTCTACCTGCGGCGCCTGGTGGCGACCGAGGGGGTGGACCTGGACGCGGCGGCGACGGCGCTGCGGGCCGCGTTGCGCGGGGACTGCCACACCCATTCGGACTGGTCGGACGGCGGCTCACCGATCGAGGAGATGGCCCTCGCGGCGGTCGAGCTGGGTCACGAGTACGTCGTCCTCACCGACCACTCGCCCCGGCTGAAGGTGGCCCGGGGCCTGACCGCGGACCGGCTGCGCCGCCAGCTCGACCATGTGGCCCGGGTGAACGCGGAGCTGCCGGACGGGTTCCGCATCCTGACCGGGATCGAGGTGGACATCCTGGCCGACGGCGCACTGGACCAGGACGAGGACCTGCTGGCCCGGCTGGACGTGGTGGTCGGCTCGGTACACAGCGGCCTGAACGACGAGCCGGCGAAGATGACCCGGCGGATGATCACCGCGGTCACCAATCCGCATCTGGACATCCTGGGGCACTGCACCGGCCGGATGGTGTCGTCCCGGCCGGCCGGGGTGACCGGGCCGGGTGACCGGGGGCACCGGGCCCGTACCCGCCCGGAGAGCCGCTTCGACGCGGCGGAGGTCTTCGCCGCCTGCGCCGCGCACGGTAAGGCCGTCGAGATCAACTCACGGCCGGAACGGCAGGACCCGCCGAAACGGCTGATCCGGCAGGCCCTGGAGACGGGCTGCGACTTCGCCATCAACACCGACGCGCACGCCCCGGGTCAGCTCGACTGGCAGTGTTTCGGCTGCGTACGGGCGGCGCTGTGCGGCGTACCGGCCGAGCGGGTGGTGAACACCTGGCCGGCGGAGCGGCTGCTCCGTTGGACCGCCGGGCATGCGGCGCCCTGACCCCTCACGCTGGGTCGACAACACGCTGTGGATGATGGGGCGTTTCGGGGCGCTGATCGGCCCAGATACAGGACAGCGTGGGCCCTGCCCGGTCACGTAGTGTCGAGTGGTGGGACGAATTGATGACCTCGCCAACCGATACGTCGCCGACTGGGCGGCACTCAACCCTGTCGGCGCCACCCATGCCGGCATCAGTGGGTACGACGACCAGCTCGACGACCTGTCGCCGGTCGGCTACGACGCCCGCGCCGAGCTGATCCGGCGTACCCTCGCCAAGCTGGACGTCACCGAGCCGGAGAGCGAGCGCGAGCGGACCGCCCGGGAGGCCATGCAGGAGCGGCTGGGGCTGGAGCTGGCCCGGCACGAGGCCGGCGAGGTGGCCAGCGAGGTCAACGTGATCACCAGCGGGCTGCACGAGATCCGTCAGGTCTTCGACCTGATGCCCACCGAGGGCGAGGAGGCGGTCGCCAACATCGCGGCCCGGCTCAACCGGTTCGCGGGCACGCTGGAGGACTACCGGGCCACGCTGCGTACCGCCGCCGACGCCGGACAGGTCAGCTCCCGGGCCCAGCTGATCGAGGTCGCCAAGCAGTGCGACATCTGGACCGACCCGGACGGTGACAACTTCTTCCACGGTCTGGCCGAGAGCCTGTCCGCGGAGGGCGCGCTCGCCGCCGAGCTGCGCCGGGGTGCCGCCGCCGCGACGGCAGCGACCGACCAGTTCGGGCAGTTCCTCCGGGACGAGCTGACCCCCCGGGGGCGGGAGAAGCAGGCCGCCGGCCGGGAACGGTACGAACTCGCCTCGCAGTACTTCCTGGGGGCCCGGGTGGACCTGGACGAGACGTACGCCTGGGGTTTCGAGGAACTCGCCCGGCTGGAGGCGGAGATGCGGACGGTGTCCGCGCGGATCGCCGGGCCGGGGGCCGGCATCGACGAGGCGGTCGCCGCGCTGGACGCCGACCCGGCCCGCACCATCCAGGGCAAGGAGGCGTTCCGGGACTGGATGCAGGAACTCGCCGACCGGGCGATCAGCGAGCTGCACGGCACCCATTTCGACATCCCGGAACAGGTCCGCCGGATCGAGTGCTGCCTGGCGCCGACGAGCGACGGCTCCATCTACTACACCGGTCCCAGCGAGGACTTCTCCCGGCCGGGCCGAATGTGGTGGGCGGTGCCGCAGGGCATCTCCGAGTTCTCCACCTGGCGCGAGGTGACCACGGTCTACCACGAGGGGGTGCCGGGCCACCACCTTCAGGTCGGGCAGACCGCGGTCCGTGCCGAGTTGCTCAACCGGTGGCAGCGGCTGCTCTGCTGGTGTTCCGGTCACGGCGAGGGCTGGGCGCTCTACTCGGAACGACTGATGGACGACCTGGGCTACCTGGATGACCCAGGCGACAAGCTCGGCATGCTCGACGGTCAGGCGTTCCGGGCCGCCCGGGTGGTCGTGGACATCGGCATGCACCTGGAGCTGGAGATCCCGAAGGACAACCCGTTCGACTTCCACCCGGGCGAGCGGTGGACCCCGGAGCTGGGCTGGGAGTTCATGCGCGCCCACTGCCGGGTGCCGGACGAGAACCTGCGTTTCGAGCTGAACCGCTACCTGGGCTGGCCGGGGCAGGCGCCGGCCTACAAGGTCGGGGAACGGATCTGGTTGCAGGCTCGGGACGACGCCCGGGCCCGCAAGGGCGCGGACTTCGATCTGAAGGAGTTCCACCGGCACGCGCTGGATCTGGGCGGGCTGGGTCTCGACCCGTTGCGCAAGGCGCTTGCCCGGCTCTGAGCAGCCGCACGCCGGTGCCGGTGGGCCGTCGAACGGACGACCCACCGGCACCAGCGGCGGGTGGCGGTGTCAGACGAGGTTCAGCTTCAGCGTCGGCTCGACGCTGAGCTGGTCGCAGTCGAGGTAGGCCAGGTCGATCACCGGTTCGGTGAAGGTGAGCGGCAGCGGCGAGGTGATCGGGATGCCGTCCGGCAGCGGCAGGTCCGGGGTGAGGGTGACCCTGATGCCGAGGAACCGGCCGACGAACCGGGTGGTGTAGAAGGACACGTCGCCCTGCACGGTCAGCGCACCCGTCCGGTACCGCATGGTCTTGGTCAGCGGGCCGTCCACGTCCAGCTGGAAGTCGTCGGTGACGGCCCTGCTCATGGTGAACTTCAGCGCCCGCAGCGGGCCGTCGACCGTGGGCAGTTCGACGACGCCCTCGAAACGCAGTGCCGTCATGATGACCTTGGTACCGGTCAGCCGGCCCGGCTTCTTGGCGACCAGCGGCTGGCCCGGGTCAACGGCGATCCGGGGCAACGGTTTGCCCGGCTCGACCGGAGCCGGTGACACCGGCCCGCCCGGCCGGCAGCGCTGCGGTCCGGAGGTACCACCGGGCAGCGGTCGACGGGTCGGGGCGGTGGTCGCCGTAGCGGCCGGCTTGCCGGTCGGAGCGGTGGTCGGGCCGCTGCCGGGGGCGGACGCGGTGGGGGTGGGGGTGACCGCCGGGTCGGTTCCGTTCTGCTCCTGGCCACCGGTGAACAGTCTCTGGACGCCGGCCACGATGTCGGTGATCAGGTTGCCGTCCTCGACCTCCTCCCCACCGGCCGGGGCGCTGGCCGTCGGCGACGGAGTGGGCGTACCCGTGGGAGCGGCGCTGGTCGACGGGGTGGGCCGGGTGGTCGGTGTGCAGCCGGGTGCCGCCTGGGCCGGGGTGCCGGTACGCGCCGTGACCAGCCCGCCGGCCGCGATGCTGAGCAGGACCAGCAGCACGGTGAACAGCGGGCGGCCAGGTGTCCGGTCCGCTGCCGTCGTCGGCGGCGGCGGCTCCGCGACCCGGCCCTCCTGGTGGTACCCGGAGTGGGGCTGGGCCGCCTGGCCCGGGTAGCGGTCGGGGGCCTGGTCCTGGCGACCGTGGGACGCGTCCACGGCCGGGCCGTCCACGAAGGTCGGGCCGTCCACGGCCGGGGCGTCCGCGAAGGTCGGGGCGTCCGTCCCGGGGCCATCAACCTCCGTCCCGGGGCCGTCGGCATCCGCTCCAGGGCCGTCGGCGTCCGCTCCGGGTGCCCGGCGGACCACGGTGGGAGCCCAGGCGAAGCCGAGGGCGCCACCGACCATGCCGAGCAGCATGCCGATGAAGAAGCCGCCGAGGTTCACCGCGATCAACGAGAAGACGGCGGTCATCGCACCGACGATCGCGTAGAACATCCGCTGCTGCGGGCTGAACCACATGAGCATGCCGCAACTGACCAGCATGGTGGGGATCAGCCAGGAGAGGAAACCGGTCGGCCCCATCTGGAAGCTGAGGCCACCGAGGCTCATCTGGGTGGTCAGGAAGATCTCCACACCGGCGAGGGCGGTCAGCAGTCCACCCCAGAAGGGCCGGGCCCGCCGCCATCGACGGAAGCCGCGCCACGCCCGGGCGAGCCCCCCGGGCCGGGCGTGTTGCGGATTCGCGGTTGTCACGTACTCCTCCTGAGCGGATCTGCTGGGTAGGGGGCAGGAACAGGCCCGCGGAAGGCGCCCTCCGCAGGCCTGGCATCAGCTCAGAAACATTCCTTGGCGTCGGCGCCCACGTTCACCTTCAGCTTGAGGCCGGTCAGCGCGAAGGTGCCGGCGCTGGTGGACCGCGCCACCTGCTTCAGACCGGTGATCTTGACCTCGTCGGCGCTCTGACCGAAGGAACCGGCCTGGGCGGTCGGCTCCAGGTCGCTGGCGTCCCGACCGATCTTGATGTTCTTGAAGACGGCGTCGCCCTCCAGGGAGTCCATGTCGATCAGCAGGCCCTGGGCGGTGGCCGGGGTACCGCCACCACCGGCGTTGATGGTGAGCACCACGGGCATGCCGGGCACCTTCACCGACTGGCAGAGGTCGTAGAGCTTGGCCTCGTCGATGGCGGAGACGGCCACCGGGTGCACGGTGCCGTTCTTCTCCTTGGCCAGACCGCCGTACTGGGTGAAGCCCTTGCCCTCAAGGGTGGATGCGGAGACCTTGAACGTCTGGCCGGAGACGGCGAACGAGGCGGCGATGGCACCGTTGGCCATGCCGAAGACGATCGCGCCGGCAACTGCGGTAGCGGGCACCATCAGCGCGGCGAACCGGCGCCAGCGGGTGCCACCCTGCACCAGACGGTCCTCAGAATCCTTCACGGGGGTCCTCCTCGACGAGGGGAGTCACCGAGCGGCGGTCGCGGCTCGGGGAGAAAGCGGGGGATCGATGTCGGCCGCCACGTCCACGCCGTACCGGCGGGTAACGAAGCGCGCGAGTGGATGTTCCCGCGTGGCGACCCAGCTCACAAGACCCGCACTACTCGCCGGTAACCTCGGAACTGAGTCAAGATCGCCGATGGTTACCAACTGTCAACGTGTCATGGGCCACAGTCGATGGGCAAACCGGGCCGATTACGACAGGGCATCCTTGATCGCCATCGAGACGTGGCCACGAAACGTGTTTGTCACGTTTCCGTAACGGCAGCCTGTTAAAGCGCTGTGGATGAGACGCCAGCCAACCGTCCGGCCCGGTCCGACTCCACCGGTCGTCGACCGGAGCACACTGGAGCGCCACCACCGACACCCGGAAGCGTTGGCTACCGTAGGCCTTCACAGTCGTACTGGCGCGGAACGAACGGTACGTCCACCGCGCGAGGTTGGTTGCGATCGAGGTTGCCTGTGAGTCTGTACGGCAAGAAGGAACTGCCCGTTGACGAGCGCCCCACCATCCAGGTCACCGCCGTCACCTGGCCGATGGAGGACACGCCCGTGGGGCGCCCTCCGGGTGGGACCACCGCCGGTGCCGGTGCGCCCGGGCCACGTCGCGCCCGGCGCCGGCTCCTGGTGGCCGGTGGCGTGGTCGTCGCGCTCCTGGCGGCCACCGCCGGCACCGGTGGCTACGCGTACGCGGGGGAGGTGCCCAGAGGCATCCAGGTACTCGGTGCCGAACTGGGCGGCAAGAGCCGGGCCGAGGCGACCGCCGCGCTCCGGGCCGAGGTGGACCGGCGGGCCGCCGAATTCACCCAGCCGGTACCGGTACGCGTCGCGGACCAGACCGTCCAGCTCGACCCGGCGGGGATCGGGCTGGCCATCGACGTACCGGCCACGGTCGAGGCCGCCGCATCCGCCCGCCCCGACCCGCTGCGCCGCCTCTTCGGCTCGCACCCGGTCGACCCGGTGGTCGTGGTGGATTCGGCGAAGCTCGACGCGGTGCTCCGCGCCGCCCTCGGCAAGCAGGGCCGGCAGATGACCATGCCCGGTATCCGGTTCACCGGCACCACCCCGAAGCCGGTCTACCCGGCACCGAGCCGGGAGGTGGACGCCGAGGAGTCCGCCCGGGTGGTCCGGGACGGGTGGCTGACCGGTCAACCGATCACCGTGCCGCTGGTCGAGAAACACCCGTTGACCACCCGCGAGGAGGTCGACCGGCTGGTCAACGAGCTGGCCAAACCGGCGGTGGCCGGCCCGGTACGGGTCACCACCTCCTCCGGTGCGGTGACCATCGCGCCCCGGACCATCGCCACCAGCCTCGTCTTCACCGCCGACAAGGCTGGCAAGCTCACCCACAAGGTGGACGCGAAGAAGCTACGCGCCGGCCTGGCCAGTCAGCTGTCGAAAATCGAGGTCGAGCCGAAGGACGCCCGGGTTCTGATCGAGGGTGGCAAACCGAAGGTGGTCCCGGGCACGACGGGCCGGCAACTCGACACCGAGGCGCTCAGCACCGCCCTGCTCGACGTACTTCCGAAGACGGACGGGCGGGAGGTCAGCGGCACCCTGAAGGCCAGCGAGCCGGAGACCACCCCGGAGGAGGTCGCCAAACTCGGCATCAAGGAGCGGGTCTCCACGTTCACCACGAGGTTCACCGGCGGGCTCTCCTCGCCGCGTAGCCAGAACATCGTCACCATCGCCAAGGCGGTCGACGGTGCGGTGGTGAAGCCGGGAGCGACCTTCTCCCTCAACGGGCACACCGGTGAGCGGTCGTACGCCAAGGGCTACCGGGACGCCCCGGTGATCCTGGACGGCAAGCTGGTACCCGGGGTGGGCGGCGGCACCTCCCAGTTCACCACCACCCTGTTCAACGCCACCTACTACGCCGGTCTGGAGGACGTCGAACACAAGCCGCACTCCTACTGGTTCAGCCGGTACCCCCCGGTCATCGAGTCGACGATCTTCTGGCCCGACCTGGACTTCAAGTTCCGCAACAACACCCCGCACGGCGTGGTCATCGACACCTCGTACACCGCCAGCTCGGTCACCGTCTCGATCTGGAGCACCCGGATCTGGGACAGCGTCAAGACCGAGTGGAGCCCTCGGCGGAACATCACCAAGCCGAGGACGATCTACCTGCCGCCGGGACCGAGCTGCATCGCCACCAACGGGATCGACGGCTTCACCCAGGACGCGTGGCGGATCTTCCGTAAGGACGGCAAGGAGGTCCGGCGGGAGAAGTTCAGCTGGACCTACCAGGCCGAGCCCCGGTACCTCTGCGTGAAGCAGCCGGCCTCCTGACCGGGGCCGTTCCGCCGGACCGGATCCGGGCATGATGAGAGGGCCGTGGCCCGCGATGTGGGTTGTCGCGGGCCACGGCCCTCTCCGGCGGGGTACCGGTCAGCCGATGTGCAGCCCGGTGGCCACCGGGCCGGTGAAGGCTGAGGTACCGAAGAGCGAGTTGACCCGGGACGCCTCGGTGGCGCTCGGGTACGCGTTGGTGCAGGAGACCGGGGCGCTGCTGCCGGACATCAGGTCCGAGCAGAGACCGGTCCGGTTGTCCGGCAGGCCCAGGATGTGCCCGAGTTCGTGGGACGCGATCCGGGTTCGGTTGTAGCCCTGGTTGACCGCCTGCCAGCCCATGTAGATCACGCCGGAGCCGAGTCCGTAGACGTAGGCCCGGGGCCAGCCGGAGTCGACGTAGATCTTCACGCTCGCCGGGGTACCCCGCTGGAGCTGCACGTTGGTGACCCGGCTGTTCCAGATCGCGGCGGCCTGGTCGAAGTTGGTGGCGAACTCACCAGCCCGGCTGACGTCGTAGTAGACGATCCGGGCGGCGGCAGAGGCCGGCGGTGCGGCGACGACCTGCACGCCGACCAGCGAAAGAGCCACGGCCAGCAGGCCGGCGGCGGTACGGAACAACTGCCGTGGAATCATCCGAGTATCTCCCGATCGCAGGTATCGGCACCGGTCCGGCGCCAACAATCGATACTCGCTAGTTTAGTAACGGAGCGGCCCTGATCGCCGCATCCCAGTTACCCCATACCGGGGCCTCAGGCGTCCGACCACGACCGGCAGGGCCGCACCCCGTTCTCCGCTCCCACGGCCCCCGGCGACACGACCCGATGGTCGGGCGCCCAGCCCTCCAGCCGCCCGTGGTACGCCCGCTACGGGCGGGCGGAGGCCAGTCCCACCCGGACCCCCTCGGCGTCCCGGTCGGTGCCGTACACGGGCGTATCCGGCTGCTGACGCCAGCTCTCGTCCAGCGTCCCCGCATCGACCGGGTCGAAGCCGAGTTCGTCGACCAGACCCATCACCAACTGCTTGGCCTGCTCGTCGTCCCCGGCCACCGGCAGGGCGATCCGGTCACCGGCACCCGCCGGCCGGCCCTGCTCCAGCAGGTGCTGCGCCTGGATGTTGTTGAACGCCTTGACCACATGCGCCCCGGCCAGGTGCCCGGCGACCCAACGGCTCGAACTGATGCTCCGGTCGGCGATGTCCGGGATGTCCCCGTCCCGCTGGGCGTAGTAGTTGTTCGCGTCGACCACCACCTTGCCGTCGAACGCCTTCGTTGGCAGGTTCGGTACGGCGAACAACGGCACCGCGACCACCACTAGCTCCGCAGCCCCGACCGCCTGGTCGACCGTCCCGGCGGTCGCCCCGGTCTCCGCGGCCAACCCGGCCAGTGACTCCGGCCCACGGGAGTTCGCCACCGTCACGTCGTGCCCGAGGGCACACAGTCGACGGGTGAGCGTTCCGCCGATGTGTCCCGATCCGATGATTCCGACCTTCATCACCACTCCTGACTCCACCGGACCAACCGGCGGTTGAGAATCGACCAGAGCCACTCGGGACGTACCCCGCTCACCCCGGGCCGACGCACAACGAGGCGTTCGACATGTACCCGGCCGGCACGACACCGGACGCCCGGCGCTGCCACGAGTCCGCCGAGCGTGGCGCAGCACCAGCACCACCCAGCGGACCGGTGACCAACCCGGGGGCGGGCAGGCACCACCACGGGGCGACCGGCCATCAGTGACATGGTCCTCGACCCGGGCAGGGAGGCGGCCGGTTTTGCCCAAAGAAAGCCGGAGGGGTTCGAGGTGCAGACATGCAGATACAGGTGTGGGCCATCCCGTAAGGGATGGCCCACACCTGTAAAAATGTCCGGCGGCGTCCTACTCTCCCACACCCTCCCGAGTGCAGTACCATCGGCGCTGGAAGGCT
>NZ_JBAKHU010000100.1:0-15649 GCF_036906895.1 Micromonospora sp. CPCC 206060
CGCAACGTGCGACCCTCATGACCAGGCTGCCCACCCGGCCGCCGACCCGAACGCGCCCGCAACGACCTCGGCGCCGGCTTGGCCAGCCCATCCGACGACGGCGGCCGCGACGAGTTCGACGAGTCCTGCCCGAGCCGAGCCCGCAGATCCGCGTTCTCCGCCCGCAACACCGCGTTTTCCCGCCGCAACACCGCGTTTTCCCGCCGCAACCCGGCGTTGTCCCGCCGCAACCCGGCGTTGTCCCGCTCCAACTCAAGAACCCGGGCCTCCAACCGGGCAAGCCGCTCAAGCAGCTCCACGATGGACGGCGTTCCGGACACCCAACCATGATCCAACCCGAACGACCCAGGTCAAGCCGACCCGCCGACGAGCACCTGACCAGTCACCGTCACTCAAGTTGGTTTAAACGAGGTTCGGCGTGAGTCGCGCTCGGGTTCCGCGCTGGCATACTCTGGCTCGGTGCCTCATGCGTCTGATGGCGGTCTCGGGTCAGCCCGAGCGGTTTACCCAGGGACGTTCGATCCCTTCACGCCGGTCCGCGCGTACCCGCCTCTGCCGAATTGACGTTTGGGTGTCGCGCACGAATTCCCGGCGGGAATGCGGAGATCGCGCCCGCAATGCGTGCGCCGAAACCTATAGATGCCCCCGGCCATAACCCCGGAAAAGAGGGTAGGTGCCCGACGCGTCTTCCCGTTCCCGGTTGACGCCGGTAGGAACTCGGACGCGAATCGTGGTCGAGTCTCGGGGCCGCTGCGTGCCATCCTGCGATCATGAGGCGATCGGGAAGGGTCCGCCTGGCCATCGTGGCCGGTGTCGTCGGCGCGGTACTGGGTCGCCACTACCGCGACCTTTGCCGCCGTGGTGGTGGCGCGGGGAACCCTGGCCGCCGAGCGTGGCGCGGGTTCCCCGATCGCAGCGGCGAACGGCTGGTTGCTGGCTCTGTCCTACGGGGAGCACCCACCCGGCGGGCACCTCTGCCCCGACGAATTCGCCGAGCTGCGCCGCCTGGCGGCCGAGCTGCGCCAGACCATCGACCGTCACGCCCGGGATTCCACGGCACGGGTCGAGTCCGTCGAGGACCGCTGGGCGACCGTGCACCGGTCCGGTGGTCTGGACCCGGCGGAGCCGGCCGGCCGTCGTCGCGCGGCGGAGTCGGCGCCGGGTGGCCGTCAGGCCGAGCCGACGTCCGGTGGCTGGTCCGGTGTACCCACGTCCGGTGCACGCGCCGGTGCGCCGATGCCAGGTGGACCGCCAGGTACGCCGACGTCCGGTACGTCGACGTCGGGCGGCTGGGAGACCGGGCAGCCCTCCGGGTCGTGGGGGGCCGCAGCGCCGACCGGTCGCCGTCCGTACGGAGCCGGCGGGTACGGCGGCCAGGGTCCGGGTGAGCCGGGACCCGAGGAGGACTGGGCCACCAAGGCCGGCCCGCCCCGCCGACGGCACGGCCGGGACGAGGAGAACACGACCTACCCGGGCGGCTCCCACCATGGTGGCGGCTCCTACCGGGCGAGTGCTCGGCACGGGGACCAGCCACTGGCGCTGACCGCGCCCGGGTTCACCCGTCCGCGCTGGTCACCTACCTGTGCTGGTCACCTCTCTGCGCCGGTCACTTGTCGATGTCGCCGACCACGAAGAACATCGAGCCGAGGATTGCGATCAGGTCGGGTACCAGGCAGCCGGGCAGCAGGGTGGCGAGTGCCTGCACGTTGGCGTACGACGCGGTGCGCAGCTTGAGCCGCCAGGGCGTCTTCTCGCCCCGGGAGACCAGGTAGTAACCGTTGATGCCGAGCGGATTCTCGGTCCACGCGTACGTGTGTCCCTCGGGTGCCTTGACCACCTTCGGCAGCCGGGTGTTCACCGGCCCGGTGAGCCGGTCGACCCGGTTCAGGCACTGCTCGGCGAGGTCGAGGGAGACGTACACCTGGTCGAGCAGGATCTCGAACCGGGCGTGGCAGTCGCCAGCGGTGCGGGTGACCACCGGTACGTCCAGCTCGCCGTAGGCGAGGTAGGGCTCGTCGCGGCGCAGGTCGAGGTCGAGCCCGGAAGCGCGGGCGACCGGGCCGGACGCGCCGAACGCGGCGGCCTCGGCGGCGGTGAGTACCCCCACCCCGACCGTCCGGGCCAGGAAGATCTCGTTACGGCGGATCAGGTTGTCCAGGTCCGGCAGGCGGCGGCGGACCTCGTCGATGGCGGCCCGGGCCCGTCCGGTCCAGCCGGCCGGTACCTCCTCCTTGAGCCCGCCGACCCGGTTGAACATGTAGTGGATCCGGCCCCCGGAGACCTCCTCCATCACCGCCTGCAACGTCTCCCGCTCGCGGAACGCGTAGAAGACCGGGGTGATCGCGCCGATCTCCAGCGGGTACGAGCCGAGGAACATCAGATGGTTGAGCACCCGGTTGAGCTCGGCCAGCGCGGTGCGCAGCCAGACCGCGCGCTCCGGCACCTCCAGCCCCATCAGCCGTTCGACGGCGAGCACCACGCCCAGCTCGTTCGAGAACGCCGACAGCCAGTCGTGCCGGTTGGCCAGCACGATGATCTGGCGGTAGTCGCGGACTTCGAAGAGTTTCTCCGCGCCCCGGTGCATGTAGCCGACGACCGGTTCGCAGGAGACCACCCGTTCCCCGTCGAGCACGAGTCTCAGGCGCAGCACGCCGTGGGTGGAGGGGTGCTGCGGGCCGATGTTGAGCACCATGTCGGTGCCGAGCTGCTGCCCGTCCGCAACCGTCTCGGGGACCAGGCCGGCTCCGGTACCGACGGTCAGCTCACGCAGGGCACCGGCGTCCGTGGTCATGCCCGTCATCGTGCCATGCGCGGCGCCGGGCCGATGCCGGGCGCCATGAGCGTCGCTTCGATGCCGACCGGTTGCAGCAGCCACCAGTGGCCGCCGAGTCCGGCCGGGTCGGTCAGTTCGGCGGCGGCGGACGCGGCGGCCAGCGCCCGGACGTACCCGGCCGGGTCGGTGCCGGCCAGGGCCAACGGCGGCCGGGCGCCGTCGACCCCGAGCGCCCGCAGCGCCCCGGCCTGACTGATCAGCGTGTACGGCTGTCCGGCCACCTCCGCTCCGGCCACGGCGACCGCGTCCACGGCGACGTGTGCGGTGAGGTCGGTGGAACCGTCCGGTACCGGTGGCACCTGCCGGCCGCCCCGGTACCCGGTCAACGTGCCGTCGACCGGCCGCCCGTCGCGCAGGTGGCCGTAGTCGACGGCGAGGGCCAGTCCCGTATCGAGGGCAGCCACCGCCGCTGCCCAGGCGGTGTCCCGGAAACGGCCGATCTCGGCCCGGCCGGCGTGGCTGCCTCCCGGTCCACCGGCCACCGGCCACCACCGGGCCAGCCAGTCCACGTCCGCTCCGGTGACCGGGGGCCCGGCCTGCTCGGCGCCGTCCGGGGCGACCAGCACCTGCCGCCATCCGCCGGCCACCATCTCGGCCACGTCGACCGGTACGTTGTCCAGCCACTCGGTGCCGAGCAGCAGCCCGGTCAGCCCGTCCGGTACGGCGTCCACCCAGTGGATCGTCGGCGGGAGGTCCGCCGGCCGGGGGGCGAGTTCCACCGCGACCAGCCGCAGCCGGGCGGCCAGCTCCGGCGGGGCGAGGTGGGCGAGGGTACGCAGCAGTTCGGCCCGGCCGGCACCGACGTCGACCAGGTCCAGCCGGGCCGGCTGGTCGAGCGCCGCGTCGACCCGGTGCAGCAGGCGCAACAGCGCTCCGGCGAAGGCCGGGGTGGCGTGCACGCTGGTCCGGAAGTGCCCGGCCGGCGCTCCGGTGACGAAGAACCCGCCCGGTCCGTAGAGCGCCTCCGCCATCGCTGGCCGCCAACTGCGCAGCATCAGTTCACCTGCCGTTCAATGGGTGTCACGCTGCCGACCCTACGGTCGCGGCCATGAGTCGATTCGCCGCACCACTGCGCGTACCGGTCCTGGTCGCCGTGCCGCTGCTTGTCGCCGTACCCCTGCTCTGGTCGCCGCACGCGGACGCGGCGCGGACGCCGCAGGCCGGGCCGTCGTCGGCGGTCCAGGACCAGCTCCGGTTGGTGGGCGCGGGTACCGAGACCCCGGCGCTGCACGACGACACCGCCGGTGGTGACGCGGACGCCGACGACCCGGCGATCTGGGTGCACCCGACCGACCGGGCCGGCAGCCTGGTCATCGCCACCGCCAAGAACGGCGGGCTGTGGGTCTACGACCTGCGTGGCCGGGAGCGGCAGGCGATCGCCACCCCGCCGGCACCCGGGCCGGACGACGAGTCGGGCCGGTTCAACAATGTCGACCTGGTCACCGGTTTCCGGCTCTCCGGGCAGCGGGTGGACCTGGCGGTGGTGACCGACCGGGGGCGGGACCACCTGCGGTTCTACCGGATCGACCCGGTGACCCGGCGGCTGACCGACGTGACCGCCCCGGACGTCCGGTACGCGTTCAGCGCCGACCAGAGCGAGGTGAACGACCAGCGGACGTGGGCACCTTCACCGACTCGGACGGTACGGCGTACGCGCTGGTCAGCCGGCGCAGCACGCCCGAGGTGGGGAGCTTCCGGCTGGTCGCCGAGGGGGCGACGGTCTCCTACCGGCCGGTGGACCGGCTGGCTCTGCCCTCGACGTTCACCCTGCCGGACGGCTCGGCCTGGTCGCCCTGCGCCGATCCGGGGGACGGCCCGCAGGTGGAGGGGACCGTGGTGGATCCGGCGACCGGGGTGGCGTACCTGGCCCAGGAGACCGTCGGGCTCTGGCGGATCCCGGTCCGGGGTGGCCGGTTCCAGGGTGCCCCGCAGGTCGTCGAGCACACCCGCGAGTACGGCGTCCCGGCCGCGTACGACGCCGAGGAGGACGAGTGCGTGGTGGACCACGCGGCCGACCCCGGGTTCGGCGGGCGGATCGCCGCCGACGTGGAGGGGCTGACCATCCGGCAGCAGGGCCGGTACGACGGCACGCTGGTCGTCTCCAGCCAGGGCGACGACACGTTCTACACGTACGACCGGCGTACGCTGCGCCCGCTCGGGCGGTTCGCGGTGACGGACGGCCGCCGGGTGGACGGGTCGCAGGAGTGCGACGGGGCGGCGGTGGTGTCCACCCCGCTGCCCGGGTACCCGGGCGGTCTCCTGGTGGTGCAGGACGGCGCAAACACCCCGGACGTGACCGGACCGGACGGCGAGGCACGCCCGAACACGAACTTCAAGTTCCTCGACGCCGGCTTTCTCCGGCAACGCTGATCCGGTTGGATGGTGTTAAGAAGGGGCCCTTCCTCTACCGAAAACGTTAAGGAGGGGCCCTTCCTTACCGCCCGGAGGGCGGTGAAGGTTTTCACACCGTCTTGTGACGGCTCGGCAACAGCGGCGCATACTTGCGATCGACCGGTACCCACTTCCGAGGACTGGATCGCTGCCATGAGCGCTTCTCCGCGCCCACGTCCGGCCGTGCCCGCTGTGAGCGCTTCTCCGCGCCCGCGTGAGGCTGTGCCTGCCGGGGCTGCTGCGTCGGGAATCCCTGTCACCGACCCCCGTCGATTGATGGTCGTCGGGGTACTGGGTGGTGGCCGGGTCGGTGCCGTGCTCGGTGCCGCACTGCACGCCGCCGGGCACCGGGTGGTCGCCGCCTCCGGGGCCTCCGGGGCGACCCGTGCCCGGATCGCCCTGCTGCTGCCCGAGGCCGCCAACCTCGACGTACCTGCCACCGCCCGGGCCGCCGCCGACCTGCTGCTGGTCGCGGTGCCGGACGACGCCCTGGCCGGGGTGGTGTCCGGGCTGGCCGAGGCCGGGGCGCTGCGCCCCGGTCAGGTGGTGGCGCACACCTCCGGCGCGCACGGGACGGCCGTACTGTCCCCGGCGGTCGCCGTCGGTGCCGGTGCGCTGGCCCTGCATCCGGCGATGACCTTCACCGGTACGCCGGACGATCTGACCCGGCTGGCCGGTATCTCGTACGGGGTGACCGCCCCGGCCGGGCTGCGACCGTTGGCGGCCCGCCTGGTGGCCGACCTCGGTGGGGTGCCCGAGTGGGTCGCCGAGACGGACCGTCCGCTCTACCACGCGGCGCTGGCGCACGGCGCGAACCACCTGGTCACGTTGGTCAACGAGGCGGTGGACCGGCTGCGGGACGCCGGGGTGGCGCAGCCGGAGAAGGTACTCGGGCCGTTGCTGCGGGCCGCGCTGGACAATGCCCTGCGACTGGGTGACGCCGCGCTGACCGGCCCGGTCTCCCGGGGTGACGCCGGTACCGTCGAGAAGCACCTGGACCGGTTGGCCAGCACGGCCCCGGAGTCGCTGGCCCCCTATCTAGCCCTCGCCCGGCGGACCGCCGTCCGGGCGATCGCCGCCGGCCGGCTCCGGCCGGTCGACGCCGAGTCGCTGCTCGGCGTCCTGGCCGACCGTGACCGGGAGGTTGTCGGATGACCGAGCTGCTGCACACCCGCGCCGAGCTGGCCAAGGCCCGGGCCGGGCTGACCGGCACGGTGGGTGTCGTGATGACCATGGGTGCGCTGCACTCCGGGCACGAGTCACTGTTGCGGGCGGCTCGTGAGCAGGCCGACCACGTCCTGGTGACGATTTTCGTCAACCCGTTGCAGTTCGGCCCGAACGAGGACTTCGACCGGTACCCGCGCACCCTGGACAGCGATCTGGAGATCTGCCGGCGGGCCGGCGCGGACCTGGTCTTCGCCCCGGACCGCGCGGAGATGTACCCGGGTGGCGCGCCGGAGGTCCGGGTCGAGCCGGGGCTGCTCGGTGGGGAACTGGAGGGCGGCAGCCGGCCGGGTTTCTTCCACGGGGTGCTCACGGTAGTGCTCAAGCTGATCAACCTGACCCGTCCCGACCTGGTCTTCTTCGGTGAGAAGGACTACCAGCAGCTGACCCTGGTCCGGCGGATGGTGGCGGACTTCGACCTGCCAGTGCAGGTCGTCGGGGTACCGACCGTGCGTGAGTCGGACGGTCTCGCGTTGTCCAGCCGCAACCGGTACCTCTCGGCGCCGGAGCGGGCCGCCGCGCTCAGCCTCTCGGCGGCGTTGCGGGCCGGTGCGGCCGCCGCCGAGCGCGGGCTGGATCCCACCAGCGTGCTGGCCGCCGCCCACCGCGCCTTCGATTCGGGTACGCCCGGAGCCCGGCTGGACTACCTGGTGCTCACCGACCCGGATCTGGAGCCGGGACCGGCGGGTGGCCCGGCCCGGATGCTGATCGCCGCCTGGGTCGGTACCACCCGACTGATCGACAACACGGCGATCAAGCTCGCCGCCCACGACTGACCGCTTCCGCCGGAAAGGCAGCCATGTTCCGCACCATGCTCAAGTCCAAGATCCACCGTGCCACGGTGACCCAGGCCGACCTGCACTACGTCGGCTCGGTGACGGTGGACCAGGATCTGCTGGACGCCGCCGACCTGCTCCCCGGTGAGCAGGTGGCGATCGTCGACATCACCAACGGTGCGCGGCTGGAGACGTACGTCATCCCCGGTGAGCGGGGCAGCGGGGTGATCGGCATCAACGGGGCCGCCGCCCACCTGGTGCACCCCGGTGACCTGGTCATCCTCATTTCGTACGGGCAGATGGACGACGCGACCGCGCGGACGTACCAGCCCCGGATCGTGCACGTCGACGCGGCAAACCGGGTCATCGAGCTGGGCGCCGACCCGGCGGAGGCCGTCCCCGGGATGGTAGGCGACCCGGTCCGGGGGGATCTGACCGTCACCGGCTGACCCCCGTCGCCCGCTTCCGGTCTGTCACCGGGTGACCCCGTCTGGTTACCCTAGGCCGGCGCCGTCCGGATCGCCGGCGCATGGGGAGGACCGTGATGCGCCGTTGGTCGTTGCGGAGCCTGGCGCTGGCCGGTGCTGTCGTGCTGCTGCTGGCCGGGTGCGGTGCACCCGGTGGGGTGGACGGTGACCTGGTCGACGACTGGCCGGCCTTCGGGCAGCCGGAGGCGTTCACCCCACCCGCCGGGGTCTGCCTGGCCGCCGACTTCGCCGAGACCGTCTATCTTTCCGCGTTCAACCCGGTCGACTGCACCGCCCCGCACCGGGTGGAGACCGTCCATGTGGGGACGTTCCCCGGCGATCCTCCGGCCCTGCCCCCGGCCGGTTCGGCGGAGCTGCGGGCCGCGTACGCCGAATGCGACGCGAAGGCCAACGGGTACGTCGGCGGGGACTGGCGGGCCGGCCGGCTCTGGCTCGGGGTGGCCCTGCCCCCGGCGACGGCCTGGGCCGGCGGCGCCCGCTGGTTCCGCTGCGACCTGACCGAGTTGACCAGCGTCGAGTCCAACGGCGAGGTGGTCAGCCGTACCGCCAGCCTGCGCGACGCGCTCAAGGCGGACGGCCCGCTCAGGCTGGGCTGCTACACCGCCAAGCTGGACCGGCAGCGCACGATCGAGGAACTCGTGGCCGCCACCTGCACCCGGCCGCACAACGCGGAGTTCGTCGGCGCCTGGCGCGCCCCGGAGAACGTGGCCTACCCGGTCCGGGACCGGGACTGGGTGCGGTTCTACGACGAGTGTCGCAAACAGATCGGCCGGTACGTGGGCCTGGCGGACGACCCCAACCTGCGGTTCCGGGTCGGCGTGGTGGCGGTCCCGGGCAAGGCGGCCCAGTGGCGGGCCGGCGACCGGGGCGTGCGCTGCTACCTGTGGCTGAGCGACCGCACGGTCAACCGGACGCTGCGCAACGCCGGAGCGGCGGCCCTGCCGATCCGGACAGGGTGACGGTTGCTTCACTTTCTCCGGCCCCCGGCCGGCAGGCCGGTGGTCCGGCGCGGTTGACTGTGGGCATGGAGCTGCCGACCCTCGACCTGCCCGCGCTGCCCGACCTGCTGGCGGCACCCGCACCGGGTTGGGTGGAGACCACCGACGTCATCGTGGTCGGGTCGGGGGTGGCCGGGCTGACCGCCGCGCTGCACCTGCGGGAGGCGGGGCTGCACGTCACCGTGGTCACCAAGGTCAACATCGACGAGGGTTCGACCCGCTGGGCGCAGGGCGGCATCGCCGCCGTGCTCGACCCGCACGACACCCCGGCCGCGCACGCCTCGGACACCCAGATCGCCGGGGTGGGGCTCTGCGACCCCGGTGCGGTCCGGGTACTGGTCGAGGAGGGCCCGGTACGGCTGCGGGAACTGATGCGGATCGGCGCGGAGTTCGACCGCAACCCGGACGGGTCACTGATGCTGACCCGGGAGGGCGGCCACCGGGCCGACCGGATCGTGCACGCCGGTGGCGACGCCACCGGGGCGGAGGTGCAGCGGGCGCTGCACGCCGCGGTCCGTCGGGACCCGTGGATCCGGCTGGTGGAGCATGCGCTGGTGCTGGACCTGCTCCGGGCCCCCGGGGACGGCCCCGGCGGGCTGGGCCGGGCCTGCGGGATCACCCTGCACGTGCTCGGCGAGGGCAGTGCGGACGGCGTCGGCGCGCTGCTGGCCCGGGCGGTCGTACTGGCCACCGGCGGGATGGGCCAGGTCTTCGCGGCCACCACCAACCCGGCCGTCTCGACCGGCGACGGCGTCGCCCTGGCGATGCGGGCCGGTGCCGAGGTCACCGACATCGAGTTCGTCCAGTTCCACCCGACCGCCCTGATCACCCCGGCGGGTTCCGGGGTGCCCGGTGCCGGTCCGGCCCAGCAGCCGCTGGTCTCGGAGGCGTTGCGCGGCGAGGGCGCCCACCTGGTCGACGCCGACGGTAAGCGGTTCATGCTCGGCCAGCACGAGCTGGCCGAACTGGCCCCGCGTGACGTGGTGGCCAAGGGGATCCACCGGGTGCTGCTGGCCACCGGGGCGGACCACGTCTTCCTCGACGCCCGGCATCTGGGCGGCGAGTTCCTGGCCCGGCGGTTCCCCACCATCGTGGCGTCCTGCCTGGCCATCGGGGTGGACCCGGCGGTCGACCTGATCCCGGTCGCCCCGGCCGCCCACTACGCCTCCGGTGGGGTCCGTACCGACCTGCACGGCCGGACCTCCATCCCCGGCCTGTACGCCTGCGGCGAGGTGGCCTGTACCGGAGTGCACGGCGCCAACCGGTTGGCCAGCAACTCGCTGCTGGAAGGGCTGGTCTTCTCCCGGCGGATCGCCGAGGACATCGCCGTCGGCCTTCCGGAGCAGCAGCAGCCGGCCCCGACCGGGGCCTGGCTCGGCGGTGCCGGCTGGGTGACACCGGCGGAGGTGCGGGCGCCGTTGCAGCGCGCGATGACCCGGGGCAGCGGGGTGCTCCGCTCGGCGGACACGCTGACCGCAGCCGCCGGGGTGCTCGCCGACCTCGGGACGGGACGGGGTACCCCGGGGACCGCCTCCTGGGAGGCGACGAACCTGATGACCGTGGCGTCGGCGCTGGTCGCCGCTGCGTACGCCCGGCAGGAGACCCGGGGGTGCCACTGGCGGGAGGACTTCCCGGCCGCCGACGACCGGTGGCGTGGGCACCTGGTGGGTACGGTCGGCACCCGGAACCGGTTGACTCAGCACTGGGAGGAACTGCGGTGAACCCATCCACGGAGGCGGCGCTGCGCGCCGACGGGCTGGACCCGGCGGCGGTACGGCGGATCATCGACACGGCGCTGACCGAGGACCTGGGTCCGGAGCGGCTCGACGTGACCAGTGCCGCCACCATCCCGGCCGACCAGGTGGACACCGCCGAGCTGGTCGCCCGGGCGGACGGGGTGGTGGCCGGGCTGCACGTCGCGGCGGCAGTCTTCCAGCTGGCGGCGACGGGCTCCGGGCGTACCGTCGAGGTGGTGCTGCGGGCCCGCGACGGGGACCGGGTGACGCGCGGTGCGGTGCTGGCCACGGTGACCGGCCCGACCCGGCACCTGCTCACCGCCGAGCGGACGGCGCTGAACCTGCTCTGCCGGATGTCCGGGGTGGCCACCCACACCCGGGCATGGGCGGACGTCCTGGCCGGCAGCAAGGCGACCGTGCTGGACACCCGGAAGACCACTCCGGGGCTGCGGATCCTGGAGAAGTACGCGGTCCGGGCCGGTGGGGGCACCAACAAGCGGATGGGCCTCTACGACGTCGCGATGATCAAGGACAACCACAAGCTGGCCGCCGGGGGGATCACCGCGGCCTACCAGCGGGTCACCGAGTCGTTCCCGGGTCTGCCGGTACAGGTCGAGGTGACCACGGTGGCCGAGGCGGTGGAGGCGGTCGAGGCGGGGGCCGACTTCCTGCTCTGCGACAACATGACGCCGGCGCTGCTGACCGAGGTGGTTGCCGCGGTGGGCGACCGGGCGGAGCTGGAGGCGACCGGCGGGCTGACGCTGGACGTCGCGGCGGAGTTCGCGGCGACCGGGGTGGACTACCTGTCGGTCGGAGCGCTCACCCACTCCGCACCGATCATGGACATCGCGCTGGATCTCCGCTCGGCCTGACCGGCCTGCCGGGTCGGTGGCCGGTCGCCCGGCCGGGCCCGGTGCGGCCGGCCTGCCGGATCACGGCGGCCGGCCTGCCGGATCACGGCGGCCGGCAGGCGCCGGTCCGCGCCGGCCGCCGACGAGGTTGTCTAGGCTTCCAGCGTGCTGCTCTGCATCGACATCGGAAACACCAACACCGTGCTCGCCACCTTCGACGGTGACAAGCTGGTGCACTCCTGGCGGATCAAGACCGACGCCCGCTCGACCGCCGACGAGCTGGGCCTGATGTTCCGGGGCCTGCTCGCCGGGGACGCGGTGGAGATCAGCGGGATCGCCGCCTGTTCGACCGTGCCGGCTGCGCTGCGGTCACTGCGGACCATGCTCGCCCGGTACTACGGCGAGATCCCCAGTGTGGTGGTGGAGCCAGGGGTGAAAACCGGGGTGCAGCTGGCCATCGACAACCCCAAGGAAGTCGGCTCCGACCGGGTGGTCAACACCCTCGCCGCGTACAGCCTCTACGGTGGGCCGTCGATCGTGGTCGACTTCGGGACGACCACGAACTTCGACGTGATCAGCGGGCGGGGCGAGTTCCTCGGTGGGGCGTTCGCGCCGGGCATCGAGATCTCCTTCGACGCGCTCGCGGCCCGTGCCGCCCAGCTACGCAAGGTCGAACCGACCCGGCCGCGGTCGGTGATCGGCAAGAACACCGTCGAGTGCCTCCAGTCCGGGATGTACTTCGGCTTCGCCGGGCAGGTGGACCGGATCGTCGAGCGGATGATCGGGGAACTGGGCGAGGTCCGGGCGGTGATCGCGACCGGTGGCCTGGCCCCGGTGGTGATCGGGGAATGCCGGACCATCACCCACCACGAGCCGATGATCACGCTGATCGGGCTGCGGATGGTCTACGAGCGCAACGTCTGACCGGCCTGCCGGGCGCCGGGTCAGCCGGCCGGGCGGGCCGCCCGGAACACGATCGTCCGGTACGGCAGCGCGAACGAGTCCCGGCCGGCGAGGTCGGGATGGTCCGCCGTGAGTTCCCGTACCGCCCGGTCCAGCTCGCGCTGTCGGGTGGCGTCGGCGGTCAGATAGTAGGAGCGGGTCCGGATCATGCCGAGCAGCTCTTTCGGGCCGAGGGTGACATGGTGCCGGAACTCGGCCTGCTCCACCGGTCCGAACCGGTCGCCGAAGGTGTCCCGCACGTGCCGGAGGAGTTCCTCGGCGCGATACCCGGGGCCGCCGGCGATCCGGGACAGGGCGGCGACCCAGTCGACCGAGTCGTCACGGATGTTCCAGATCGGAGCGAACATCCCACCTGGTCGGAGCAACCGGGCGATCTCCGGATGCGCCCGCTCCCGGTCGAACCAGTGGTACGCCTGACCCGCGACCACCGCATCGGCCCACCCGTCCGGCAGCGGCACCGCCTCGGCGCTGCCGGCCAGGGCGGTGGTGCCCGGGGTCGCCGCGTCGAGCTGTGCCCGCATACCCGGATCCGGCTCGACGGGCGCGACGGTGTGCCCCAGGCCGAGCAGCGCGCGGCTGAGGATGCCGGTCCCGGCGCCCAGGTCGACGACCCGGGCGGGTGTGTCGGTGCCGACCGCCCAGGCGACGGCCAGAGCCGGATATCCGGGACGGAAGCGGTCATAGTCGCCGGCCGCCGTCCCGAACGAGAGGGCCTGGGTGGTATCGGTCATGGCCGGAGGTTATCCGGTGAACAGCTCCGGAGCACTTGAGTACGCTCGTGCCTTGACACCGCCCGATATCTCCATCTGAGGACGCATGCCGTGACCGAGCAGACCACCCCGCCGATCGACCCCGCCGACGACATCCCGGAGCAGATGCGGGTCCGCCGGGAGAAGCGGGACCGGCTGCTCGCCGAGGCCGGTGACGCGTACCCGGTCGGCTACCCGAGGACCGCGACGCTCGCCGAGATCCGTGCCCGGTACGCCGAACTGCCGACCGACACCGCCTCCGGAGACACCGCCTCGGTCGCCGGTCGGGTGATCTTCATCCGGAACACCGGCAAGCTCTGCTTCGCCACCCTGCGGGACGGTGACGGCACCGAGTTGCAGGCGATGCTCTCCCTCGACCGGGTCGGCGCGGACCGGCTGGCCGACTGGAAGCGGCTGGTCGACCTCGGTGACCACGTCGGGGTGACCGGTGAGGTCATCACCAGCCGGCGGGGGGAGCTGTCGGTACTCGTCGACACCTGGGCGGTCACCGCCAAGGCGCTGCGTCCGCTACCGGTGGCGCACAAGCCGCTGAGCGAGGAGGCCCGGGTCCGGCAGCGCTACGTCGACCTGATCGTCCGGCCGCAGGCGCGGCAGATGGTACGCACGCGCGCGTCGGCCGTGCGCAGCCTGCGGGATTCGTTGCACGCCCGCAGTTTCGTCGAGGTCGAGACCCCGATGCTGCAGTTGATCCACGGTGGTGCGGCGGCCCGCCCGTTCGTCACCCACAGCAATGCACTCGACACGGATCTCTATCTTCGAATCGCCCCGGAACTGTTTCTGAAGCGCGCGGTGGTCGGCGGGATCGACCGCGTCTTCGAGATCAACCGCAACTTCCGTAATGAGGGGATCGACTCTTCGCACTCGCCGGAGTTCGCGATGTTGGAGGCTTACGAGGCGTACGGGGACTACGACACGATGGCCAACCTCACCCGCCAAGTCGTGCAGGAGGCAGCGGTGGCGGTCAGTGGCTCGACCGTCGTCACCCACGCTGACGGCACGGAGCTGGACCTGGGTGGTGAGTGGCGTTCGGTCACCCTCTTCGGGGTGCTTTCCGAGGCGCTCGGTGAAGAGGTCTCGGTTACCACGGAACGGGCCCGGCTGGTGCAGTACGCCGAGAAGGTGGGTATGGCGGTCGACCCCAAGTGGGGGCCCGGCAAGCTCGCCGAGGAACTCTTCGAGGAGTTGGTCGTTCCGGGTCTTCGGGAGCCCACCTTCGTGCGGGACTACCCGGAGGAGACCAGCCCGCTCACCCGGAGCCACCGCGAGCAGCCCGGCCTGACCGAGAAATGGGATCTCTACGTGCTCGGATTCGAGCTGGGCACGGCGTACTCGGAGCTGGTCGACCCGGTGGTCCAGCGGGAGCGGCTGGTCGCCCAGGCGCAGCTCGCGGCGCGTGGCGACGCCGAGGCGATGCGGCTGGACGAGGACTTTCTCCGGGCCATGGAGTACGGAATGCCACCGGCCGGTGGCATGGGAATGGGAATCGACCGGCTCCTGATGGCCCTCACCGGCCTGGGAATTCGGGAAACGATCCTCTTCCCCTTGGTCCGCGCGGAGTAGTCGCCAGGTTCCTGTTCCGTAGTTTCGCCGTCCTATTGACGCGACAAGCATCGTGAGCGCTATTGTGCTCTTGTTTGCAGGAGAACCTGCTCGAAAGGAACGTGGCACGTGGCCAAGCAGATCATTCACAAGCTGGTCGATGACCTGGACGGCGGGGACGCGGACGAGACCGTCAAGTTCTCGCTCGACGGGGTTCAGTACGAGATCGACCTCTCGAAGAAGAACGCCGGTAAATTGCGGGAGCTATTCGCGCCCTACGTCGCGGCCGGATCGAAGGTCGGCCGGGGTGGGGTGGTCGTGGGCGGTCGTGCCGCCCGCGGGCGCGGTGGGGCCACCGCCGACCGGGAACAGAACAAGGCCATCCGGGCCTGGGCCAAGAAGGAAGGCCGGGAGATCTCCGACCGGGGTCGCATCCCGCAGGAGATCGTTGACGAGTACCACGCCAAGGCCGGGCGCTGACCGGGCCTGACCGATGGTCGTCGACGCCGGCTCGGAGCGTGCTCCGGGCCGGCGCGGTGCTTTGCGGCCCTTCTGGGGCCGCGCCGGATGTCCACGGGTACGGAGGCGTGGGCGACCGGTCGCCGGATGTCGGCCGGGTGGGTTCCGGAGGTACCACGTCCGGGGACCTGCCGCGTGCCGGTGTGGAGATCGACCCGGCAGGGCCGGGATCTTTCCGGCGGAGCGGGAAGAATCCCCCCGGGCCGGACGTTGTCCACAACCGGTGGATGGTTTGTCCACAGCCTGTGGATGGCCGGCCGGTCCCCGGCGGTCACCGCCGGCACGTTGAATTTCGCTCTGCGCGTAGAGGTGGGCGGTCCGGAACACCCTCTGAGCGGGGACAGTTGATAGAAACGACGCGTTCGCGGGTCCGGCCAGCAGCACACGACCTCAGCCGGACCGGTCCGCGGCGATAGAGTAATGAGGCACGGACGTTCGCCTTGGACGTCCGGGCACCGGCCCCGCCGAGATTCTTGACCACCAAGATCGAGTGCGCACGGCACGTGAGGAGCACGAGGGCATGTTCGAGCGGTTCACCGACCGAGCGCGACGGGTTGTCGT
>NZ_JBAKHU010000101.1:0-15483 GCF_036906895.1 Micromonospora sp. CPCC 206060
CCACCAGCCTGCCGCACCGGCCCTCGCCACATAACCCCCGAAGGACTTACGGAACGGACCACTTAGATTAGCCGTGCCGCTCGGCCTGGCGGAGAATCTCGGCGGCATGGGCGAGCACCGGAGCGTCGACCATCCGGCCGGCGAACCGGAACACTGCCGATGCTGTGCCGGCCGCAGCCGTGACATCGCGCGCCCACCGGATCTGTTCCGTGGTCGGCCTGAACGCCTCCCGTACCGCGGGGACCTGGGACGGATGGATGCAGGCCTTCGCGGCAAAACCGGCCGTCACGGCCGCGGCGCTGTCCGCGCGCAGAAGGTCCGCGTCGGCGAGGTCGACGAGGACGGTGTCGATCGGCAGTACGCCGGATGCCCTTGCCGCGTACAGGATCCGGGTGCGGGCCTCCTCGACGGCGGGTGGGTAGGCGCCGGTCGGCGTCCGTCCGGGCCGCCCGCCGAGGTCGGCGACCAGGTCCTCGCTGCCCCACATGAGCCCGGCGCAGTTCGCGGCCGCGGCGAGTGCCGGGGCGGCGAGCACACCCGCGGCGGTCTCGCAGAGCGCGACGACGGGGCGGGGTGCGAGGGCCTCGACTGCCGCGACGTCGCAGGCCTTCGGCAGCATCACGACGGTGCCGGGCGAGCCGGCGAGGGCGGCGAGGTCGTCGTCGTGCCACGGTGTGCCGACGCCGTTGATCCGTACGATGGTCCGGCTGGGGTCGAGTCGGCGCAGTGCGGGCACGACGGCTTCGCGTGCGCGTGCCTTGCGGTCCGCGGCGACGGCGTCCTCCAGGTCGAGGATCACCGTGTCGGCGGCCGCGGCGGCCTTGTCGAACCGGTCCGGACGGTCGCCCGGGCAGAACAACAGGGCCGGGCACCGCGGCGCGGGTGTGCCGCCGATCATGTCCGGTCCAGGCCGCCGCGCTTGACCAGCTGAGCAGCGATGACGTTGCGTTGGATCTCGTTGGTACCTTCGCCGACGATCATCAGCGGGGCGTCGCGGAAGTACCGTTCGACGTCGAACTCGGTGGAGTAGCCGTAGCCGCCGTGGATGCGGACCGCGTCCAGGGCCACCTGCATCGCGGTCTCGGAGGCGAACAGTTTAGCCATTCCGGCCTCCATGTCGCAGCGCTGCCCGCGGTCGAATCGCCCGGCGGCGTGGAGGATTAGCTGCCGGGCCGCGGTGATCTTGGTGGCCATGTCCGCCAGGTAGTTGCCGATCGACTGGTGTTGCCAGATCGGTCTGCCGAAGCTCTCCCGCTCCTGGGCGTAGCGCAGTGCGTCGTCGAACGCGGCCTGGGCGACCCCGAGCGCGCGGGCGGCGACCTGAATCCGGCCAGTCTCCAGGCCCTTCATCATCTGGGCGAAGCCCTGTCCCTCGACCCCGCCGAGGAGCGCGCCGGCCGGTGCGCGGTAGTCGTCGAAGACGAGCTCGCATGCATCGACGCCCTTGTACCCCAGCTTCGGCAGATCTCTCGACACGGTCAGGCCCGGGCCGTGCTCGACGAGCAGGACGGAGATGCCCTTGTGCCGGGGTCGGGCGGCCGGATCAGTCTTGCACAGCAGCGCGATCAGCCCCGATCGGCGGGCGTTGCTGATCCACGTCTTGGACCCGTTGACGACGTAGGTGTCGCCGTCGCGGTGGGCCTGGGTAGCCAGGTTCTGCAGGTCGGAGCCGCCGCCGGGCTCGGTGAGCGCCATTGTGGCGCGCAGTTCTCCGGTGGCCATCCTCGGCAGGTACCGGTCCTGCTGCTCCTTCGTGCCGAAGGCCAGCAGCAGCTTGGCCACGACGGTGTGGCCGCCCATCGCGCCGGCCAGGCTCATCCAGCCGCGGGCCAGTTCGGCGGTGACCAGGGCGTAGCAGGGCATCGACACCGGGGCGTCGCCCCAGGGCTCGGGGATGGCCAGCCCGTAGATGCCGAGCTGCTTCATCTGTTCGATGAGCCGCTCGGGGTACGTGTTGGCATGCTCCAGCTCACGGACGACGGGCCGGACCTCACGGTCGACGAATTCGGCGACGACGTCGAGAATCGCCTGCTCATCACTGCTCAACATGGTCGGTCCTTTCAAACCACGGCTTGGTGGCGTAGCGCGGTGATCGTGGTGTCGCTGCGGCCGAGCTCGCGCAGGATCGCGTCGGTGTGCTCGCCGAGCGCGGGAACCGGGCCCATGACCGGCTCGACGCCGGCCAGGTCGACCGGCGGGCGGAGCGCCGCCACGGTCCCGCCGGGCACGCCGACCGGGCGCCAGCGGTCGCGTCCGGCCAGCACGGGATGGTCCAGGAAGTCCCGGACCTGGTTGATCCGGGCGTTGGCGATGCCCGCCCGGTCGAGCAGGGCGCTGGCGGCGGCGGCGTCCAGGTCGGCCAGCGCGGCGCGGAGCAGGCCGTTGAGCTCCGTCCGGTGCGCCACCCTGGCCGCGTTCGACCCGAACCGGGGATCGTCGGCGATCGCCGCGTCACCGAGGACGGTTGCGCACAGGGACCGCCATTCCCGCTCGTTCTGCACGGCTAGCAGCACTGTCCCGTCCGCGATGTCGTACGGACCGTAGGGGGCGATGGTGGCGTGCTCGGCGCCGGTTCGGGCCGGCTGCCCGGCGCCGTAGCGCGTGTAGTACGCAGGCGAGCCCATCCACTCGGCGAGCGCCTCGAACAGCGAGACCTCGACCGTCATCACCGTGCCGGTCGTCGCCCGTTGCAGCAGCGCGGTCAGCACGCCGCTGTAGGCGTACATCCCGGCGGCGATGTCGGCCACCGAGATGCCCACCTTGGCCATGTGCGCGGGCGTGCCGGTCAGCGACAGCAGGCCTGTCTCGCACTGCACCAGCAGGTCGTACGCCTTGCGGTCCGCCCAGGGGCCGTCGGTACCCCATCCTGACACCGTGCACGGGATCAGCCGCGGATGCGAACGGGCCAGCGCCGGTGCATCGACGCCGAGCCGGGCCGCGGCACCGGGCCCGAGGTTCTGCACGAAGACGTCGGCGCGGTCCAGCAGCTCGCCGAGGATGACCTGGCCCGGCGCCGACTTGACGTCCAGCGTCAGCGACTCCTTCGAGCGGTTGAGCCACACGAAGTAGCTCGAGTGGCCATGGACCGCCTCGTCGTACCCACGGGCGAAGTCACCGCCGTCGGGCCGCTCGATCTTGATGACCCGCGCGCCGAGGTCGGCGAGCTGCCGGGTCGCGAACGGCGCGGCGACGGCCTGTTCGAGGCTGACGACGGTGATCCCGTGCAGCGGCAGGGCAGGGATGCTCACGCCAGTTCGACCTTCGCCGTCAGCGACGGTTCGGCACCGGCGGCGCCGACCGAAACGTCGACCGCGGACCCCTCGAGCCGACCGGCGCTCACGATCCGCGCCGGCGCGAACGCCGGCCGGACCAGCCGGTACTCGAAACGGCGCACCACCCGGTCCGGAGCGTTGACCCGCGGGAGCTCGAGCGCCAGCAGGGCGAGCAGCGGGCCGTGCACGACCAGGTCCGGGTGGCCCTCGACCTCGGTGGCGTAGGGCCGGTCGTAGTGGATGCGGTGGCCGTTGTACGTCAACGCGCTGAACCGGAACAGCAGGACGGGGTCGGCGGCCACCGTGAGGCGCCACGCCCCGTCCGGATCAGGGCCGCCCGTCTCGGGGCGGTCGACCGGGCGCGCAGCCGCGCCGTGCGGTGCCGAGCGGTACACGATGTCCTGCTCCTCGACGCCGACCGGCACGCCGTCCGCGGTGAGCTCGTGCCGTACCGTCACGAACGCCAGCTCGCCGGTGCGGCCGGCCTTCAGCGTCACTCCGGCGAGGCTGGAGCGGGCCGACAGCCGCGCACCGACAGGGATCGGCGCGTCCTGACGCAGCCGGCCGCCCGCGAACATCCGCCGCCGGCCCGGAATCGGCGGCAGGAACGGGCCGGCCGCCGGGTGGCCGTCGGCGCCGATCTCCGCCGTGGCCGGATGCTCGAGCAGCGTGAACCAGTGCCAGAGCGGCGGCAGGGGACCATCGGCGTCGGGTGGCGGCACCCCGATCAGGCCCGCGAACGCCTCCGCCGGCCAAGGGTCGACCCGGCGTGTCAGCTCCACCGGTTCCTGCTGCCAGTGTCGCAGCGACTCGGCTAATATGCTCACCCGCCCATCATGTGATGCGATCAGAGGGTTCGTGAAATACCTTTTCATGATGGGCACATACGGCGTCGGCATGGGAGGGTGACGCTTGGACCTCAAGCAGTTGACCGCGTTGGTGACGGTCGCGGAGGTGGGCAGCGTGACGCGGGCGGCCCACGTGCTGCACACGGTCCAGCCCGCGGTCACCCGACAGATCCGCATGCTGGAGGAGGAAGTCGGCGTTGCGCTGTTCGAGCGGACCCGGCAGGGGATGGTACCGACGGCGGCCGGGCTGCTGCTGGTCGAGCGGGCCCGCCGGGCGCTGCACGAGCTGGAACGGGCCCGCGCTGAGATCCGCCCCGATCCCGGCGGGGTCAGCGGGATCGTGAGCGTCGGCCTGCTGGAGAGCGCCGTCGACCTCCTGGCGCAGCCGCTGGCCGCCACGATCGCCGCCCGGTACCCCGGCATCCAGCTGCGCCTGCTGACCGGGTACTCCGGCCACCTGCGGCAGTGGCTCGACGCGGGCGACGTCGACATGTCGCTGCTCTACAACCTGACCGACACGCCGTCGCTGGCGGTGACCCCGCTGCTGCGCGAGCACCTGTGGGCGGTGGCGCCGCCGGACGCCGGGCTGACTCCCGAGTCGCCGGTCCCCTGGGAGACCGTGCTCGCACACCCGCTCGTGCTGCCCGTCACCGGCCACGGGCTGCGGGCCCTCATCGATCAGGCCCGCTCCTCGGTGCCGACGCCGCCCCGCATCGCCGTGCAGGCCAACTCGATGCACCTGCAGAAGCAGCTGGTCCTCGCCGGGCACGGCTGGACGGTGCTCCCCGCGGCCGGCGTCGCCGGCGACATCGCCGCCGCAGTGCTCAGCGGCGCCCCGCTCACCGCACCGGAGGTGACGCGCACGGTCGTGCTCGGCATGCCGCGAGGCGGCCGCACCCCCGCGCCGGTCCAGGCTGTCGCGACCGAGCTGGCCCACCTCGCGCAGGCGCTCGTCCGGTCAGGCAGATGGCCCTCGGCGAGCCTACGGCCGGACTGACCACCGCGCGAGGGCGCCTGATCCCGGCCGGCCGGGATCAGGGAGCCTCCGGCGGAATGGTGACAACCCCAGCGCTGATCAGTTCCTGCGCCTCACCGGTGGCGACGTCGAGCTCGGACAGGAGATCGATCCCGTCGGCCCCGACCGCCGGTGCTGGCCGGCCCGGGCCGGACGGCGTCGTACCGAAACGCGGTGCGGGCCGGGGCGCATACCCGCCATCGATCTCCTCGTACGTGCCCCGGGCCGCGTTGTGCGGATGCGAGGGCGCCTCGCCGATCGACAGCACCGGCGTGACACAGGCATCGGTCCGGTCGAACAAGGACGCCCACTCGTCGCGCGTTCGGGTCGCGAATATCGACCGCAGACGTGCGGTCATCGCCCGCCAGCGGCCCTCGTCGTCAGGCGCGTCGAAGTCGGCGTCCTCCGTCAGGCCGAGCACCCGGAGGAAGGCCGTGTAGAACTGCGGTTCGATGCACCCGACGGCAATGTGGCGCCCGTCGGCGCAGGCGTAGGTCCGGTACCACGGCGCGGTGCCGTCGAGACGGTTCACACCACGGACGTCGGCCCAGCGGCCCTGGCTCAGGTAGCCGTGGATCATGGACATCAGCAGGGCGGAACCGTCAACCATGGCAGCGTCGACCACCTGTCCGCGGCCGGTCGTCCGGGCGTTGACGATGCCAGCCAGGAGTCCGTAAGCGAGCAGCATCCCGCCGCCGCCGAAGTCGCCGACCAGATTCAGCGGCACGACCGGATCGCCGTCGGCCGGGCCGATCGCGTGGAGCGCGCCCGTGAGTGCGATGTAGTTGATGTCGTGCCCGGGCATCTGGGCCCACGGGCCGTCCTGGCCCCAACCGGTCATCCGTCCGTAGACAGCCCGCGCGTTGACGCCGGCCACGTCGTCGGGGCCGAGGCCGAGCCGCTCGGCGGCGCCAGGCCGGAATCCTTCGACGACGGCGTCGCTGGTTCCGGCGATGCGAAGTGCGAGATCCCGTCCTCGCGGGCTCTTGAGGTCCAAGGCGATCGACCTTCGATTGCGGTGCAGTACGGGGTGCATGAAAGCTCCGGGCCGGTCCGCGCGGATGACGTCCGCACCGAGGTCGGCCAGCATCATGCAGGCGAACGGGGCCGGACCGATGCCACCCAGCTCGAACACGCGGACGCCCTCGAGCGGTCCGCCGCTCATCGTCCGCTCCAGACAGGCGAGCGCTTCTCGGCGAATGCGCGTGCCCCTTCTCGGGCGTCTTCCGACTCCATCGCGACTCGTGCGATCGCGAACTGGCGGTCGTACGCCTCGTCCGGCGTCCATCCGCGCGAAGCCGTCACGATCTCCTTGCTCGCGCGCAGGGCGAGGGGGCCGTTGGCCGCCACCCGCTCGGCGAGCTCCCGGGCCATCGTCAGCGCCCCGCCGTCGGGCGCCAGGTGGTTGACGAGGCCCAATGCGTGGGCGCGCTTCGCGGTGAACAGGTCGCCGGTGAGGATCCATTCCATCGCGACCTGATGGGGAATTCGTTGAGGGAGTTTGAGCAGCGCGCCTCCGACCGCGACAAGGCCCCGTTTGACCTCGGGGATGCCGAATCGTGCCGACTGACCGGCGACCACGAGATCGCACGCGAGGACCAGTTCGCATCCGCCGGCGACCGCGGCACCCTCGACCGCCGCGATGACCGGGATCGCCGGTGGCCTCGCGGTGAAACCGGCGAAGCCGCGTCCCGGGATGGAGGAGCGCTCGCCGAGGACGAACGCCTTGAGGTCCATCCCGGAACAGAAGGTGCCACCGGCGCCGGTGAGGATGGCCACCCGCAGGTCGTTGCGCTGGTTGAGATGATCGACGATCTCTGCCATCGCGTGCGCCATCGCGGAGTCGGCCGCGTTGCGTACGTGCGGCCGGTTCAGGGTGATCGTCGCGATCCCGGCAGACTCCTCGAACAGGACCGGCTCGGCCGCCGCGCTCATCGCGCGGCCATCCGGATCGCGCCGTCAAGCCTGACGACTTCGCCATTGAGATAGTGGTTGTCGAGCATCTGTTCGGCGAGTATGGCGTACTCCTCGGGCTCACCGAGCCGTTTGGGGAAGGTGACGGACGCGGCCAGCGTCGCTCGGATGCCGTCGTCGAGGCGGGCGAGCAGCGGTGTGTCGAAGATCCCGGGAGCGATCGTGTTAACCCGGATCCCGAGATCCGAAAGGTCCCGAGCGGCGCAGAGGGTCATGCCCACCACGCCGGCCTTGGCAGCGGCATACGCCACCTGCCCGATCTGCCCGTCCCAGGCCGCGACCGAGGCGGTCATCACGATCGCGCCCCGCTCACCGTCGACGGGGTGGTTGGTCGCCATACGAGCCGCGACAAGACGTACGCAATTGAAGGTGCCAATCAGGTTGAGCCGGACCGCGGCCTCGAAGTCCTCGAGCGGGAACGGCACCCCGGCGCGGTCGACGATCCGCCGCGGAAACCCCTTGCCGGGGCAGTGGACCAGGGCGCGAATGCTGCCGCGTTCGGCCGCGACGTCGAGCACCCGGGTGACGTCCGCCTCGGAGCACACGTCGCCCCGGACGAAAACCGCATGTACCCCGTACTCGGTACGGACGGTGGACTCGTCGACATCGACGATGTCGGTCACGACGACGGTGGCGCCTCGGCGGGCGAGTCTCCTGGCGGTGGCACCGCCAAGACCGCCGGCGCCGCCGGTCACCACGTACACGGGGGTCTCGCTGCTCAAGAACGGTTCCTTTCACTATGTGTGAGGCATGGTGCGGTGGCGGAGCGCGCCCGCCGGACCGGCCGGCGTCACCGGCCGTGAGGTGCGGGCACGTCGTCTTCCGAGGTCGTCCGCATCAGCGCTTGCAGCACCTGCGAGCGATTCACCTTTCCGAGCGAGGTGCGAGGGACGGAGTCGACGAAGCGGTACGCACGTGGGCTCTTGAACCGGGCAAGCCGGCTTGCGAGGTGTTCGGTGAGTCGGGTGACGGCCGGCTCACCGGGCTCATGGCCAGGGTGAAGCTCGATCACCGCGACGACGCGCTGTCCCCACTCCTCGTCGGGTGTACCGACCACCACGACGTCGGCGACCGAGGGCTCGGTGGCCAACGCGGCCTCCACCTCTGCCGGGTAGATGTTGACCCCGCCCGAGATGATGAGGTCGGCGCGTCGATCCACGATGAAGAGGTAGCCGTCCTCGTCGAGGCGGCCCAGGTCGCCCGCGGTCCGGTACGGGTCGTCCGCGGCAGCGGGACCTGCCACGTCCCCGTCGGCCGCCGCTCCGGTGTAGGCGAAGTCGTAGCCACCGCGGACGTAGACGGTGCCCGTGTGTCCCGGGGGGAGTGGGCGGCCCTGCTCGTCACGCACCTCGAGCGAGATCCCCTCGGCGGGACGCCCGACGGAGCCGGGCTTGCACAGCCACTCCTCCGCCGTGATCAGGGTGGCCATGCCGAACTCGGTGCATCCGTAATACTCGGTGAGCACCGGACCCCACCAGCGGATCATCGCCTGCTTGAGCTCGGCCGGGCACGGCGCGCCCGCGTGCATGACGACCTGGAGCGACGAACCGCCGAACTCGGCCCGCTCGGGCTCGGGAAGGCTGAGCAGCCGGTGGAACATCACCGGGACCATGAAGGTGCTCGTGACACCATGAGCGTCGATCAGGTTGAGCGTGAGCCTGGGGTCGAACCGGCGGGTGAGGATCAGCTCCTGTCCCAGGTGCAACGCGCTCAACGCGTTGAGGTTCGGGCCTGGATGGTAGAGCGGCGCCACGGCGAGGTGGACCCGACCGGCGTCGACGTCGAGTCCGAACTGTGCCGATCTCTGTCGCGATCGCACGTCGGCGACCGCACCGGGGTCCCGGTGCGGGTCGGGGAGGGGACGCCTGATCCCCTTGGGGCGGCCGCTCGTGCCGGAGCTGTAGAAGTGCATCGAGCCCCCGCTGCGTTGCTCGGGCGGCGTGACGGGCTGTGCGTCGAGCAGGGAGGCGACCGGCCGCCCCTGGCTCGCGCTCCCGGCCACCAGGACCCGGCCTGCCGCCAGTCCGACGTTCTCGGCTGCCGCGGCGACAACGGACTCCAGAGGCTCTTCGGTCACGACCAGTTGCGCCCCGGAGTCGGCGAGCAGGTAGGCGATCTCAGCGACGGTCAGGTGCCAGTTGATCGGGACGAGGTGCAGCCCGGTCTGCTCGGCGGCGAGCTGGACCGTGACGAACTGCGCGGAGTTGGGCAGGACCATGGCGATCGTGTCACCACGCTGGAGCGCCATGGTGGTGGTCAGCAGGTGCGACCATCGATGGACCTCGGCCAGCAACGCTGCGTAGGTGAGGACATCGCCGTCGGCGTGCAGCGCGGTGCGGTGCGGGCTCGTCCGGCCGATCTCGTAGAACCCTCGCGCCCGGGGTGATCGGGCGCCGGCCAGGGTGTTCATGCGGGCTCCTGGTTCGCAAGCACGAGTGTCGCCGCCTCGGAGAAGAAGTGTCCGACCCCTTGCACCACACTGACCTCGACACCTTCGACCTGTGAGTAGGCCTCGCCACGGAGCTGGCGCGCCGACTCCTGGATCGCGAACATTCCGTACATTCCAGTGTGGGTGTAGCGGAGACCACCGCCGTTCGTGTTGAGCGGCAGCGCTCCGCCGGGTGCCGTGTTGCCGTCGGCGATGAATCCACCAGCCTCGCCTCGGCCCACGAAGCCGAGTGCCTCCAAGCCGTACAACGGTACGTGGGCGAAGGCGTCATAGATCATGAGATGGTCCACGTCGTTCACGGTGATCCGAGCTTCGCGGAACGCTGCTGCCGCGGATCTCTCGAACGTCTCGGCCCGGGTGAGATCCGGCATCTGCGAGACCATCGGACTGTCTCCGGCCTCGCCCGCTCCCCACAGGTACACGGGTGGGCGGCGCAGGTCCTTGGCCCGTTCGGCTGTTGTCAGGACGAGCGCGCCGCCGCCGTCGCTGACCATGCAACACATGAGCTTGGTGAAGGGCCACGCGATGACGGGTGACGCCAGCACCTCGGCGACATCCACGCGGGTGGAGCGCGCGGCTCGCGGGTTGCCGTCTGCCCACTCGCTCTGCCGGGCCGGGACCGCGGCCAGCTGCTCCAGCGTGGTACCGGTCGCGTGCGCGTAACGAAGGTAGGGGAGCGTGAACATCGTCGGCGGCCCGTACACGCCGAACGGCAGCTCGAACTGCCCCATCATGCCGTCCGCGGGAATCGGGCGCGGGTGGCGGCCAACCGTCGAGCGCCGCGACTCGCCGTGCAGTACCAGCACGACGTCGGCCTGACCCGCGTCGATCGCGGCGGCCGCGTGTCGCACGTGAACGAGGAACGACGTGCCACCGACGCTGGTGCCGTCGAACCATGTCGGCCGGACTCCCAACGCATGGGCGACGTCGATCGGATTGTGCACCGCACTCGTCACGCCGTCGACGTCCTCGAGGCTCAATCCGGCGTCGGCCAACGCCAGCAGGGCCGCGTCCACATGCAGGTCCAGCTCCGACAGGTGCGGCAGACGACCGAGAGCGGTCTCGGCGGCACCTGCGATCGCGACGGCCATCATCGGCCCGCTTCGACCACTGGGGTGAACACCGGAACGACCCAACCACCCCGGTTCTCGAAGCTGACCTCGAGGTTCATGTCGAGCACCAGGTTCTCCGGGTGGGGCTCGACCCCGACGATGTTGGTCATCATGGTCGGCCCCTCCGCCAGACGAACGATCGCCAGCGTGTACGGCGCGGCCTCCTCGAACCCAGGAGCGGGCATGTGCACGATCACGTAGCTCAGGAGGGTGGCTCGCCCGCTCGTCTCGACCCATGAGAGCCTGCGCGATCCGCACTCCACGCAGGCCAGGCGGGGATAGAACAGGTAACTGGAGCAGGAGTCGCAGTGCTGCACCGACAGGCGTCCCTCACGCGCCGCGTCCCAGAAGGGGCGGGTCGTAGGTGTCGGGACGGGGGTGGCGGCGTCCAGATCGATCACGGGGAGCGACATCGATGAGGCGGGTACCATGAGTGGTACCATATACCCACTCCTGGTACCGTGCAATGCAGTGCCCCCACTTGAAGCCACGGAGGCGAACGGCCGCCGTGGCGCTGACCCAGCGGTGTCCGATTCGGGCCGACGCCGCCGGAAGGAGCCCCATGAGCACTCACACCATCTATCGCGGAGCTCAGGTGTTGATCGGCGATCCGCGCGCAAACGACTTCCGCCGCGTCGACATCGAGGTGGTGAACGGACGAATTGCTCGGCTCGAACCGCAGATCGTCGCAGAGGGGGCGACTGTGGTTGATGCGCAGTGGGCATGGATCATCCCGGGTTTCGTCGACACCCACCACCACATGTGGCAGGCCACCATACGGGGCCTGACCGCCAACTTCACGCTTGCCGACTACGTGTGGGTGATTCGCCGCAACCACTCCGGCGTGCACCGTGCCGTTGACGTCTACAACGGGACCCTGGGGGCGGCCGTGAGCCTGCTCGATTCGGGGACGACCTGCTCGGTCGACTACAACCACTGCATTGTCACTCCGGAGCACGCGGACGCCGGCGCCGGCGCATTCACCGAATCGGGTATCCGCGGAGTGTGGTGTTACGGCCTCTATGATCAGCCGGCCGAATCGCGGTTCTTCACCAGCCTCGAGCAGCGCATGGACGATGCGCGTCGGGTGGCCGGGTCATGGACCGGCGGGGCGGACGGACGCGCCCGGTTCGGCCTCGCGCCGACAGAGATCACCCTCGTCGGCATGGATCAGGTCGCTCGCGAGATGCGGCTCGGGCAAGAGCTCGACTGTTTGATTCACGCTCACACCAACTCGCGGTGGCGGCCCGGATACCCGTCGGAAATCCAGGAACTCGCCACGGCCGGCCTGCTCTGGTCGCACCAGTTGCACTCGCACTGCAACACGTCCGATGCCGCGGACCTCGCGTTGCTGGCAGAGCACGGGTGCAAGGTCTCGTCGACGCCGGAGACCGAGCTGGGCATGGGCATGGGCTACCCGATCGCCGCGATCGCCGACCGGGCCGGGGTCACGGCCGGTCTCGGCACGGACATCCAGTCGAACAACTCGCCGGACATGTTCACGGCCATGCGGCTGATGCTGGCCGGCGAGAGAGTACGCAGCAACCAGAAGGCTCTCGAGGAGGTGGGCGTCTACGACATGGAAGGCTTGCAACTGCACGCGGCCGATGTCATGCACTTCGCGACGCTCGGCGGGGCCATCGGCCTCGGACTCGGTGACGTCTGCGGGTCCATCGAGGTGGGTAAGGCGGCTGACCTCGTCCTGGTCGATCGGCGCAGCCCGCGACTTGTCCCCGCGCTCGACCCGTTGTCGACCATCGTCATGAACGCGACGGTCGCCGACATCGACACGGTGGTCGTCAGTGGTGAGGTGGTCAAGAGCAATGGCCGCATGAAGCCGGATCTGCTCGACAAGGCGGTGCGCGGGCTCGAGGAGTCCGGCGCGTACATCCGGGAGCGGTCGCAGGCCTACGGCGGCCTTGTTCCGCCGAGGCCGGACTGGTGGGGCGCGGACACGGCGGGGACGAAGTCGCCGGCGCCGCACGGGGCCTGATCGGGACGGGAGGGTCGATATGCGTTGGGTGACCTGTCGTCACGCGGATGAGGAGCGCGTAGGGCTGGTCGTTGATGGGGCTGTGCACGTGCTCGATGTCGCACGTCCGCTCCTCGACCTCATCGGTTCGGGACGCACCGAGTTGGACGAGGTGGCCGCGCGCCTCGCGCGTTCGCCCGGCGCGGTCGTCGAATGGGAAGACTGCGTACTCCTGCCGCCGATTCCGCACCCACCGTCCGTCCGGGACGCGCTGGGGTTCTTGGAACACGCGCGGGGTTGCCGGAGGGCCTACGGCCGCGATCCCGAACTCGGGGAGGTCTGGTACCAGGTGCCGGCCTTCTACTTCGGCAATCCTGCGACGGTGTACGGCCCGTACGACGACGTACCCGTCGCACCAGGCTCGCGATGGTTCGACTTCGAACTCGAGATCGCCGCGGTGATCGGCATCGGAGGCGGCGACCTCGACCAACGTGCGGCGCAGGACAGCATCGCCGGGTACACCTTCTTCTGCGACTGGACGGCGCGTGACTTGCAGCGCATGGACACCGCGCTGGGCATCGGCCAAGGCAAGGGCAAGGACTGCGGCGTCACCCTCGGCCCATGGCTGCTGACCTCCGACGAGGTCGAGGACCGCTTCGCCGGCGAGGGGCTGGACCTGGTCATCTCGGCTGCGGTCAACGGGCAGGAACTGGCGCGCGGCACGACAGCGTCGATGGACTGGACGTTCGCCGAGATCATCTCGTTCGTCTCGCGGGGTACGACGCTCAGGGCGGGCGATGTGATCGGGTCCGGGACCCTTCCGGGAGGGTGTCTGTTGGAGCACCTCAACGGAGATCCCGCGACGTACGAGCGCTGGCTCAGGCCAGGCGACGTGGTGTCACTGACAGGAGACCTGCTCGGGCGGACCGCGCAGCGCATTGTGCCGGGCCCGGAGGTCCACCGGCTGTCGTCGGGCTACTGATGGAAGGGATCGCGATGACCGGGTACACCAGGGGACTGCATGAGGTGGCCGATCGGGTCTGGGCCTGGCTGCTGCCCGACGGTGGGTGGGGCTGGAGCAACGCGGGCCTGATCGGGGGCGACGGGGAGAGTTTCCTCGTCGATACGTTGTTCGACCTGCCGCTGACCGCCGAGATGTTGGACGCGATGCGGGTGATAACCGCGACGAGCCCTGTCCGAGGGGCGCTGAACACGCACGCCAATGGGGATCATTGCTTCGGCAACCAGCTCCTCGGAGCCGACGTCGCCATCCACGCGACGTCCGAGACCGTCCACGAGATGCGGCACGGGTCCACCCCGGAACGCTTGCGCAGCCTGGTCGAGGCCGACCTTGGTCCGATCCTCTCGCCGTTCCTACGTGACTGCTTCGGACCGTTCGACTTCGAGGGTATCGCCATGCGTGGGCCCGACGTGACCTTCGAGACGCGGGTGTCGGTCGACGTCGGCGGGCGCCGCGTCGAGCTGCTTCGACTGGGCCCTGCCCACACATCCGGCGACGCCATCGCCCACGTACCGGACTGCGGGGTGCTCTTCGCCGGTGACCTGCTGTTCATCGGGAGGACACCGATCATGTGGGCCGACTCGCTCGATGACTGGATCGAAGCTTGCGACCGGATGATCAGGCTCGAGCCGGAGATCGTCGTGCCCGGGCACGGCCCGGTCTCGGACGTCGACGGCATCCTGTCCGCACGTGCCTACCTCGCGCACGTCAAGAGCGAGGTCGAGAAGTCGCTGCACGCCGGGCACTCGTGGCGGGAGGCGGCTGACCGTATGGACCTGGGACCGTTCGCCACGCTGCCCCAGGCCGAGCGCGTCGTGGTGACGACGTACCACGCCTACCGTCGCGCGCGTCCCGAGACACCACAGGTCGAGTCCATCGACCTCTTTGGTTCCATGGCCGAATGGAAGCTGCGTCGTTGCGGCACCCCCTCGTGAACCGGCCGCCCGCGACTCACCCGAGATGGCGATCGGCCACATCGGTATTCTTCCCGGCAAGTGAGTACCACCTGGCGGCGGAGGACCCATTCGCCGGCAAGCGGATAGAGGTGTGTGATGACGAGTCAGTCGATGATCGTGCGGCCGAGCCAGTTGTCGGCACGGCAGGCGGACGTCCTCGACCAACTCGAGAAGCTCTTCCTCGGTGAGGGCTTCCGGCACCTGACTGTCGGCGACATGGCCCGGCTCGTCCAGACCTCGCGGCGCACCCTGTATCAGCTCGGTCAGAGCAAGGAGGAGGTCGTCGTCGGCGTTGTCGACCGCTTCTTCAACAGCATGGGCAAGGACGCCCTCCGCCGCGCGCGCGATGCGGACGGCGTGCGCGACCAGGTCGAGGCGTACCTATCGGCTTCGGTCGAGCGCAACCGCCGTGCCAGCCGCCAGTTCATCCACGACGTGGAGAACTACTCACCGACGCGTCACATCTATGACCGGCACCAGGAGATCGCGATCCGGGAGATCGAGAGCATCGTGCAACGGGCGATGCTGCGGGGTGAGGTAACCCGCGGAACCCCCGCGTTGTGGGCCGAGATCCTCGGCGCGGTCATTCGGCGGCTGCGTGACCCCGATGTACTCGACCGGGTCGGAGCGACCCGTGGCGACGCTCTCGAACTCTTCGGCCATCTGTGTCAGAACGGGCTTGCCTGAGTCGCCCGCCGCTGGATCCGTCCGGCGCTGATTCGTCGTAGCTGGATCAACCGTCAGAACCTGTCAAGTCAACTGAGACATTTTCTTGATTTTGTTCAGCTTTGTGCTGGTGGCCGGTTGGGCACGGGCGGGGCGGTGGTCTGTTCGGGGTCGCTGTTGTCGGGTTTGTTGATCCAT
>NZ_JBAKHU010000102.1:0-15179 GCF_036906895.1 Micromonospora sp. CPCC 206060
ACAAGGCCACCACCAGCATCGACATCCTCACCACCGGCCCTTGACGAACCAGCCACGCCCCTAACTGAACGGCGTTGCTACTAGATCCGTTGCGCCCCCGGACGCCCTGATTCGACGAAGAACGATCCGAACGTCGACTCCGGCGCGTCCGCCCGACCCACGGTGGTCACCATCTGCAGGTCCGTCCGCATGCCCGACGCGTCCAGCTTGCAGCGCACGTAGCCGCGGCGGTCCCCGTCGAAGAACTTGATGTGCGGATTGAAGCCGATCATCGGACCGTAATAGGGGCCGTAGACCTGGCCGTCGCCGTTGCTGGAGATCGACGTCCCGACGAACTCGGTCGCCACCACCGGCGACTGCGGGTCGTCGAAGTTTCGCAGGATGTCGTTGACGAACGTGGAATGCCAGTCACCGGTCACGACGACGGGGTTCGACACCTGGTGGCGTACCCACGCCTCGGTGAGCCGGTTCCGCGCGGCCGGGAAGCCGTCCCACGCGTCGTGCCACAGCAGGTTGCCCGCGGGACCGTCGTGGTCGAGGCGCGCGAGCATCACGTTGCTCGCGAGTATGTTCCACTGCGCCGACGACGCCGCCAAGCCGTCATAGAGCCATCGCTCCTGCTCCGCGCCCAGCATCGTCACGTCCGGGTGGTACGCCTCGGCGCAGGCGTCCGCCTCACCCCACCCGCACGGCGGGATGCTGCGGTACTGCCGCCCGTCGACGACGTCGAACTGCGCCAGCCGGCCCCACCGCAGCCGGCGGTAGATCCGGGGACCGTTCGGGCCGGGCGCCGCGGGCGCCCGGACCGGCTGGTGCTCGTACCAGGCCTGATAGGCGGCTGCACGCAGGGCGCCGATGTCACCCTCGTACTGCGACTGCGTGTTGGCGTAGTCGTTCTGCACCTCGTGGTCGTCCCAGGTGACCGCCCACGGGAAGCGCGCGTGCGCGGCCTGCAGATCCGGGTCGCTCTTGTAGAGCGCGTACTGCATCCGCCAGCGCTCCAGGTCGCGGGGCGCGGGGCGCAGGATCGACGGCGTGGGCGTACGCCGATAGCCGCCGTTGGCGGGGATGCCGCCCTCGTAGACGTAATCCCCGAGGTGCAGGACGAGGTCGAGGTCCTCCTGCGCCATGTGCCGGTAGGACGGGTAGTAGCCTGCGGCCCACTGCTGGCAGGACGCGAACGCGAAGGCCAGCGACCCGACCGCGGCGCGGACGTCCGGCGCGGTCCGGGTACGGCCCACCGGCGACACCTCGCCGCGGTAGCGGAAGCGGTAGAAGAACTCGCCGTCCGGGCGCAGCCCGTCGACTTCGACGTGCACGGAGTGCGCCAGCGACGGCAGCGCCCGCGCGACGCCCTCCTGGACGATCCGGCGGAACTGGGCGTCCTCGGCGACCTGCCAGTCGACGGAGACGGCCTTCGGCGGCATGCCGCCGCCCGGCTCGAACAGCCGCGGGACGAGACGGGTCCAGAGCACGAAGCCGGAAGACGTCGGGTCGCCGCTGGCGACGCCGAGCTGGAACGGATAGTCGGCCGGGCGGGGCGCGGCGGTGGCCTCGCCCGCGGACAGCTGCGCGAACGCGGCGGCGCCCGCCACGGTCGCGACACCGGTGAGAAAACGCCGCCGATCGACGGACGCGGCCTGGTCATGCAGGTGAGAACGGGTCATGCTGGATAGGTGTAGTGGGGCGCGGCGACCAGCGGGTGACCGTCAGGTAAGCGTCCGGCGGTCCCAGCGTGGCGGGACGGCTGGATGCTCACCCTGGCGAACTATCCCCGGCCGACCCACATGGCGACGCACGCCTCGCTCCCCTCCAGGTCGGCCAGCATCCACCACTTTGACGCGTACGCGTCCGTGACTAGTAGTGCTTTGTGACGTTATGCCGTCGGATGGGCGGATGCAGAGGCGGCACAGCCGCGAGGCCGAGGCCGGTCCGAGTTCGCGGTAGTCGCGTTCGATCCGTCACCGGATCTTCGCTAGCCGGACCAGGGCCTTCAGGGAGGTACGGATGCCCGCGCGGCGCCCGCTTCCGGTCAGGACAGATGCGCCACTAGGGCGAGAAACACCGCGCCCACCAGCACGACAACGCCGCCGAGCCCGATCACCAGTGTGGTCACCTGCCACGCCTGGTACGCCCCGAGCAGCGCCCCGCGCAGCGTCTCCCCCATGAAGGCGGTCTGCCGGAGCTGCTTGAGTCGCTCGTCGTCGCGCCCACTCGTCATGCACTCCTGGGTAATCTCCGAATAGGTAGAGCCTCCGGTGGCCTGGGCCACGTGCTGAGCGATCAAATCGGAGTAGGCGCGGGCCTGCGCCCCGGTGCGTACCGAGGTGCCGGCGTACCGGGTGAGCGCAGCGGGCAGGCCGCGAGGCGGGAACGCTATCCGCTGCTTCGCCAACTCGTGGGAGACGGTGAGCCGACCACGGACGCCCTGGACGATCATGACGGGACCGGCAGCGAGGAGCAGCGCTCCCGCAGCGGCGAGCACAAGTGTGATCATGTCGAACACTCTGCCCGCCGGTTCGGGAGCCGCGCAGAGGACCAGGTCCCGAAGTCGAACGGGACTCAGGTCCCCGGATCGCCGGTTTTCGTGGCAGCAGCCGGGCCATGTCCGCCAGGGGGCAGCCGTCCAGCGCCACGATCGGGCGCCCAGAAGTTGACGAGCGCGCCCATGGCGGTCGCCACGCCGGGGGCGCTGTGCAGATCGACCAGGACGGGTCGTCCGGTGGCCTGGGCATAGCCGTCCGCCATCCCGACCACCGCATCCTCCTGCAGACCGAGGATGGAGCGGAAGACGTCGAAGGCGGCCTGTCGTACCGAGATCATGCTTGAGATCGACCCGGCGGATCGAGCAGCCGCAGCGGCCGGAGATCCCTGCCGCGGCGGGACCATCGGCCGTGTTCGGTCATGGTTTTCCGGTGAGGGCGAGGTCCTCCTGGTAGGGGAAGGAGCGGGGCAGGTAGCCGCAGGACGGCTCCTGCGCCCAGACGTCGCCGTGGCCGGCGTATGCCCGGGCCCTGGAGCCGCCGCAGACCTCGCGGAACTCGCAGGCACCGCAGCGGCCGCCGAGGCGTGCCGGGTCCCGCAACGCGGTGAACAGCTCCGAGTCGCGGTAGATCTCCACCAGCGACTGCTGCCGTACGTTGCCGGCTGGCACCGGTAGGAACCCGCTGGGGTGCACGTCTCCCCGGTGGGACACGAAGACGAACCCGTTGCCGGCGCTGACCTGCAACGGCGGGCGCCGGACCCGGTCGGCCCGGCCGGTCAACCCCCGCCCGTCGAGGTCGTCGCGCAGCTGCTGGTAGAGCGCGCCGAGGCGGAGGACCCGGACGTGATCGTCGTCGCGCCGCTCCAGCACCTCCCGTTGCAGGCAGACCCGGCGGAACTGGTGCGCCTCCGTGGTCTTGACCGGCACGGTCTCGCCAAGATCGTACAGCGCGTTGAGCACATCCTCGGTCTGGTCCGCGTCCAGGCTCTGTAGCGCCTGACCCCGCCCGGTCGGGACGAGGAGGAAGACGCTCCAGAGCATCGCTTTCCGGTCGCGGACCTGGGCGGCGATCTCCGGCAGGTCGCGCACGTTACGTCGGGTCACGGTGGTGTTGATCTGAACCTTGAGTCCCAGCTCGACCGCGTCCCGCCAGGCTCGCATGGTCAGGTCCCACACTCCCGGCACGCCCCGGAAGCCGTCGTGGCCGGCGGCGGTGGCGGCGTCAAGACTCAGCGAGATCGCCCGGGCGCCGGCGGCACCCAGTCCGGCGAGCGCCTCTCGGCTGAGGGTGGGCGTGCCCGACGGCGAGACCGACACGGGCAGCCCCAGTTCGCTCCCCCGCTGGACCAGGATCTCCAGGTCCGGACGCTGGAAGGGATCCCCACCGGTGATCACAAACAGCGGTGCGGGCCGCCCGAACGCGGCGACCTGGGTCATCAGGGCGATCGCCTCATCGGTGTCCAGTTCCGCCCGGTCCCGCTCCGGGCGGGCGGAGGCGCGGCAGTGCAGGCAGGCGAGCGGGCACGCCTGGGTGGCCTCCCAGATCACGATGAAGGGGCGGTCCCGGACGTTCTGTCTCGGTGTCCGCACCGGCCTGCCCGATGTCCTGCGCGGTGGTTCCTGCTGACTGGTCGCCGGCCTCTGCGTCACACCGACGACCGTGGTCGAGGGCAACTGCGCCGACCAGGGACGGTCGGCACAAGGTGGTGGGCCGGAAGACCCGTCCAGAGCAGTGGTACGCCACCGCCGTGGCTGCGGTAGCCGGTCGGGCTGGGCCTGGTGATCCGGGGCGGGTTTGCCGGCCGGGACGCAGGTCGGGGCTCAAGGCCGGCTGATCTCGGGACCTTCGACCCAGTCTGTCGCGGGTCACTGACCGGCAGGATGGCCGCGGGTTGGGTGCAGCGGGCCCGGCCGCGACCGCATCCACCATCGAGCCATGTCGACGGAAGGAACCGAGCGGATGTCGCGAACGCACCAGACTCGTCGCCGGTTGGGCAATGCCGGGCGGGTAGCCGGAGGCAACCCGTGAACGCGCCGGCGGGCGGGCCGATGCGCACGGTCCGGGTCCGGTACTTCGGCGGCACCCGGGCTGCCGCGGGCGTTACCGAAGAGGTCCAGCAGGCCGAGACCCTCGGCGAACTGCTCGACCGGGTGGGTGACCTGCACGGCCCGGCGCTGCGGGCGGCCCTGGCGGCATGCAGCTTCCTCGTTGACGGCACCCAGTGGCGGGACCACGGGGCCCGGTTACCCCCGGCCGCCACGGTTGACGTCCTACCGCCATTCGCCGGAGGTTGATCGCAGTGAAGGGAAACTATGAACAGCGTGGAACTGGACCACTGGCTCGCCACCACCGCCACCGCTCTCGGCCTGGAAGCGATGTCGCCCGACCAGCGCCGGACGCTGTTGGACCTCGTCCGGACGGTGGCGCATGGCGTCTGTCGGCCGGCGGGCCCGCTGGCCGCATTTCTGATCGGGATGGCCGTCGGCCGGGGAGCTGACCCCGACGTGGCATGTGCCACCGTCGGCGACCTCGTCCCGCAGGAACCGTCGTGACCGTCGGTGCGCGTCACCATCACGACTGCCCCTCCCCGCCCATCGAATGGGCGGACGCCCGACGGCTCGCCTTCGAGCTGGCCGCTCCCCTGGCCGCCGAGCCGGCTGCCCTGGCGTCGGCCGTCGGCCGAACGCTGGCGGCACCGATGCGGGCTGCGGTGCCGGTACCGGGCTTCGACAACGCGGCCATGGACGGTTACGCCGTCCACGGCCCCGGCCCGTGGCGGGTGGTCGATCGCGTCCTCGCCGGTCATCTCCACGCGCCGCCGCGCCTGTCTGGGCAGACCGCTGTCGAGATCGCCACCGGCGCCCCGGTTCCGGAGGGCACCGACCGGGTGGTGCCCTATGAGGCGGCCGACCGTACGGGCGAGAGCGTCTGGGCCCCGCCGAGCGTTCGCGAGCATGTGCGCCGTCGCGGCGAGTACGCCCGACCGGAGCAGGAACTGGTGCCGGCCGGCAGCCTTGTCACCCCACCGGTGTTGGGGCTGGCGGCCAGCGTGGGCCTCGACACGCTCACTGTCCACGCCCGCCCTCGGGTACGGCTGGTGATCAGTGGGGACGAGTTGGTTCCGGCCGGCACGCCGGGATGGGGCCAGGTCCGCGACGCCATCGGCCCGATGCTCCGGCCGCTGCTCACCTGCTGGGGTGCGGACCTGCTCGACTCCCGCCTGGTCGGTGACGAGCCCGAATGGTTCGCCGCCGCCATCGCCGACAGCGTTGCCGACGCCGATGTGACCATCGTCTGCGGCGCGTCGTCGGTCGGACCCGCCGACGGGCTGCATCACGGGCTGCGCCGCCTCGACGCCACCGTTCACGTCGACGGCGTGGCCTGCCGGCCCGGGCATCCGCAGGTGCTCGCGCAGGCCGGCTCGCGGTGGATCGTCGGCCTGCCGGGCAACCCCTTCGCCGCACTCGTCGCCGCGCTGACCCTGGTCGATCCTCTGCTGGCCGCGCTCGCCGGGGCACCCCTGGCCGAGCTGGAGACGGCGCCGCTCGCCGAGGCGCTACCGCCCGAAGATCGGCGCACCCGGATCGTCCCCGTCCGCTGGTCGACGACGGGCCTGCACGTGATCGAAGGCGGGCAGCCCGGCTACCTGGGCGGCGCGGCCCGCGCGGACGCCTTCGCCGTCGTCGCTGCGGGCTGGCGCACCGGCGGTCCGGTAGGTCTGCTTCGGCCACCCTGGCAATGGGTCCGGACGTCCCCCGTCCGCCGGGACTTCCGACCCTGACCGGTCCGGTTCGGCTGCACCACGCTCAGATCGGATCAGCGGATGCACTGAACGTTCATCCTCAAGCCGCACCGCATTGTCGATGGAGTTTGCGATGACCATGAACCATGACCGCGAGCCGACGGCGATCAAGCCGCCTCAACCGGCGGCTCGCGTCGCCAACGCCCCCCTTCAACTCGCGGTCGCGACCCTGGGCTTCCTGGTCAACTTCTGGGCGTGGGCGTTGCTGGGGCCACTCGGCCCGGGCATCAAGGAACGGCTGGACCTCAGCTTCGCCGCCCAGTCGCTGCTGGTCGCCGTGCCGGTGGTGGTGGGCTCCCTCGGCCGGATCCCCGTCGGGTCCCTCACCGACCGGTACGGGGCACGCATCGTGTTCCCGCTGGTGACCGTGGCCACCATCGTGCCGGTGCTGGCGCTCAGCGTCGCTTCGTCGTACCCGGCCCTGATCGCCATCGGCTTCTTCCTCGGTATCGGCGGCACCACCTTCGCCATCGGCGTTCCGCACGTCTCGGCGTGGTATCCGCCGGCCCGACGGGGGTTCGCCATCGGGGTGTTCGGAGTCGGCATGGGCGGCACGGCGATCGCGAACTTCACCACCGTCCGGCTGGCCGACGCCTACGGCGACACGGCACCCTTCCTGCTCGTCGCCGCGATCCTCGCCGGATACGCCGTGCTGTCCTTCCTGCTGCTGCGTGACGCGTCCGGTCGCACCCGTCCCACCGGGTCGCCTTGGCGGCGGCTCCTGGATGTCGGCCGACTCGGTGTCACCTGGCAGTTGTGCGTCCTCTACGCGGTCGGCTTCGGCGGCTTCGTGGCCTTCAGCGTCTACCTTCCCGCCTACCTGCGCACGACCTACGACCTGGACCCCGCCGATGGGGCGCTGCGCACCGCTGGTTTCGTGGTGCTCGCGGTGGCCGCCCGGCCGATCGGCGGCTGGCTGTCCGACCGGCTGCACCCGGTCCCGGTCCTGGTCTGGAGCTTCGCCCTGGTGGCCGTCCTCGCCGTCGTACAGGCATTCGAGCCGCCACTGATGCCGGTGGCCACCGTCGCCCTACTCGGCATGGCGGTCCTGCTCGGCGCCGCCAGCGGCGCGGTCTTCGCCCTGGTCGGCAAGGTCGCCCCCGCCGAGCAGGTCGGCGCGGTCACCGGGCTGGTCGGGGCCGCCGGCGGCCTCGGCGGATTCGTCCCGCCCCTCGTCATGGGTTGGGTCTACGGCGCCCAGGGCTCCTACGCCATCGGCCTGATGCTGCTGTCCAACGTCGCCCTAGCCGCCGCGGTGTTCACCGCGGTCAGGATGCGAGGATCCGCCACGCGCGCCACGGGCGCCGCGAGCGCCACGGCGGCAGGTGCCCGGCTGGCCACGGCCATCCGGTGATCAGGGCCAGCAGGAGGCGGCACGACCGGTTGCCGCCCGACTGACCGGTCCGAGTCGCCACCCGACCGGCCACAGGGTGAAGATCAAGCCCAGCTTGGTCTTCACCCTGTTCGTCGTGAACCCACCCAGGTCACCTGCCATTTCCTCGCCCCTCCTGTACCGCCGCTGGTAGGGACCTTGGTCCCGGCGATCTGGGACCGCCGGCACCTGATGCGCCACTCAGTGCGGCGGAACATGGAGACGGTCCCGAAGCCCGGCCCTGCCGGTTACCCGCGGACGCCGCACCATGATCGAAGGAGCCTTCCGTGTCACCACGCCCACCGCAGGATCCCACCACCCCCTCGACGGACGTGGTCGCAGGCATGGCGCCGCTGCTGGCCGCACGCCGCTTTCTGACCAGGGAGACCGTCGGGGATCGCGGACGAACCCTGCATCAGGTCGGCCGCAACGAATGGGACTCCTTCTACCGCGACCGGTGGCGCTACGACCGGGTGGTCCGTTCCACCCACGGCGTCAACTGCACCGGCTCGTGCTCGTGGAACGTCTTCGTCAAAGACGGGCTGATCACCTGGGAGCACCAGGCCACCGACTACCCGACCACCGGGCCGGACGCGCCCGACTACGAGCCGCGCGGCTGCCCGCGCGGCGCCTCGTTCTCCTGGTACGAGTACTCCCCGTCACGGGTCCGCCACCCCTACGTGCGGGGGGTGCTGGCGGATCTGTTCCGCGACGGGCTGCGCCGCCTCGGCGACCCGGTCCTGGCGTGGGCCGAGATCGTCGAGGACCCGGACAGGGCGCGCGCGTACAAGAGCCAGCGCGGCCGGGGCGGCTTCGTGCGTGCCAGCTGGGACGAGGCGATCACCATGATGGCCGCCGCCCACGTGTACACGACCAAGACGTACGGGCCGGACCGGGTTGTCGGGTTCTCGCCGATCCCGGCGATGTCCATGGCGTCGTTCGCCGCGGGCACCCGCTACCACGCGCTCCTGGGCGGCACCCTGCTCAGCTTCTACGACTGGTACGCCGACCTGCCGATCGCCTCGCCGCAGATCTGGGGGGACCAGACCGATGTTCCCGAGGCGGGCGACTGGTGGAACGCCACCTACCTGATGATGTGGGGCTCCAACATACCGGTGACCCGGACCCCGGACGCGCACTTTCTCGCCGAGGCCCGCTACCGCGGTACCAAGGTCGTCGCGGTGAGCCCGGACTACGCCGACAACGTCAAGTTCGCCGACGACTGGCTGGCGCCGCACCCCGGTACCGACGGTGCCCTCGCCATGGCGATGGGCCACGTCGTCCTCACCGAGTTCTTCCGCGATCGGCAGGTGCCCTACTTCACCGACTACGTCCGCAAGTTCACTGACCTGCCGTTCCTCGTCACCCTGCGACGCGGCGACGACGGCGGCTGGGCCGCCGACCGCTTCCTCACCGCCAGCGACCTCGGCGACACCGACCCGGCGGCGGCGCACAAGACGGTGCTGCTCGATTCGCGGACCGGCCAGCCGGTCGTCCCGAACGGGTCGCTCGGGTTCCGCTTCGGCGAGCAGGGCGCGGGCCGGTGGAACCTGGAACTCGGGGACGTGCTGCCCGCGCTCGGCCTGCTCGAACACACCGACGACACGGCGGAGGTGGACCTGGCCCGGTTCGACATCGGCGACACCGAGGGCGGCTCCACCATGCGCCGGGGTGTGCCGGTCATGCGGGTGGGCGAACACGTTGTCACGTCCGTGTTCGACCTGGTCATGGCCCAGTACGGCGTGCGCCGTGGCGAGCTGCCGGGCAGCTGGCCGAGCGGTTACGACGATCCGGACCAGCCGAACACCCCGGCCTGGCAGGAACGCATCACCGGGGTGTCGGCCACGATGGCCGCCCGGATCGGCCGGGAGTTCGCCCGCAACGCCGAACGCAGCCGGGGTCGCTCGATGATCGTGCTCGGCGCCGGCGCCAACCAGTGGTTCCACTCCGACATGACCTACCGCGCGTTCATCTCGCTGGTCACCCTGACCGGCTGCCAGGGGGTCAACGGGGGCGGCTGGGCGCACTACGTAGGGCAGGAGAAGGCCCGGCCGCTGACCGGCCAGCAGCACATGTCGTTCGCCTTCGACTGGCAGCGACCGATGCGCCACCAGGCCAGCACTCCCTTCTGGTACCTGCACACCGACCAGTGGCGCTATGAGCGGGTGCCCGCCGACGAGCTGTCCTCACCGCTGGGGACCGGACGGTTCGCCGGCATGGCCTTCGCCGACACGGTCGCCGCCGCGCAGCGAATGGGCTGGAGCCCGGGTCACCCGGCATTCGACCGCAATCCCCTCGACCTCACCGACGAGGCAGCCGCGGCCGGCCGGCCCGTCCAGGAGCACATCGTCGCCGAGCTCAAGGCCGGCCGGCTCAAGAGTGCGGCCGAGGACCCCGACGACCCCGCCAACTTCCCCCGGTGCCTCACCCTGTGGCGGGCCAACCTGCTCGGCTCCTCGGGGAAGGGCAACGAGTACTTCATGCGGCACCTGCTCGGCGTGGACTCCCTCGCCAACGCCGAGGAGTGCGACCCCGACCACCGGCCCCGAGACGTCGCCTGGCGGGAGGACGCTCCGACCGGCAAGCTCGACCTGCTCACCGCGATCGACTTCCGCATGACCAACACCGGCCTGCACGCCGACCTGGTCCTGCCCGCCGCCACCTGGTACGAGAAACACGACATCTCCACGACCGACATGCATCCGTTCGTGCACGCCTTCAGCCCGGCTGTCGAACCGCCTGCCGATGTGCACACCGACTACGACGCCTTCCTCGCGCTGGCCGACCGGGTGAGCGAACTCGCCGGCACCCACCTCGGCGTACGCCACGACGTGCTGGCCGCGCCACTTCAGCACGACACACCCGACGAACTGGCCATGCCGGGCGGGCGGGCCCGGGACTGGAAGGCCGGCGAGTGCGAGCCGGTGCCCGGTCGCACGATGCCGAAGCTCATCGAGGTCGAACGCGACTACACCCTCATCGGGGCCAAGATGCGGGCCGTGGGTCCGCTGCTGGACACGCTCGGCACCACCACCAAGGCGCTCACCGTGGACGTCACCGCCGAGGTGGAGTACCTCAGCCGCGAAAACGGCGTCGTCGCCGACGGCCCGTTCGCCGGGCGGCCGTCCCTGGCCACGGCTGACCGGATGTGCGAGGCGATCCTGGCGCTCTCCGGCACCACGAACGGCAGGGTCGCCGCTGCCGGGTTCGCCGCCCTGGAGGAGCGCACCGGTCAACGGTTCCGCGACCTCGTCGAGGGACACGAGAGCGACCAGATCTCCTTTCCGGACACCCAGTCGGCGCCGCAGCCGGTGTTCACCAGCCCGGAGTGGTCCGGCTCGGAGAAGGGCGGTCGCCGCTACTCACCGTTCACCCTCAACGTCGAACGGTCGAAGCCCTGGCACACGCTCACCGGCCGCCAGCACTTCTTCGTCGAGCACGACTGGGTCGCCGAACTGGGTGAGCAACTGCCAGCGTTCCGCCCGCCACTGAACATGGCCCGCCACTTCGGTCGCCCCGGCGAGCTCGTCGACGGCGGCGTGACGGTCCGGTTCCTGACCCCGCACGCCAAGTGGTCGATCCACTCGATGTACCACGACAACGAACTCATGCTCGCCCTGTCGCGCGGCGGGCCCGTCATCTGGATGAGCGTCGAGGACGCCGCCAAGATCGGCGTCATGGACAACGAGTGGGTCGAGGCGCACAACCGCAACGGCATCGTGGTCGCGCGCGCCGTTGTCAGCCATCGCATGCCGGAGGGCACCGTGTTTCAGTACCACTCGCCGGAACGCACCGTCAACGTCCCGAAGGCCGAGAAGAAGCAGCGCCGCGGCGGCTACCACAACTCCCTGACCCGGCTGCTGGTGAAGCCGACCCACCTGGCCGGCGGGCACGCCCAGCTCACCTACGCCTTCAACTACTACGGACCGATCGGCAGCCAGCGCGACGAGATCACCGTCATCCGCCGCCGCGCCCAGGAAGTGGAGTACTGATGAGGATCCGCGCGCAGGTCGCCATGGTGATGAACCTCGACAAGTGCATCGGCTGCCACACCTGCTCGGTGACGTGCAAGCAGACGTGGACCAACCGCGAGGGCACCGAGTACGTGTGGTTCAACAACGTCGAGACCAAGCCGGGCATCGGCTATCCCAAGCACTACGAGGACCAGGACCGCTGGCAGGGCGGGTGGCGGCTGGACAGCAAGGGTCGCCTGACGCTGCGCTCCGGCGGACGGATCAAGCGGCTCACCAGATTGTTCGCCAACCCCGACCTGCCCTCGATCGACGACTACTACGAGCCCGCCACGTTCGACAAGGACATCCTCGTCAGCGCCCCCGCGGGGCTCACCGACACCCCGGTCAAGCGGCCGTACTCGGCGCTGACCGGAGAGCCCATGCCCGTGCGGTGGGGCGCGAACTGGGAGGACAGCCTCGGCGGTGCCCACGAACGCGCCGGTCAGGATCCCAATATCGCTCGCATGCCCGCCGAGGCCGCCGCGAAGGTCAAGTTCGAGTTCGAGAAGACCTTCATGTTCCACCTGCCGCGCATCTGCGAGCACTGCCTCAACCCGGCCTGCGTGTCCGCCTGCCCCTCCGGCGCCATGTACAAGCGCGAGGAGGACGGCATCGTCCTCGTCGACCAGGACCGGTGCCGGGGCTGGCGGATGTGCGTCTCCGCGTGCCCCTACAAGAAGGTGTACGTCAACCACGCCACCGGCAAGGCCGAGAAGTGCACCTTCTGCTTCCCCCGCATCGAGGCCGGCCAGCCCACCATCTGCTCGGAGACGTGCGTCGGAAGACTCCGCTACCTCGGCATCGTCCTGTACGACGAGGACGCCGTCGGCGCCGCCGCGTCGGTCCCCGACGAGCACGACCTGCTCGACGCCCAGCGTGGCGTCTTCCTCGACCCGCACGACCCGGCCGTACAGCAGGCTGCTCGCGACGCCGGCATGCCGGAGGAATGGGTCGACGCGGCGCGGCGCTCACCCGTGTGGCGACTGATCAGCGAGTACCGCATCGCTCTGCCGCTGCACCCGGAGTACCGCACCCTGCCCATGGTGTGGTACGTGCCGCCGCTCTCCCCCGTCCTCGACGCGGTCGGCGCGGCCGGTCGCGACGACACCGACGCCGACGACGTCTTCCACACCATCCGCGACCTGCGCATCCCCGTCGAGTACCTGGCCGAGTTGTTCACAGCCGGAGATTCCGACGCCGTCGCCGGGGTGCTGATGAAACTCGCCGTCATGCGCTCCTACATGCGGGCGCGCACCCTGGACGGCACCGTCGCCCAGGACCTGCTCGACAGCATCGACATGACCGCCGACCAGGTCGAGGCCTTGTACCGGCTGCTGGCGATCGCCAAGTACGACGAGCGGTACATCATCCCCACCGCCTACCGTAAGGACGCGGCCGCGCTCGAGGCGCAGGCCGCCGCGCACCGCGACTGCTCGCTCGACTGCGAGGGCGGCCCCGGTATGGGCGGCGACCAGACCACCGCCGCCGTCGAACAGTTCCACCTCGTCGACGGCGACGCCGGCGTACACCCCGGCCGGAGCGGACTGCTGTCCCGGCGCCGCGACGGCCGCGTCGGCCTGTCGATCAACCCACTGCGGGGTACGTCATGACCGGCACCGCCATGCTCGATCTCCGGTCGGTGCCCGCCGCCGAACGCGCGAAGCTGTTCCAGCTCGCCGCGCTGCTGCTGACCTATCCGGACAGCGACCTGCTGAAGGCCCGTGACACCCTGTCGGCGGCCGCCGGGCAGCTCGAAGACCCCTACCTCCGGCAGCAGCTCGGCGAGTTCCTCACCTGGCTGCGCAGCACCGAACCGATCGACGTGCAGCAGCACTACGTGCAGACGTTCGACCTGCGCCGCCGTTCCGGCCTCTACCTCACCTACTACCTGCACGGCGACACCCGCAAGCGCGGCATGGCCCTGCTGATCCTCAAGCAGCGCTACCGGGCGCACGGGCTCCGCCTGGCCGACGGCGAGCTGCCCGACCTGCTACCCGTCGTCCTCGAGTTCGCCGCCGCCGTCGGCCCCGGTGATGGCGAAGCCCCGCTGCGCCAGCACCGGCGCGGCATCGAACTGCTCCGCGCCGCGCTCACCGACCTCGCCACCCCCTACCGGCTGATCCTCGACGCGATCACCTACGTCCTGCCCGAACTCACCGACGCCGACCGCGATGCCATCGCCGCACTCGCCTTCGACGGCCCGCCGGTCGAAGCGGTCGGCCTGGGTCCGGACATTCCCGACCCGCACGCGCCCGATGGCGCTGCTCTCGACCCCTACCCCAGCTGCCGCGCGCCGGAGGCCCCGCGATGACCACCCTGCTCTGGATCGTCCTGCCGTACCTGTGCCTGACGGTGTTCGTCATCGGTCACGTGTGGCGGTGGCGGCACGACCAGTTCGGCTGGACCACCCACACCAGTCAGGTGCTGGAAAACCGCCTCCTGCGCCTCGGCTCACCACTGTTCCACCTCGGGGCGCTCGGCGTTGTCGGCGGACACGCCGTCGGCCTGCTCGTACCGGCCGCCGTCACCGAGGCGGTCGGCATCTCCGAGCACGTCTACCACGTCACCGCGGTCTGGGGCGGCACGCTGACCGGCACGATGCTCGTCGCCGGGCTGACCCTGCTGATCGCCCGCCGCATCGTCAACCGCCGGGTCCGGCGGGCCACCACGACAATGGACAAGGTCCTGTACACGGCGCTGGCCGCCATGGTCGTACTCGGGATGACCGCCACCGTCGCCACCAACCTGCTCGGTGGCGGGTACGACTACCGGGAGACCATCGCGGTGTGGTTCCGCGGCATCTTCTGGCTGCACCCGCAGAGCGAGCTGATGTCCGACGCACCGCTGGTCTACCAGCTGCACGCTCTCGGTGGGTTCGTCTTCCTCGCGTTGTGGCCCTTCACCCGCCTCGTCCACGTCTGGTCCGCCCCGATCGCCTATGTGTGGCGCCCCTACGTCGTCTACCGCCAACGTCGCGGTCCGGTGCCCACCGCGCCTCCCGCGCCCGCCGCCGTACGACAGGCACAGCTGCGACGTTAGCCGGAAGCGTCGTCGTCCGCAGGTGTGGACGGCTCTGCCGCGGCGACATCCTCGATCCAGGACAGGGCGGCGATGGCCGTAGGGAATCCGCAGGTCGTGATGGCGTTCAGCGCGACTCCGCGGACCTGGTCGAGGGTGGCGCCGTGTGCCATCGCCTTGCGAACGTTGGAACGAACGGCGCCCTCGGCCTCTGCACCGATAGCGAGGGCGAGTTTGATGAGACGGTCAGTTCGATCATCGAACGAATTGCGGTCGCGAACTACGCGAGCAAGCGCACCCTGCGCCTCGGCGACGTCCGGAAAGCGTTCAAGAAACTGCCGGTAGATGCTGGGCAGGTACTCGGCCATACGTCTCCTCCACCCTGGTCTGGTCTGCGCTGGGCCTGCCCGTAGCGTAAGGGGATGGTGACTGGTCAGGTGGTCGCTGCGCCGGTGGGTAGCCAGGGACAGCCGGCGACGAGTTCGGTG
>NZ_JBAKHU010000103.1:0-14621 GCF_036906895.1 Micromonospora sp. CPCC 206060
CGAAGCCACCGTCACCATCGCCATCATCGACCAGTGGCTCCGAGCCTTACGAAACGCGGCCTACGGCTGACACGTCGCGTAGACCCCTGACAAGGAGACGGCAATGAGCAGACGCACCGTCGGCGCCATCATGGCGCTGGCCGGGTTGCTCGCCTTGGGTGCCGCCGCGCCCGCGCTGGCGCAGCCCCGCCCGGACGCCCACAGCGGCGCGCCGGGCGCCTTCGTCGTTCGCCTTGGCGACGACCTCAAGCTCGGCGCGAAGACGTTCCGGTTCGCTTTCGGACTGCCGGACCTGGACGGGCTGTCCGGGGTGCTGGGCGCGCTCGCGACGGCCGCCGACCTCGCTGCGGCCCGGACCTCCCACGCCACACCGCCGTAGCCAGCGCTGCGGCACCGCGTCCATCGGCGACAATCTAGAAGGAAAGACCCACACATGCTGCGCACCCTGCACCATGGCTGGACCCTGCGTCCGGTCGCCGGCCCGGCTCCCACCGAGATCACCGCCGCCGGTCCCATCCCCGCCACGATCCCGGGCACCGTGCACACCGACCTGCTCGCCGCCGGGCTCATCGCTGACCCTTACCTCGACGACAACGAGCGCCTGCTGGCCTGGATCGGGCTGTGCGACTGGGCCTACCAGAGCACCTTCGACTGGACACCCGACGGCCACGACGTCACCGAGCTGGTGTTCGACGGTCTGGACACCGTCGCCCAGGTGCACCTCAACGACACCGTCATCGCCGAGACCGCCAACCAGCACCGTACCTACCGCCTCGACGTCACCGGGCTGCTGCGCCCCGGCGCCAACACCCTGTCGGTGACCTTCAGCTCGCCGGTGCGCTACGCCGACGACGCGAGCATGCGTATCGGCGCCCGCCCCCACGTCAACCACCACCCGTACAACGCCATCCGCAAGACGGCCGCCAACTTCGGCTGGGACTGGGGACCGGACCTGGCCACCGCCGGGATCTGGCGGCCGGTGTCCCTGCACAGCTGGAGCACCGCCCGCCTGGCCACGGTGCGCCCCGTCGTCACCGTGGACGGCACCCGCGGCAGCGCCGACGTGCACGTCGAGATCGCCCGCGACGACACCCCCACCGAACTCGTGCTGGCCGCCGCCGTCGCCGGGCAGACCGTGACCGCGACGCTGCCGGCCGGGCAGAGCACCGCGGTGCTGCACCTGCAGGTCGCCGACGTGCAGCTGTGGTGGCCGCGCGGGCACGGCCAGCAGCCCTTGTACGACCTCGACGTCACCATGCACGCCGCCGTGCACCCCGACCAGGCCCTGCAGCACTGGCACACCCGGGTCGGATTCCGCACCGTCACCCTCGACACCAGCCCCGACGAGCACGGCACCCGGTTCACTTTCGTGATCAACGGCAGGCCGGTGTTCGTCAAGGGCGCCAACTGGATCCCCGACGACGTTTTCCCTCACCGCGTCACCCGAACCCGCTACGCCCAACGTATCGCCCAGGCCGCCGACGCAGGCATCAACCTGCTGCGGGTCTGGGGCGGCGGTATCGTCGAAGCCGACGACTTCTACGCCGAATGCGATGAGCACGGCATCATGACCTGGCAGGACTTCCTGTTCGCGTGCGCGGCCTACAGCGAGCAGGACCCGCTGCGCGCCGAAGTCGTCGCCGAGGTCCGCGACAACGTCACCCGGATCATGCCGCACCCGAGCCTGGTGCTGTGGAACGGCGGCAACGAGAACATCTGGGGCTACGCCGACTGGGGCTGGCAACTGCGCTTGGATGGGCAGAGCTGGGGCCACGGCTACTACCACGGGATCCTTCCCGCGATCGTCGCCGAACTCGACCCGCACCGCGCCTACACCCCCAGCAGCCCTTTCTCACCCGACCCGGCGCAGCATCCCAACGACCCGGCGCACGGCAGCATGCACATCTGGGACGTGTGGAACCAGGTCGACTACACCGTCTACCGCAGCTACCGGCCCCGCTTCGCCGCCGAGTTCGGCTGGCAGGGCCCACCCACGTGGTCGACGCTGCGCCGCGCACTGTCCGACGATCCGCTCACCCCGCAGTCACCGGGCATGCTCGTGCACCAGAAGGCGATGGAAGGCAACTTCAAACTCACCGGTGGGCTCGTGCCCCACTTCCGGCTCCCGTCCACGATCGAGGACTGGCACTGGGCGATGTCACTCAACCAGGCCCGCGCGATCTCGACCGCGGTCGAGCACTTCCGGGCCAGCAGCCCGGTGTGCGCCGGCAGTGTCATGTGGCAGCTCAACGACTGCTGGCCCGTCGTGTCCTGGGCCGCGATCGACGGCGACGGCCGGCGCAAACCCACGTTCTACGCGCTGCGCCACGCCCACGCCGACCGGCTGCTCACCATCCAGCCGGTAGGCGACGGGTTGCGGGTCGTGCTCGTCAACGACACCGGGCTGCCCTGGACCGGGGAGGTGGAGGTCTCGCGATGCGACTACAGCGGCAAGGCGCGGGCCACGGCGGTGATCCCTGCGGACTGCGCACCGTGGTCGACGCAGAGCCTGACGCTGCCCGCCAACCTGGCCACCACCGGCTCGGCCGCGGGTGAACTGCTCATCGCCCGACTGCACGGACAACGCGGCGTGTGGTTCTTCGCCGAAGACCGTCACAGCGATCTGACCGCCCCGGACTACACCGCCACTGCGGTGGCCACGCCCACCGGAGCCGCCGTCACCGTCACCGCGAAGTCCTTGATCCGGGACCTGGCGCTGCTGGCTGACAAGGTCGCCGCCGACGCGAGCGTCGACGACATGCTCATCACGTTGCTGCCCGGCGAGAGCGTCACCTTCGACGTCACCGCCGAACCCGGCTTCGACCCGCAGGCCCTGCTGGAGCCGCGGGTGTTGCGCAGCGCCAACCAGCTGGTCGCCGCCACATAGACCGCAGGCAGTGGGCTGCCGCGGTGCCAGTCGTGCACCGCGGCAGCCCACCACCTGGGGTGATCCACAGCGGGCTCAGCCACTGCGCCGGTGACAGAGCGTTGTCGCATAGGGGGTCATCGGAAGGGGCTGTTGAGCGACGATCAGCGGGAGTTGCTGGACGGCCGAACCGAGTCCGCGGTCGACGAGGCGATGACGTAGTCACCCGGCCCGTTTCCGGGCGGGGCCGGTCGGCAGCCAAGGTAGGCGTCCAGCGCGGCGGCGCCGGTGAGCATGGCGCGGCTCCTGGCCGAGAGGCGGGCATGCCAGTCGCGCAGCATCGACGCGAGCGGCGCGACGCCTCCGGCGGAACGGACCTGGGCGATCAGCGGGGCGATCTGCTCAAGCAGGTAGCCGCCCCGTCTGAGCTGGTGGGCGAGTAGGGCGTTGCGTACGTCGGCTGCGCTGTAGACCCGGTAGCCCGTCTGCGGGTCGCGGCGCGGTTGGACCAAGCCAGCGCGTTCCCATTTACGCAGAGTGGCTGGGCGGATGCCGAGCCTGCTGGCCAGGGGGCCGACGAACGTGTCGCCGCGTTCCTGCGGTACGGGATTGAGGTCGCGAAGCGCGGCTTCGACGGCCTGGAGGGTGCGGCGGTCGTCGAGAAGCTGGGCGTGGCTCTCGTCGATGAGCCGGAGCGCGTCCTCGGTGGCGTCCCGGTTGACCGCCTGCATGATCGAGGTGGCCGTTTGGTGGCCGTGTCCGGGCACGAGCGCGAGGAACGCGCGCAGGGCGTGCGCGTGCTGCGGCGTGTAGGTGCGATATCCGTGCAGGGTGCGTTCGGCGCCCGGCAGGATGCCGGCCGCCTCGTAGTTCCTGATCGCCTGGGTGGACAGGCCGTGCCGGCGCGCCAGGTCGACCGGCCTGAGCCGTCCACCGTCTTGAAGGTTTCGCCCCACTGTCCTGCCAATATCGCGGAGAAGTTTCAACCAAAGGTTCAACGATACCGTTGAGGAAATGATTGCTGGTACCAAGGACACCGCCCATGCTGTCGAGGCCGCGACCGTCATGCGGCTGCTCCCGACCCGGCCGCGGCTGCTCGCCCTGGGCGAGCCCACCCACGGCGAGGACCTCCTGCTCGACGTACGCAACGAACTCTTCCGGCAGCTTGTCGAGCAGGAGGGCTACCGGACGATCGCAGTCGAGAGCGACTGCGTGATGGGCCTGGTCGTGGACGACGACGTCACGTCGGGCACGGGCACCCTCGACGAGGTCATGGAACGCGGCTTCAGCCACGGGTTCGGCGCGTCTGCGGCCAACCGTGAGCTTGTGCGCTGGATGCGCGCGTACAACGACGGCCGGCCCGGGTCCGAGCGGCTGCGGTTCGCCGGGTTCGACGGCCCGCTGGAGATCACCGGCGCGGCGAGTCCGCGGCAGGCCCTCACCGCACTGCACGCCTACCTCACCGCCTGGGCCGACGCCGACCTGCTTCCCTGCGCCGCCGATACGCTCGACCGCCTGCTCGGCGCCGACGACCGCTGGACGAACCCTGCCGCGATGATGGACCCGTTCCAGTCCGTGGGGCAGACACCCGAGGCCAAGCAGCTGCGGCTGCTCGCCGACGACCTGGTGACGCTGCTCGACGCGCAGACGCCACAGCTGATCGCGGCGTCCTCGCGGGACGACTGGGACCGGGCACGCCTGTACGGGCGCACCGCCACCGGGCTGCTGCGCTACCACTTCTGGATGGCCGACACGTCACCGGGTCGCCTGGCGAGGCTGCTGGCCCTGCGGGACTCGATGATGGCTGCCAACCTGTTCGCCATCGCCGAGCGGGGCCCGGCGTTGGTGTACGCGCACAACGGCCACCTCCAGCGGAACAAGAGCAGGATGCGGATGGGTGGCCTGCTGCTGGAGTGGTGGAGCGCCGGCGCGATCGTGAGCGCCCACCTGGGCGACGGGTACGCCTTCCTGGCCACAGCCCTCGGCACGATCCGCCACCATGGCGTGGACGCCCCACCTCCGGACACCATCGAGGGGCTGTTGTACGCGCTGCCGGCGGACCGGTACGTCGTCGACGCCCGCCGACTGGCCACCGTCCTCGGCGACGTGACGCCCGCTCCCCGCGTGTCCCCCTGGTTCGGTTACTCCCCGTTGGACCCGGCCCACGTGGCTAGCAACGATGGGATCGTGTTCGTCAAGGATGTCCCGCCGAGCTAGCCTCCGCAGCGTTCAGCGCCGACTGACCGGCAACGGTCCAGATGACGACCGGGCGTCGTCGGCGGGGTCAGTAGGCCCTGATCGTGGGGAACGGTGACGGTGACGGTGCAGCCGAGTGGACGGCCGATCTCGTCGTGGCCGGCGTAGGTCAGTCTGTAGACTCGGTCGCCGCCGTTGCCGGCGCGTTCCGCGCGAAGCCGCCCGCTGAAGTCCGGGGTTCCTTCGATGAAGCCCTCGATGCCCTGGGGTGTCACGATCGGCTCCGGTTGGATCGTCCACGCCCTCGCGTCGTGGGACACCCCCAGCGGATCCGGCGGGATACCGGCCCGGTCGGTCCGGGCGGCGCCGCCGTGGGGTTGCCCATGAACAGCATCAGGTAACGCGTACTGGCGTCTAATCGGTCCGGTCGTGGTGTTGGCGCCTTCGTTCCGATGCAGCGGATCATCGACGTGCGGGGCTGGCCCACCTGTTCGAGTTCGTGCCTGATCAGGCATCGGGTAGCAGGGCCGCCACGAGGTTCGCGACCGGCGCTGGGCGCGCCGACGCGAACCCGGTGCCTGCCCAGAGGTTCAGCGCCGCAGGGTCGCCGCGCTGCGCCGCCGCGGCACGGATCGGGGCGGTCAGGTGGTGCACGGCCGGGTAGCCGAGGGGCGCCACGTCCGAATAGGCATCGGTGAACCGATTGCGCAGCGCCCGAGCCGGCTGTCCGGTGAAGGCACGGGTCACGACGGTTTCCCGGTGGTCACCGGAGAGCATGGCGGCGCGTTGTGCCGCGCGGGTGCCGGCCTCCTCGGCGAGCAGGAAGGCGGTGCCGCATTGGACCGCCTCGGCCCCGGCCGCGAGCAGGCGGTTGACGTCGGCGGCGGAGGCGGCGCCGCCGGCTGCGAGGACCGGTACGTCGGCGGCGCTTCGCACGGCGGCGAGCACCTGCGCCGCGTTCGTCTCGCCCCGGTAGTCGGCTGGTCGGGTGGTGGAGGCATGCCCCCCGGCTGTGCCGGCCTGGGCGATGAGGGCATCCGGCGCGGCGGCGAGGGCGCGCTCGGCCTCGTACGCGGAGGTGACCGTGACGAGTACGCGGGAGCCGGCGGCGTGCAGCGCCTCGACCACGGTGCGGTCCGGCACGCCGAAGGTGAAGCTGACCAGCGGCACGCGGTACGCCACGGCGAGCTCGATCTTCTCCGCGAAGTGGTCGTCGTCGTGCAGCCGCAGCGGAGGAAGGTCCACCTGGTACAGGTCGGCTTCCGGTTGCAGCAGCCGCCGGTAGCGTGCCAACGGCTCGACGTCGGCCGGGGCCGGCATCGGCACGAAGACGTTCAACCCGTACGCGATTCCTGCCGCACCCACCGCCCGCAGTTCGTTCTCGACCGCTGCCGGTGTCTTGTAGCCGGCGGCGAGGAAGCCGAGCGCGCCGGCGCGGGCGGCACCGACAACCAACGCTGGGGTTGACGGCCCGCCGGCCATCGGAGCGACCACGACCGGCCTGATCAGGTCGTGCATGGGCTGATCCTACGCCGCCGACGCGGTGCCAGCACGACGGCTGCGACAGCGGCCGGTTACCACCGGTAGTGAGCCAGAGTCGAAGGTGAGACAGCCCTCGATGGCGACGACCCGACATGTCTGGTGCCCGCCAGGTGCAGCCATAGCGCGCCGCCCCCGGTCTTAACGAAGCTTTGCCCCACCGGTACGAACCCTGGTACCGGCAGAAGGAGGCCAGCTCAATGCCAATAAAGAAATCGACGTTGGTCGGCGCCACGCTCGCCGCCACGCTCGTCGTGGCCGGCGGCGGAAGCGCGTACGGCCAGCCACTGACACCCGTAGCCGGGGTCACCGGCGTACCGGCGTCGTCGGCAACCGCCGCGCAGGTCACCCTTGTCACCGGTGACGTGGTCACGGTAACCAACGTGGGTGGCAAGCCGGCGGTCACGGTGACCCCGCACAGCCCGGACAGCATCTTCCGCACCTACTCGGTCGGCAGCGACGTGTACGTGGTGCCGTTGGCGGTCCAGCCGTTCCTCGCGTCCGGCCAGGTGGACCAGCGGTTGTTCAACGTCACCGGTCTCATCGCGCAGGGCTACGACGACGCGCGCAGCGCGACGATCCCCCTGATCGTGCGCTACGCCGGACAGGCGGCCGGCAAGGTCGCAGCGCCCGCCGCCCCGGCCGGCAGCCGCGTGACGCGGAAGCTGCCCAGGGTGCGGGGTGCCGCGGTTGCCGCCGACAAGAAGCAGGCCGCCACGTTCTGGGAGGCCGTCGACGACGACACCGCCAAGGGTCGTACCCCCAGGGCGAAGCTCTCCGGAGGCGTCGAGCGCATCTGGCTGGACGGCAAGGTGCGAGCCCTGCTCGACGTCAGCGTGCCGCAGATCGGCGCGCCCGACGCCTGGGCTGCCGGGTACGACGGCACGGGCGTGAAGGTCGCCGTGCTGGACACCGGAGTGGATCCGAACCACCCGGATCTGGTCGGACAGATCGTCGACAGTCAGAGCTTCGTGCCGGGCGAGGCTGTTCAGGACGGGCACGGGCACGGCACCCACGTCGCCGCCACGATCGCCGGCACGGGCGCGGGAGCCGGCGGCAAGTACCGGGGCGTCGCGCCCGGTGCCAAGCTCCTGGTGGGCAAGGTGCTGTCAAACGGAGGCGAAGGCGGCGAGTCGGGGATCATCGCCGGGATGGACTGGGCGGCTCACTCGGGCGCGAAGGTCGTGTCGATGAGCCTGGGCGGCACGGCCCAGGGTGGGTCCGACCCGATGGCCGAGGCGGTCAACCAGCTGACGGCCGAGACCGGCGTGCTGTTCACCATCGCCGCCGGCAACTCCGGGCCGGACGCGACGACCGTCGGCTCGCCCGGCATCGCCGCAGCGGCCCTGACCGTCGGCGCAGTGGACGACACCGACGCGGTCACCTCCTTCTCCAGCCGTGGCCCGTTGGTCGACGGGCGCCTCAAGCCGGAGATCACCGCACCGGGCCGGAATATCGTCGCGGCCCGAGCGTCCGGCACCAGCATGGGTACGCCGGTGGATGACCACTACACCTCCGCCAGCGGCACCTCCATGGCGACGCCGCACGTGGCCGGTGCCGCCGCGATCCTGGCCCAGCAGCATCCGGACTGGACTCCGGAGCGGCTGAAAAACCAGCTCGTCAGCTCGGCGAAGACCACCCCGGACGCGTCGGTGTACGACCAGGGCGCCGGTCGGACGGACGTGAGCCGCGCGGTGCGGCAGTCGGTCTCCGGATCCGGCGTGGTCGACTTCGGCAACCAGGAGTGGGACGCCACCGACCCGGTGACCAAAAAGGTCACCTACGTCAACGACGGTGACCAGGCGGTCACGCTCGCGCTGACGGTGAAGGGCGCTGGCGGCGACCTGCCGGCAGGAGCGCTGGCGCTGGGCGCCGACACGGTGACCGTGCCCGCCGGGGGCACGGCCGACGTGACGGTCACGCTCGACGCCGCCAAGGTGACCACCGGAGCGTACGGCGGTCACGTCACCGCCACCTCGGCCGACGGTGCGACGGCGGTGACCACGGCGGTTGCCTTCGTCAAGGACGTCGAGCGGTTCGACGTCACGGTCAACCTGGTGGACTTCGACGGCAAGGCGCCGGCGTCGACCTACAGCACGGTGTGGGTCTTCGACCTGAACACGGCCCGCCCCGCCGACATCCACTTCCTGCTCAGCGCCGAGGGCACCCTCAACCTGCGGCTGCCGCGCGGTGAGTACGCCTTCGCAACCGGTACCTACCGGCACACGGCCGACTACAGCCAGGTCCGGGACTACGTCTACGGTGCCGAGTCGGGCGTCAACCTCGATTCGGACCGGACCATCACCTTCGACGGGCGTACCGCCGACCGGGTCACCGTCGCCACGCCCAAGCCGAGCCAGCCGAAACGTGTCAACATGGGGCTGACCCTGCTGAACAACGACCGGACGATGGCCTACGGGCTGCAGGACGGACTCTTCGGCCACACGCGGATGCACGCCATCCCGTCGCGGCTCGGGAACGCCAACCTGGCGCACCGGCTGAACTGGTCGCTGGCCGCGCCGGAACTGAAGGCACAGATCGTCACCCCCGGTGCGTTCCCGATCACGCCGGAGTACGTCGACGGCTGGATCGGCTCGGCACGGCTGGACGGTACGCACCTGCTGCGGGTGCTGAACGCCGGTATCGGACGGCCGCAGGAATACCCGGGCACGTCGGCAAAGGGCAGGCTGGCGCTGGTCCGCCGCAGCGACGACCTCACCCCGGGCGAGCAGATCGCCAACGCGGCGGCGGCCGGTGCCCGCGCGGTCGTCCTCTACCACGACACCGCCACCGACTGGGGCCTCAGCAGCTATGCGAGGACGCCCACCGCGATTCCGGCCATGACCCTCGGCAACGGGCCGGGTGCCCGGCTGGCCGACCTGGCCACCCGCCGCGACGTCACGATCCGGCTCACCGGGATCGCGGTCAGCCCGTACACCTACGAGGTGCTCAAGCACCAGCAGGGCATCCTGGCCGACCAGAGCTACCAGGTCAGCACCCGGGAACTGGCCCCCGTACAGGCGTCCTTCCACGCTTCGACGCCGGGCACGGAAGGTAGCTACGGCCGGTTCGTCATCGGGCCGCAGCAGACCTTCCTGGTCATGACCACCCGCCGGATCACCCTGCCCCGGACCGTCACGGAGTACGTCACCGCCGGCCTGCCGACGGCCGAGATGGTGTCGGTCAGCCCGGTGTGGGAGTCGCAGCCCGCATTCCAGACCACGGTCCCCGCCGTGCTGCAGGCGGGTCAGCAGGCGACCCGGACCTGGAACAAGGCGGTGGTCCGGACCGCAGTGACGGCGAACCGGCCCGACGGTGGTGCCGTGCGGGACGGCAACGTCGGGGTGGTGCTCCCGGTGGGGCTGCTCGACGGGGCGACCGGCCAGCTGTACGCGTACCGCCACGTCACCGACAAGGAACTGGCCACCGTGTACCGCGACGGCCAGCTGCTGGGCTCCGTGCCCGCCGTGCAGGTGGCCTTCCCGATGACGCCCGAACGGGCCCGGTACCGCGTGGTCACGGACGCGCAGCGGGACCAGCCGGGGTGGACCACCTCCACCAGGGTCAACACCAGCTGGACGTTCGACTCTGCGTACGGCGGCGACGGTGGGCCGCAGAAGTTGCCGGTCATCTCGGTCGACTACGACCTGGACGTCGACCTGGACAACAGCGCCCTGGCCCAGTCGGCGGTCGGCATCGACCTCGGTTTCCGCTACCCGCAGGGACTGGACGGACTGCGGATCGTCGAGACGAAGCTGTGGGCCTCGTACGACGACGGGGCCACCTGGCAGCAGGTGGCGGTCACCGGCAACGGTGGGAACGGTGTCACCGGTGCCATCAGGAGCCCCGCGCGGGGCGACACCAACGGTTTCGTCGCCCTGCGGATGCAGGCCACCGACGCCGACGGCAACACCGTCGAGCAGACCGTGACCCGCGCCTACCAGCTGCGGGGATAACCTCCGCCGATACCCCAGGGTCGCCCCCGTCCGCACCGTGGACGGGGGCGACCCGCCTTTGGGCCCGGTCAGGACGGGATCAGCCCGGACCGGGCGGCGTACCAGGCCAGTTGCATCCGGCTGTCGGTCCCGGCCAGTTTCATCAGCCGTTGGATCCGGCGCTGCACGGTGCGTTCACTGGTCCCGAGCCGGCTGGCCACCGTCTTGTCCGGCATGCCGGAGAGCAGGTACGTCATCAGCGCGACGTCGACGTCGTCCCAGGCCGGCACTCCCTCGGTGACGCCGGTGGCGGTGAGCCGCAACGGCGTGGCGGCCTGCCAGACCCGCTCGAAAAGCGCCACCAGCAGGTGCACCAGCGCCTGCCCCCGGACCAGGAGGAATCCGGGGTGGACGCTGGTCTGGTCGGGCAGCATCGGCAACAGCACCGCCGCCCGGTCGACGATGATCATCTTGCTGGGCAGTTCGGCGGCGATCCTGATCTCGTACCCGCTCTTGAGGAACCTGCCGATCTCGTCGGGAGCCCGCGGGTCGTCGAGAGCGACGCGTTCGTACACGTAGCGGTAGCTGGGCACGTCGGAGGAGACCTCGAGGTCGCCCTCCAGCACGTACGGCGGCCGGAAGAACGCGAGCACCTCCCGTTTGGCACCCCGCTCCATGTTGTCGATCCACGTCGCGAGCTGCTCGGGCGTGGTGAGCGCCTCCACCTCACCCACCGCAGCGGCTGCTCCCGTCCGGTACACCTCCACCAGCTGGGCCAGCCTGCCCTGGACCTGTTGCAGCGCGGTCTGCCGTTGCACGATCAGGGTGCCGAGCCCGACATCCGGCGGTACGACCGTGTGCAGTCCGCTGTCGTCGCGGGTCACCAGGCCGAGCGCGACCAGCCGCGCCATCACCGACGCCGCAGCCGGTGCCGGCAGCCCGAGTGCTTCGGCCACCTCGGCAACGGTCGCCCGACGCCGCCGCAGCAGCTCGACGTACACGGCCTCGTCCTGCTCGCTGATACCCAGCCCGTGCAGCATTCGTCCCCGTTCCAACCCCTCGTTGCGACACTGCCGGGGACTACTATGCCGCGCGCCAACGGCTGGAGGCAGCGGCGGGAGAGCATCATTCCCACTGGTCGGGGGCCGATTCGACGCAGCGGTCGGGCAGCCGCGAGCAGCCATGGGCCGGCACGCCCGAAGATGACGGCACCCAGAACTGCGGGTTGCCGGCGCGCTGATCCGCCAACAGGCCGTCGTTGTGCTCCATGACCGGACGCGGGGGCGGCGCTGCGGGTATCGGCCGAAGGGGTGCCACCCGGGCGAGACGATGCGGCGAGGGGGAGGCTGGGAAGGGGTCTGGCAGTCTGGGGCCAGGAACGTTCCCCGAGGAGTAGCACGTGCCCGGTCATCGCCCCGCCTCGCCCGGTAGGACCCCGGCGAGGAAGCGCTCGGATCTCGACAGCATCAAAGCCTGGTGGCGGACCCTGGGAGGCGACGGTTTCGTGGTCCTTCCGCCGCAGACCCGCAACCGCTACACCCAGACCGACGGACATGAGGACGCCGCCGAGCTGTTCGCGGCGCGGGGCCTCGGCGCCGGCACCTCCTTCGCGTACTGGCACTGGCAGTCCCATCAGGCTTTCGACCGGTCCGGTGCGCTGACGGGCGAACTGATGCTGCACTGGGGTGGTGACCATGCGATCGTCGCCGCCGGTCTCGGGACCGGTCCGGCCGGCTATCAGGTCGCCGACGGCGGACAGCAGGGTGCTTTCCGGCTGGACAGGGTCACGCACCGGGACGGGGAGGGGATGCCCGATCCGGAGGATCCGGCCGGGGTACGCCAGTTCCTTGACCGGCTCGACACCCCGGTCGACCGCAGCCGGCTGCCCTACCGCTACCGGCCGCTGACCGGGATCGAGGCAGGCTGGCTCCACGACCGGCTGCGCGATCCGGTGGACGTGTCCGCCGCAGGGCGGTTCGTTACCTCGCTGGAGTGGCGGGACGCGCTCACGTACGACGAGGTGTCGCGGCTGCTACCGGCCTGGCAGGAGGGGTACGCCGGGCGGCTCACCGAGTGGGACGCCTGGCCGGCGCTGCTGCACGCGCTGCTGCGTCACGACCACGACCACGCCTGGGAAGCGGTCGCCGCGGTCGGCCCCAAGGCGGCTGACATCCTCGGCCAGGTCCCTTCCGAGCGGGGCCTGACGGTCGTGCGCGAGCTGGCGCTTGCCGGCGACGGCGCCGCGATCGCCGCGTGGCTCACGACGCACCAGGCGATCCGCGAGCCCGACTGGGTACAGGCTGCGCGCACACTCGCGGCAGAGCTGATCGGACACGATGCCCCGGAGGCGTCGATGCGGGCCCTCTTCGCCGCGCTCCGCCGTGCCGTCACGGCCGAGTGGCGGGAGGACTCGGGGGCGAACTACGCGGCCGGGCGGTCCTTCGCCGCGCTCGCCTCCGTCCGGTTCAGCACCGACGAACGCCTTCCGCGCGAACTGCGCGTGGTGGCCGCCGACGCGGCGCAGAATCAGATCGCACATGTGCGGGAGGAAGCCGTCCGGCTCGGCCCCGCCTACGCCGACCTCACCGACACCAGCGCGACGGACGCGCTGGCCGCCGCCGACCGATACGAGGCCGTCCGCGACGAGCTGCTGGCCGGCACCGGCCCCGACCTGACCCTCTACGAGGGCGGGTTGTGCGCGGTCTGGCATCGGTACCGGACGCTGACCGCCGCCGACGTCCGCTGGCTGCGGGCCCAGGTGGCCGATGAGAAGACCGGCATGCAGGGGCTCGCGTTCTGCCTCGAACTGCTCTACGCCCACGGCGCCGCCACCGAGGCCGAGGTGGCGGCGCTCCTGCCGCGCTGGAAGAAGGACCTCACCAAGCAGTACCGGACCACGTACACCGAGTGGCGCCACCCGCTGGTCACCCTTACCTGCCTGGCGCTGGACCTGGACCACCCGGCCGCCGCCGACCTGCTGGCCTGGTGGGCGAAACCCCGGCCGGTCTGGAAGAGCACGCTACGGCTTCTGACTCACCTCGGCGCGCCGGACGAGGCCAAGGCCGCCGAGCTGTGGGACTTCGTGACCTCCAGCGCCCACGACACCGGACACCTGATGACCTGGGTGCTGATCCGTGCCCGGCTCGACCAGGTGTCCCCGCTGCTGGTCGCCGACCGGCTGCTTGGCGACTCGGGGCTCCGCGCATACGTTCTGCGCCGGGTGCTGATCGGCGTGGCCGACCCCGCACAGCCCCTCTGGCACTACGACGTCGACCCGCGCAGCCGGGACTGGTGGCACCGCGCGCAGGAGGTTGCGGACCACCCCGAACTGTCCACCAAGGCCCGCGCGATCGGCCTTCAGGCAGCCCGCGAGCACCACCTCCTCCGCTACCCGGACCAGGTCCGCCCCGCGCCGACCGCCGCTGACCTCGCGGCAGCGCGAGCCTGGATCGAACGGCACGCCGGCGTCTAGGACCCACACCCTGGCCACCCGCACCACCCTGGTCAGGCAGCCGACACCCGGCAGCTGATCCCGCCGCTGGAGCAGATCCCGGGTACCCAGGCCCGGCGGTGTGGCCCGCAAGCGGCCCAGATCGCCAACCGGAAGCCTCGTCGCCTCCTCGCGCATCTCCGCCTGCCGGTCACAGAGAACCCCGAGCAGGTCGCAGGCGGTCGCCCGGACCGCCGCGTCCGAGGAAGTGATCGAATCGCGGGCCAGCCGTGCCGCGACGGACCGCCGACGGCTACCCGCTCCAGCACATCCCAGATCGCCGCGTACCCGTCCGGGCCGTTGACGGCTTGTCCCACTCCATGACTGGATCGTGTCACCGGCCCACCGCTCGGGCCGGCGATTTCGAGGTGGTGGTGCAGCCGTGCAGGAGCATCGAGTGTGCCGATTGATACCGCAGTCGGCCTGATTTCTCCGGCTCACGTTTTCCCGTATCCAGGAATTGTATCGTCCCTGACATACGGGGGCACGTGTCGTATTCGAATTGGTGGGCAATTCCGTCGCTGTGTATCACTGAAGGTTTCCGAGTAACGGTCTGCAACTGTGCGTAGTGGTCGTTTCAGGTGGTTCGTCCGTG
>NZ_JBAKHU010000104.1:0-14002 GCF_036906895.1 Micromonospora sp. CPCC 206060
ATGAGGACGCCTTTGGGGTGGCCGGTGGAGCCTGAGGTGTAGATCAGGTAGGCCGGGTTGCGGTCATCGACGGCGACGTCGAGCGGCTCGGCGGGTTCGTCGGTGAGGGTGGGGTCGCCGAGGTGTATCCGTGGGCCGGGGTACCAGTCGAGTTGGTCGGGGGTGTCGACCAGGGTGACGGGGTTGCCGGTGTCGGTGAGCATCCAGCGGAGCCGCTCGGCGGGGTGGTCGGGGTCGACGGGGAGGTACGCGGCGCCGGTTTTGAGGATGGCGAGCAGGGCTACCGGGAGGTTGACGGATCGGTGGGCGGCGACGGCGACGATGGTCTCCGGTGCGGCGCCGAGGGTGATCAGTCGGTGGGCGAGTTGGTTGGCGCGGGCGTCGAGTTGGGCGTAGGTGAGTTGCTGGTGCTCGTCGGTGACGGCGATCGCGTCGGGGGTGGTGGCGGCCTGCGCCTCGATCAGCCCGTGGAGTAGGGCGCCGTGGGGGTAATCGACGTGGGTGTCGTTCCAGTCGGCGAGTTGGGCGAGTTCTGCTTCGGTGAGCATGGGTAGCCGGGTGACCGGGGTGTCCGGATCGGCGGCGATCGCGGTGAGCAGTTGCTGGTAGTGACCGGCGAGCCGTTCGACGGTCGCCACGTCGAACAACGCCGTCGGGAAGTCCACTCCACCGGAGAACGACCCGTCGGCCTCCTCGGCCACCCCGAGCGTCAGGTCGAACTTCGCCGTCGCCGGGCCGGCGGACAGCTCCTCCCCCGTCAGGCCGCCCGCCTCGAAGCCGGCCGACCCGCTCTCCTGCCAGAGGAACATGGTCTGGAACAGCGGGTTTCGGGACAGGTCCCGCTCCGGGGACAGCGCGTCCACGATCCGCTCGAACGGCACGTCCTGGTGGGACTGCGCGGCCAGTACGGTCTCCCGGACCTGGGCCAGCAGCTCGGTGAAGGTGGGCTCACCGGACAGGTCGGTCCGCAGCACCAACGTATTGAGGAAGAGCCCGACCAGGTCGTGCACCTCCAGCCGGTCCCGACCGGCGGCCGGGGTACCCACCGCGATGTCGGTCTGCCCGGTGTAGCGGGTCAGCAGCACCTCGAAGGCGGCCAGCAGCACCATGAACGGGGTGGCGTTCTGCGCCCGGCCCAGCTCCCGGAGCCGGCCGGCCACCTCGGCCGGTACCGCGAAGGTGACCAGTCCACCGTCCGGGTTCCAGACCGGCGGCCGGGGCCGGTCGGTCGGCAGCTCCAGCGGCGTCAGCCCGGCCAGCCGGTCCCGCCAGTAGTCGACCTGCTTGTCCAGCCGGTCCCCGGCGAGCCGGGCCCGCTGCCAGACCGCGAAGTCCGCGTACTGGATGGGCAGCGGGGTGAGCGGGGACGGCTGGTCGGCGACGATGGCTCCGTACAGGGCGGCCAGTTCCCGGAGGATGATCCCCTCCGACCAGCCGTCGGAGGAGATGTGGTGCATGCCGAGCACCAGGGCGTGCTCGTCGTCGCCGAGCCGGACCAGCCGGGCCCGCAACGCCGGCCCGGCGGCCAGGTCCACCGGCTCCGGCGTACCGAGCAGAGCGGTGAGGCGCTGCCCGGCCGTCTCCCGATCGGTGTCGCCGAGATCGGTGACGGTCACCTCGACCGGCGCGGGCGGGTCGATGACCTGCGCCGGTTCACCGTCGACCACGACATAGCGGGTCCGCAGGATCTCGTGCCGGGCCACCAGCCCGGTCAGGGCCCGACACAGCGCGTCCGAGTGCAGCGGACCGTGCAGCCGCAGGCCGACGGACATCAGGTACCCGGTGCCGCCGGGCTGCAACTGATCGAGCACCCAGAGCCGGTGCTGCCCGAAGGACAGCGGCAGCGGACCGGTACGGGGCGCCGGGGCGATGGTGTCGGCGGCGCGGCGGGACTGTCCGGCACCGCGCAGGCGCCGCTGAAGCAGTTCCTGCCGCAGGGACCCGCTCGGGGCGTGGCTCGCGGTCACAGGTTGCCCTCCTTGGACAGCAGTTCCGCCACCTCGGCGTCGGAAAGCTGCGCGATCTCGTTCTCGATGGCCGTGTACACCGCGTCGGCCAGGTCGGCCACCGTCGTCTGCTCGAACAGCAGGCGCAGCGGCAGGTCGATGTCGAAGCTCTGGCGCAGGTGCGCGAGCACCCGGGTGGCCAGCAGCGAGTGGCCGCCGAGGTCGAAGAAGTCGTCGTGGACGCCGACCCGGTCGACTTCCAGCACGGTGGCCCAGACGCCGGCCACCGTCTCCTCCACCGGGGTACGGGGTGCCTCGTACGCCCGCCCCACGTCGGCGCGGACGGGCACCGGGGCGGGCAGTGCCCGGCGGTCGACCTTCTTGCTGGCGGTCAACGGCAGCGCGTCCAGCACCATCCACTGGGCCGGGACCATGTAGTCCGGCAGCCGGTCCCGCAGGTGGGCCCGGAGTTCACTGACCGCCGGCGGGGTGCCGTCCCGGCACACCAGGTAGGCGACCAGGCCCTTCTCCCCCGGCTGGGTCTCCCTGGCCACCACCACGACCGCGCGGACCGCCGGGTGCTCGGCCAGGGCCGATTCGATCTCACCGAGTTCGATCCGGAAGCCCCGGATCTTGACCTGCTGGTCGATCCGGCCGAGGAACTCGATCGTCCCGTCCGGCCGGTACCGGACCAGGTCCCCGCTGCGGTAGAGCCGGCCGCCGGGTCCGCTGCCGAACGGGTCGGGTACGAACCGGTCGGCGGTCAGTCCGGGCCGGTTCAGGTAGCCCCGGGCCAGCCGTACCCCGCCGAGCAGGAGTTCACCGGGTACCCCGACCGGTACCGGGTTCAGGTGGTCGTCGACGACGTAGGCCCGGGTGCCGGGTACCGGGCGGCCGATCGGCAGGGCCGCCTCGACCCGCTCGCCGGGCAGGTCGCCGGTGACCGGGTGCAGCAGGCAGGTGACGGTCGCCTCGGTCGGGCCGTAGTTGACCAGGAACCGGCCGGGCAGTCCGGTGGCCGCCCAGCGCCGGGCGTCGGCGACGGTGACCACGTCACTGCCGACGTTCATCAGCTTCAGGTGCCGCAGCCGGTCGTCGCCCGCCGGCAGGGCGTCCATCACCTCCCGGTAGTAGGCCGGGGTGATCTCCATGTGGGTCACCCGGTGCCGGGCGAGCCGGTCCGGCAGCTCGGCCGGGCTCCAGAAGACCGGGTCGCTGACCACCAGGGTCGCCCCGGCCAGCAGGGTGGCCATCATGCCGTCCATCGCCACGTCGAAGGTGAGCGCGGAGAGCAGCACCACCCGGTCGCCGGGGTTGATGTCGTACGCCCGGGCGATGACCCCGCAGTGGTGGGCGTACGCGCCGTGCGCGATCATCACGCCCTTGGGCTGTCCGGTGGAGCCCGAGGTGTAGATGACGTAGGCGAGGCTGTCCGGCCCGGTCGACGGGTCCGGGGCGGTCGCGTCCCGACCGGCGATCACCGCCCGGTCGGCGTCCACGGCGACCACGGTGACCCCGTCGGCGGCGACCCGGTCCGCGAAGCGTTCCTCGGTGACCACGACCGTCGCCCCGGCGTCGGCGAGCATGAAACGCAGCCGCTCGGTGGGGTGGTCCGGGTCGATCGGGAGGTACACCCCGCCCGCCTTGAGTACCGCGAGCAGGACGACCACCACCTCCGGGCCGCGCTCCAGGCAGACCGCGACCGGGACCTCCGGGCGTACCCCGAGTCCGCGCAGGTGGTGGGCGAGCCGGTTGGCCCGGGTGTCCAGTTCGGCGAAGGTCAGCCGCTGGTCGTCGAACTCCGCCGCCACGACGTCCGGGTGCTGCCGGACCCGCCGGGTGAACAGCTCCAGCACACCGGCTCCGGCCGGCCCGTCCGAGGCCACCGGCTCGGCCGGCCCGCCGGCGGTGAGCACCGGGTCGCCGGTGGTGGGCACCGGCTCGCCGGCCCCCGGCCCGAGCAGGTGCGCCCGCTCGGCGTCGGTGAGCAGGGTCAGATCCCGCAGGGCGGTCCCCGGCGCGGTCGCCAGCTGGGCGAGCAGATGCAGGTAGTGCCCGGCCATCCGCTCGACGGTGCTGCGGTCCCAGAGCGCGGTGGCGTACTCGAACCAGCAGCGCAACCGGCCGTCCGGATGCTGCTCCACGGAGAGGGTGAGGTCGAACTTGGCCACCGGGTACGCGCTGTCGACGTGCTCGATGGTGGTCGGGCCGAGGGTGGTGGTCATCCGCTCCAGGTGCTGGAGTTCGAACATCACCTGGAACAGCGGGTTGCGGGACAGGTCCCGGCCGGGCCGCAGCGTGTCGACCAGCCGCTCGAAGGCGACGTCCTGGTTGCCGAAGGCGTCCGTCACGGTGCGACGCACCTGGTCGAGCAGGGCCGGGAAGGGCTGGTCGTCGACCAGCTCGGCACGCATCACCAGGTTGTTGACGAAGAAGCCGAGCAGGTCCTCGGTCTCCTGCCGGGTCCGGCCGGCGACCGGGGTACCGACGGCCACGTCGTGCTGGCGGGCGTACCGGCCGAGCATGACCTGGAAGGCCGCCAGCAGCACCATGAACAGGGTGGCGCCCTCCCGGTTGCCCAGCTCGGCGAGGGCCCGCCCGACGTCGGTCGGTACGTCCACGATGACGTTGTCACCGGCCGGGTCCCGGGGCACCGGGCGGGGCCGGTCGGTGGGCAGCTCCAGCGGGGTCAGCCCGGCCAGTTGGCGGGACCAGTAGGCGAGCTGCCCGTCCAGTTCGGGGCCGTCCTGGCGGCCCGCCTCCCAGGCCGCGAAGTCCGCGTACTGCACCGGCAGGTCGGGCAGTGCGGTGGTGGCAGCACCGCCCGGGGCGTACGTCCGGTAGAGGGTGTCCAGCTCGCGCAGGAAGATGTCCATCGACCAGACGTCGAAGGCGATGTGGTGCAGGGTCAACGCGACCAAATGTTCGTCGGCGGCCACCCGGATCACCAGGGCCCGGATCGGGCGTTCTGTGGCCAGGTCGAAGGGGCGGCTGGCCGCGGCCCGCAACAGCCCGTCGGCGCGGTCGGCGGCGTCCGGGGTGCCGGTGAGGTCGATCAGCTCACCTCCGACCGGTGCCGGCGGGTCGACCACCTGCACCGGTTCCCCGTCCACGGAGCGGTAGCGGGTACGCAGGATCTCGTGCTGGTTGACCACCTCGTCCACCGCCCGGCGGAACACCGCCACGTCGAGCGGGCCGGTCAGCCGCATCGAGATCGGGATGAGATATTCGAGGCTGCCCGGTTCGAGCTGGTCCAGAAACCACATCCGGCGCTGGCCGAGGGAGAGCGGCAGGTCCCCGTCGCGCGGTACCGGCCGGATCCCCGCCGGGGTGCCGGTACCGGCCGGCTCGTCGGTGGACCCACCGGCGTCCGGCCGGGCGGCGTCGAGCACGGCGGCCAGTTCGGCGACGGTGGGTGCGGTGAAGAGCTGCCCGACGGTCAGTTCCGCGTCGAGGGCCCGCCGCAGCCGGAGCACGCCACGGATGGCGAGCAGGGAGTGGCCGCCGAGGGTGAAGAAGTTGTCGTGCCGGCCGACCCGCTCGACGCCGAGCAGTTCGGCCCAGATGCCGGCGACGGTCCGCTCGGTGTCGGTGACCGGTGCCAGGTACCCCCGGGCGGCGCCGGGGCGGGGGCCGTCGGGCGCCGGCAGGGCAGCCCGGTCCACCTTGCCGTTCGGGGTCAGCGGCAGGGTGTCGAGGCCGATCACGGTGGACGGGACCATCGCGGCGGGCAGCCGGTCGGCGAGTGCGTCCCGCAGCCCCTCCGGGTCGATCCGGGCACCGGCGGTGGGTACCACGTACGCGACCAGTTCGGCGTCGCCCGACGGCGGCCGGTACACGGTCACCACCGCCGCGTCGACCGTCGGGTGCCGCCGCAGCGCGGCCTCGACCTCGCCCGGTTCGATGCGTACCCCGTGCAGCTTGACCTGGTGGTCGAGGCGGCCCAGGTACTCCAGGCTGCCGTCGGTGCGCCACCGGGCCAGGTCACCGGTCCGGTACAGTCGCTCCCCCGGCGTGCTGCCGTACGGGTTGGGAGTGAACTTCTCCCCGGTCAGGCCGGGCCGGCCCAGGTAGCCACGGGCCAGGCCGACGCCACCGAGGCAGAGCTGACCGGCCACCCCGGCCGGTACCGGCCGGTCGTCGGCGTCGAGGACCAGCACGGTACAGCCGGGCAGCGGACCGCCGATCGGGACGATCTCGGTCCCCTCGTCACCCCGGTAGCGCCATGCGGTCGCGTCGATGGAGCACTCGGTGGGGCCGTAGGTGTTCCAGACCTCCACGTCCACCAGGGCGCGGAGCTGGTCGCAGAGCGCCGCCGGCAGCGGCTCACCGGCGGAGCAGACCAGCCGCAGCGCGGTACAGCCGGACAGGTCGGACTCGTGCAGCAGGACCCGCAGCACGGACGGCACCAGTTGCAGCACGGTGACGTCGTGCGCGTGCATGGCGCGCAGCATGGCGCCCGGGTCGCGGTGTGCGTCCGGGGCGGCCAGCACCACCGCGCCGCCGCTGACCAGTGGGGCCAGGAACTCCCACATGGAGGCGTCGAAGCCGAGGGCGGTCTTCTGGAGGACGCGGTCGCTGGCGGTGAGCCGGTACTGCTCGACCGACCAGAGCACCCGGTTGCGGATGCCGGCGTGGGTGACCACCACGCCCTTGGGCTGCCCGGTCGACCCGGAGGTGTACATGACGTACGCGGCGGCGTCCGGGTCGGTGGCCGGTGTCCAGTCGGCCGCCGGGCCGGTCTGGTAGGGCTGCGCGGTGTCGACCAGCACCACCCGGACGTCGCCGGTCGGCAGCAGGTCCCGCAGACCCGACTCGGTGACCAGCACCGACACCCCGGCGTCGGCCATCATAAACTCCAGCCGGCCGACCGGCTGGTCGGGGGCGAGCGGCACGTAGACACCACCGGCGAGGAGCACCCCGAGCAGCGCGGTCACCAGGTCCGGTCCGCGGTGCACGGCGACCCCGACCGGGGTACCGGTACGGACCCCCACGGTGCGCAGGTGGGCGGCGAGCGCGCGGGCCCGGCCGGCCAGCTCGGCGTAGCTGGACGCACCGCCGTCGTCGGCGATCAGCGCGGTCGCGTCGGGGGTCGCCGCCGCCTGGGCGAGGAAGAGTTCCGGCAGCCCTGGGCCGGCGGCCCGGTCGGCGCCCCGGCTCCACCCGCTGAGCAGTTCCCGGCGCTCCTGCGGGGCGAGCAGGTCCAGCCCGTCGAGCAGCGCCCGAGGGTCGGCGACGACGCCGGCCAGCAGGTGCAGGTAGTTGGCGACCATCCGGCGTACCCGGGCGGCGCCGAAGAGCGCGGTGGGGAAGAGCACCTCCCCGTGGTACGAGCCGTCCGGTTGCCCCACCAGGTGCAGGGAGAGGTCGAACGCGGACGAGGTCCACGAGGTGGGGTGCTCGGTGACGGTCAGGCCGGGCAGGGCGAACGGGTCCCGGTCGGCGTTGTGCAGCCCGAACCCCACCTGGAACAGCGGGTTGCGGGACAGGTCCCGCTCCGGGGCCAGCTCGGCGACGATCCGGTCGAACGGCACGTCCTGGTTGCCGTAGGCGTCCAGGGTGGTGGTCCGGACCTGGTCGAGCAGGTCGGCGAAGGACGCCGGGCCGGCGAGGTCGGCCCGCAGCACGACGGTGTTGACGAACAGACCGATCAGGTCCTCCAGCTCGACCTCGTTGCGGCCGGCCACCGACACCCCGACCGTCACGTCGGTCTGGCCGGCGTACCGGCCGAGGAGGAGCTGGAAGGCGGCGAGGAAGACCATGAACGGGGTGGCGCCCCGGTCCCGGCCGAGCCGGGTCAGGGCGGTGGCGAGGTGCGCCGGCACGGTGAGGGTGAGGCTGTCGCCGGCCGCCTGCCAGTGCGCGGGCCGGGGCCGGTCGGTCGGCAGGTCCAGCGGGACCAGCCCGGCCAGCCGCTCCCGCCAGTAGCCGACCTGGTCGTCGACGTGCGGCCCGGACAGCCAGGACTCGCGCTGCCAGGCGGCGAAGTCCGCGTACTGCACGGGCAGCGGCGGCAGCGGGCTGGGTCGACCGGCGGCGAACGCCCCGTAGAGGGTGTGCAGTTCCCGGGCGAGGACGCCCCAGGACCAGCCGTCGAAGGCGATGTGGTGCACCACGAGGAGCAGCACGTGGTCGTCGGCCGCGCAGCGGATCAGCCGGGTCCGCAGCGGCGCCTCGCTCCGCAGGTCGATCGGGAGGTGCAGGGCGGCGTCCACCACCTCGTCGAGGCGGCTGTCCCGGTCGGTCGCCGGCAGGCCGGTCAGATCGACGACGTCCACCTCGACCGGGCCCGGCTGATCGACCACCTGCACGGCGCGGCCGTCCACCGCGTCGTACCGGGTCCGCATGATCTCGTGCCGCGCGGTGATCTCGGTCAGCGCGGCCCGCAGCACCCTGGTGTCCAGCGGGCCGCGTACCCGTACCGCCTGGTGCAGGAGATACTCGCTGGCGCCGGAGCGCAGCTGGTCGACGAACCAGAGCTGCTCCTGCGCCGGCGACACGACGTAGCCGTCCTCGTCGTCCGGTAGCACCGCCCCGCCGGTGCCGACGTACCGGCTGTCGCCGTCTGCCATGGGTCTTCGCCTCCAGGTGGTGGTAGGTGTTAGGAAGGGCCCCTTCCCATCGTTTTCGGTATAGGAAGGGGCCCTTCCTAACGCCGTCGACAGGTCAGGCCCGGACGGCCGCGCGGTACGGCTCGGCCATCGCCACGGCGATCTTCCGGTCGCCGGTGAACGGTTCCCGGGCGTGCGCGGCGAGCATGTTGTCCACCACCAGCACGTCGTCGCGCTGCCAGTCGAAGCGCCGCTGGGCCGCCCGGTAGCAGTCCCGCAGGTGGGCCACCACGTCGTCCGGGATACGTCCGCCGTCGCCGTAGTAGGTGTTCGTGGGCAGGTCGGTCTCGTCGAACAGTTCCCGCAACCCGACGCAGACCTCCTCGGCCAGGGTGGTCACGTGGAAGAAGGTCACGTGGTTGAACCAGAGCAGCTCACCGGTGTCCGGGTGCCGGTGCACGGCGTCGCGCCGGGCGCGGGTACGCAGCCCCGAGCCGGTCCACTCCACATCGATGCCGCTGCGGGCGCAGTAGCGGGCCGCCTCGTCCCGGTCGTCGGTGTTGAACGCCTGCTGCCAGGGCACGCCGAAGCCCTCGTGGAAGTTCCGCACCACCATCCAGCCCCGGGCGGTGAACTCGTCGCGTACCGCCGGATCGATGCACTGGTGCACCAGGCGGGTGTCGGCGAGCGGGGTCGCGCCCAGCGTGGCCGACGGCCGCAGGCAGTAGAAGTACAGCGTCATCGGCCAGTCGGCCTGGTAGGAGTTCTCGTTGTGCAGGAAGATCTCCTCGGCCGGCGGATAGTCCGTCGAGGTGTAGACCTGCCCCTTGATGGTGCTGCGGGGCGACGAACGCTCGGCGTAGTCCAGCGGGGCCCCGGAGAGCGCCCGGACCACGGCGTCGAAGCCGTCCACCCCGCCGATGTCGAACCCGCGCAGCAGGACGGCCCCGTGCTCCCGGAGCCGGGCCCGGATCGCGGTCCGCTCGGCAACCAGCCGACCGCCGACCGGCTCCCCCGGTGTCCCGGCGGTCAGGACGAACGGAAGCGGTTTCTCGGCCGACCCGCTCGGCAGCGGCGGGACCGTCGTCCGGGACGTACTCATCGCTTCTCCTGTCGACCTCTGGGCTGCCGGTTACGCAGCACGGCTCAGCTTCTCCGCTGAGGCACCGGTCAGGAAGAGAAGCCCCGGCAAGGCTCGGTACGCGATTTTCTGCCGGTTCTTCTCTACGTCCGGCGATCGGCGTGCCGGCAGGGTTTGTCCGGCAGTGGGACCAGTGCCGTGTCGTACGACGCGGCTGCCCTTTCGAAGGAGGAGCCGGCATGTCCGACGAGAACGCCGACGGGCGCACGTACCGGGTCGTGGTGAACGACGAGGAGCAGTACTCGATCTGGCTGGGTGACCGGGAGCTGCCACGGGGGTGGCGCGCCGAGGGCACCGAAGGCACCCGCGAGGAGTGCCTGGCCCGGATCGAGCAGGTGTGGACCGACATGCGCCCGCTGAGCCTGCGTCGGCGTATGGAGCAGGCGGCGGGCCGGTAGTCGTGACCGCCATGGCGAAGCTGACCGCGACCGACCGGCACCGGGTGCCGATGGAGTGGAACGACACCACGGTCCGGTACCCGACCGACCCGTGCCTGCACGAACTGGTCGAGGAGCAGGTACGGCGTACCCCGGACGCGATCGCCGTGGTGTCCGACGAACGGACCGTCCGCTACACCGAGCTGAACCGCGAGGCCAACCGGCTCGCCCACCGGTTGCGGGCGGCCGGGGTGGGCCCGGAGTCGGTGGTGGGGGTCTGCCTGCACCGGGGGGTCGACCTGGTGGTGGCGCTGCTGGGGGTACTCAAGGCCGGCGGCGCCTACCTACCGGTGGACCCGGACCACCCGGCGGACCGGATCCGCTACCTGCTCACCGACTCGGGTGCGGTGACCGTCGTCACCGGCCCGGGGATCGACCACCAACCGCTGGCCGCCGCCACCGGCGCCCCGGTCCGGGTCGACGGCGACCACCCGGGGCTGCCGGACGGCGACCCGGAGCCGGTCGCCGGTCCCGGCAACGCCGCCTACGTCATCTACACCTCCGGCTCCACCGGCCGTCCGAAGGGCGTGGTCGTGGAGCACCGGTCGATCGTCAACCGGGTGCGCTGGATGCCGGACGCCCGGGGCGTCGACGGTGGCGTGGTGCTGCAGAAGACGCCGTTCAGCTTCGACGTCTCGGTCTGTGAACTCTTCTCCCCGCTGACCACCGGGGCGACCCTGGTGATGGCCCGGCACGGCGGCCACCGCGACCCGGCGTACCTGGCCCGGGTGGTGGCCGAACGGCGGGTCACCTCGATCCGGTTCGTGCCGTCGATGCTGCGCGCCTTCCTGGACGTGCTGCCCGCCGGCCGGGCCGGCCTGCCGTCGGTACGTCAGGTGCTGTGCAGCGGTGAGGCACTCCCGGCGGACCTGGTGGCCGCAGCGCACGAGCGGCTCGACTGTGCGGTGCTCAACCTGTACGGGCCGACCGAGGCGGCGGTCGAGGTGACCAGCACGCACTGTTTACCCGGCGAGGCGGTGACCATCGGCCGGCCGGTCGCCAACACCCGCACGTACATCGTGGACGGCGACCTGCGGCCGGTACCGGTCGGCGAGACCGGGGAGCTGATGCTCGCCGGGGTGCAGCTCGCCCGGGGCTACCTCGGCCGGCCCGGACTGACCGCCACCAGTTTTGTCCCCGACCCGTTCGCCGAGCGGCCCGGGCAGCGCATGTACCGCACCGGCGACCTGGCCCGGTACCGGCCGGACGGAAGCATCGAGTACCTGGGCCGGCTGGACCACCAGGTGAAGATCCGGGGCTTCCGGATCGAACTGGGCGAGATCGAGTCGGTGCTCGTCGAGCACCCGGCCGTCCGCGCCGCCGTGGTGAACCTGCACCACGGCGCGGTCGGCGGCCCGCAGCTCGTCGGGTACCTGCTGCCCGCCGGGCCCGACCCGGTCGACCACCGGGCGGTCCGCGCCCACCTGGCCGAGCGGGTACCGGACTACATGGTGCCGCAGAGCTGGGTGACCCTCGACGAGTTGCCGCTGACCAGCAGCGGGAAGGTCGACCGGCAACGGTTGCCGGAGCCGGCTGCGGTCGGATCGGCGGCCGACGGGCCCAGCTTCGTCGCACCGCGTACCCCTACCGAACAGGCCGTCGCCGAGGTGTGGACCGAGGTGCTGGGCATCGACCGGTGCGGGATACACGACGACTTCTTCGACCTCGGCGGTCATTCCCTGCTGGCCACCCAGGTCATCGCGTTGCTGCACGAACGGTTCCCGGTCGACCTGCCGGTCAGTGCGGTGTTCGAGGCACCGACCGTGGCGGAGTTGGCGGCGGTGCTCCAACGGGCCGTCGAGGAGCGGGTGGCCGGGATGTCCGAGTCCGAACTGGAAACGATGTTGGCGCAGGTAGGCGAAAAGTGAATCTTCCCGAGGGCCCGTCCCGATCCGTCCCCGCGCCGGCTTCCGTCGGCGTCGCGCCGGATCCCGCGAACACTCCGACGGTCTCCGCGACCGACACCCCGGCCCCGGCCGACGCCCGTCGCCGGGCGCTGCTGGAGTCGCTGCTGGCCGGGCGGGCCCCGGCCCGTTCGCGGGTCGCTCCGGCCGCGCCGCAGCGGCCGACCGGTCCGCTGCCGCTGTCCTACCCGCAGCAGGGGGTGTGGCTGCTCGACCAGATCCGGCCCGGTGGGGCGGAGTACGTCGTACCGTTCAGCTGGCGGCTGACCGGTCCGCTGGATTCGGTGGCCCTGCGCGACGCCTGGCGGGAGGTCATCCGGCGGCACGAGGTGCTGCGGACCCGTTACCGGGTCGTGGACGGCCAGCCGGTGCAGGTGGTCGGCCCGGCCGAGCCGGTGGAGCTGCCGGTCGCCGACCTGACCGGGTGTGCCGCGCCGGAGCGGCAGGAGCGGTTGGCCGGGCTGATCCGGGACGAGGCGACCACGCCGTTCGACCTGGGGCGGGATGCGCCACTGCGGGTCCGGCTGGTCCGGCTCGCCGAGGACGACCACGTCATGGTGCTGGTCGCCCACCACATCGCGTTCGACGGCTGGTCGGTGGGCGTACTCGCCCGGGAACTCGGCGCGCTCTACCCGGCGCTGGTCGCCGGTCAGCCGGCCCCGCTCGCCCCGCTGCCCATCCAGTACGCGGACTTCGCGGTGCAGCAGCGGGACCGGGCAGCCGGCTGGACCGGGCAGCTGGACTACTGGCGGGACCGGCTGGCCGGGCTGACGCCGTTGGAGTTGCCGACCGACCGGCCCCGCCCCCCGATGCAGGATCCCCGGGGTGCGACGCTGCCGTTCACCGTGCCGGCCGACCTCGGCCGCGCCCTGGCCGCGATCGGGCGGCAGCACCGGGCGACGCCGTTCATGGTGCTGCTGGCCGCCTTCGAGGTGCTGCTGGCCCGCTACACCGGGCAGACCGACATCGCGGTGGGTACCCCGGTCGCCGGGCGTACCCGCCCCGAGGTGCAGGACCTGATCGGCTACTTCGTCAACACGCTGGTGCTGCGGACCGACCTGTCCGGTGAGCCCACCTTCACCGAGGTGCTGGACCGGACCCGGGCGGCGGCGCTGGCCGGGCAGTCCCACCAGGACGTGCCGTTCGAGCGGATCGTGGACGCGCTGTCCCCGGAGCGGGACCTGTCCCGCAACCCGCTGTTCCAGACCATGTTCGTGATGCAGAACGCAACGGCAGCCGACTTCGCCGGTGCGGGGCTGCGCGCGGAGCAGGTGCCGACGCTCTGGCACACCGCCAAGTTCGACCTGACCATGCAGGTGACCGAGGAGACCGACGGGTCCTTCTCCGGGGTGGTCGAGTACGCGACGGCGTTGTTCGACGTGGCGACCATCGAACGGCTCGCCGGTCACTACCAGCAACTGCTCACCGCGATCGCCGCCACCCCCGACACCCCGGTCACCCGGCTACCCATGCTCACCGGCCCCGAACTGGCCCAACTCGCCGCCTGGAACGACACCCACGTCGATTACCCCCACGGCGCCCTACTCCACGGGCTGATCGAGGCGCAGGCCGCCACCACCCCCGACGCAATCGCCGTCATCGACGACCGGGACGAGCTGACCTACGCCCAGCTCGACGCCCGCGCCAACCAACTCGCCCACCGACTCCATGCGCTCGGCGCCGCACCGGAGACCATCGTCGCCGTCTGCGCCCACCGATCCGTCGATCTCCCGGTGGCCCTGCTCGCCATCCTCAAAACCGGCGCCGCGTACCTCCCCGTCGACCCCGACCACCCCGCCGAGCGGGTGCGATACATGCTCACCAACGCGGGCGACCCACTGCTGATCGTGGACACCGCCACCGCCGCCCGCCTCGACTGGTACCCCGGAACGACCGTGCACGTCACCGACGACACACTCACCCGGGAACCCGACACCGACCCGAAGGTGACGGTCGACGGCCGCAACCCGGCCTACCTGATCTACACCTCAGGCTCCACCGGCCACCCCAAAGGCGTCCTCAT
>NZ_JBAKHU010000105.1:0-13698 GCF_036906895.1 Micromonospora sp. CPCC 206060
CGACCTCGGCGGCAGGCAGCGCGAGCGTGAACCACTGCCCGCGATAAGCAGCGCCTCGTATAGCTGTGCCTGCTGGTCGAAGAGATCACGGGAGTTGCCGTCTCGGGTCGTGGTGTACTTCGTCCTCGCACTCGCCCTGTTCCAGAACTACTCCTACCGGGCGACCTGGGGGAAGCTGACCGCGGCCCTGGCGGAGCTGTCCCTGACCCGGCCGAGCATCTCCTCACTCTCACGCGCCCGCCGCCGGATCGGACCGACGCCGCTACGCCGTCTGTTCGAAACCCTGGCCGGTGTCATCGGCCTGCCCGGCCAGCCCGGCGTGTTCTACCGGGGCCTACGCACCGTGGCCATCGACGGCACCCACCTGCACCTGCCCGAGCCGCGATGGTCAGGTCGCGAACCGGCCGATCTACGTCGTCATGGCGGTCACCGTCGACGGGCACCGCGACATCCTCGGGATCTGGGCCGGCGACGGCGGTGAAGGCGCCAAGCACTGGCTGCACGTGCTCACCGAGCTGAAAAACCGCGGCGTCCAGGACGTCTTGATGCTCGTCTGCGACGGGCTCAAGGGCCTGCCGGACGCCGTCGCGACGGTGTGGCCACGCACGATCGTGCAGACCTGCGTGGTGCACCTGCTGCGCAACTCGTTCCGGTACGCGGCCCGGCAGGACTGGGACAAGATCGCCAAAGCGCTCAAGCCCGTCTACACCGCGGCGACCGAGGACGCCGCGACCGAACGGTTCCTCGAGTTCGCTGATACCTGGGGACGCAAGTATCCGGCGATCGTCAGGCTGTGGGAGAACGCCTGTGCCGAGTTCGTGCCCTTCCTCGCCTTCGACGTGGAGATCCGCAAGGTCATCTGCTCCACGAACGCGATCGAGAGCGTCAACGCCCGCATCCGCAAGGCCGTCCGCGCCCGCGGACACTTCCCGAACGAGGCCGCAGCACTGAAGTGCGTGTACATGGCCTTGATGAGCCTCGACCCCACCGGCGCCGGCCGCCGGCGGTGGACCATCCGCTGAGAGGCACCGCTGAACGCATTCCAGATCGCCTTCGAAGGCCGGCTCACCCCGGCCAACCACTGACCACCTCAACAACCAAGATCAGCCGTTAACTTGACACTCCCCCCTGAGCCTGCGAGAGATCTGCTCCGGGCTCCACCCGGTCGTCCATGCCCGATCGGCCCGGTGAGGCTTGTTCCGGCCCTTCCACTGCGGCCCCTGCGGCCCCGCGACCAGCCGGCCGTCCGCAGTCCGGATCACACCCGCAAGCCGTTGCTGGACGTACTCTCGCAGCCGCTCATTGGCCAACAGCTTCGCGGTCTTCGGCCGGCGGGCTCGACGCTCCGCATGCCACTGCGCAGTCGAAGCCTTGTAATCCAACCGGCGGGTTCTGGTCGAGGCGTTACGCCGCAACTCCCGCGAGATCGTCCACGAGTCTCGGCCCAGCCGGCGTGCGATCTCACGCACGCCCATGCCCTGCGCCCGCGACAGCGCGATGTCCTCTCGTTCGCTGAACGACAGATAGCGGCCCGACACCTTCGACGGCAACGCAGGATTCACGCCGCCAGCGTGCCGGAACCACCGGAACCCCACCGGCGAGGACACGCCCGCCGCCGCAGCCGCGTCCTCGGTCATCACACCGCGACTGATCGCAGCCCAGAACTTGACCCGGTCCTCCCGCCACGCCACCGTCGGCCGCCCCGGCGATGGAATCTGACCCCGATACTCCCGAACCTGCTTCTGCCTCGGCCCAATACCCATCGCTCCACCTCTCCGACAAGGTGTTGCGACGACCGGTTGAATCCACCCTGGGCTCCGCGATCCGAATGGAACACGGCGTCGGCTCGGACGTGTCCATGCCGTATGGCCATGGCCAGTGCGTCGACGACGAGGCTGGTCCGCATGTGCGCGGCGGTCTGCCAGCCCACGACCATCCGGGTGGCCAGATCGATGACGGTGGCCAGGTACAGCCAGCCCTCACCCGTTCTGAGGTGGGTGATGTCACCGACCAGCCGTGCACCCGGGGCCTGTGCGGTGAAGTCCCGACCGATGAGATCAGCGGCGACGACCGGCTCGCGGCCGGGCACCGTGGTCCGCTTGTACGCCCTCTCGGCTGACAGGCCCGCAGGCCGAGCTCGCGCATCAGGTCCGCGACCAGCCCGACGCTGCACGCGATGCCCTCCCGGTTCAGCGCTGCCGCGACCCGCCGGCAGCCGTACGTGCCCCGGGAGGCGTCGAAGATCCGCCGCACATGTTCGGCCAGGTCCCGGCGCCGGGCGGCGGTGGCGGTCTCCGCCCGGTGACGCCAGGCGTAGTACGTGGAGCGAGGCACTCCCAACTGTCGGCACATCCACGTGATCGGATAGGTGGCCTTCTCCGCGTCGATCAGCGCGCACCGCAGGGCTACGGGTGCATCCGGGCGAAGAAGGCCGCGGCTTTTTTCAGGAACTCGTTCTCCATCCGCAGGCGGCGGATCTCGTCTTCCATCTCTTTCACGCGGGCGGCCTCCACGGGGGTGCTGTCCTGGTCGGCCACCGTGTGTTCCCGCCGCCACGTGTTGACCCAGTTACCCAACGTCGCGTCATGGATTCCCAGATCACGGGCGACGACCGCGATCGGCTTACCAGTCTCGATCACCATCTGCACAGCCTCGGCCTTGAACTGCGGGCTGAACCGACGACGCTGCTCGGGCATGGACTCATCCTCTCAACTCGGAGGACATGTCCAGGATCCTTGGTACACCTCAGTGTGGCGGTGTGGGCGGGATGCGCGTCTGCTGGTGGGAGCGTTGTCGCACACGGGCCGGTGGCGTAGAGCAGCCTGGTGCAGTCGTTGCCTGGGCCGATCATCCGTCACGGGCTCGGATCAAACGTGTCGGTCGCGATCCGGCCTGACCTCGTGGCTGCCCGGCTGTGCCGCCGTCGCGATCGACAATCTGCTAGAGGACGTGGCGACGGCGGAGATCACCCGGTCCCAGGTGTGGCAGTGGATCCGCCACCTCGTGCGACTCGTCGACGGCCGCGTCGTCGACCACGCACTGGTCGACGACCTGGTGCGGACCGCGACTTCGGCGCTGCTCTGCCGCAGCGGGTACCCGTCCCGGACGGTCGCCGAGGCCACCCAACTCTTCCGCCGGGTCACGCTCGACGTCGAGTTCGTTGAGCTCCTCACGATTCCGGGCGTACGCCTGCTCCCGACCGGCTCCTCGGTGGACTTCGGCCGACGCCGGGCGCGAGCTGACGCGGAGAGGTTCATCCCGGGCGTGGCGCCGGGGGGCCCGTACCACGCTCGTCAGTTCGTCCAGCCGGGGCCGCTCGACCAACCCGTTTGTTGTAGGAGCGACGAATTGTCGGCCCCGGTCCGCGATTGATGGGATCGACACGTGGATCTTCCGACTGTCGAGGCCGTGGTGCCCGGCGACGAAACGGACTGGCGCCCCGGTGACTGTTGGCTGGCCGGCGGCACGGTGCTGTTCTCCCGTCCCCAGCAAGGCGTCCGGCGGCTGCGCGACCTAACCGTCCTGGGCTGGCCCTCGTTGGCGGCTGCCGACGACGAAGGCAGGCCCGGGCTGGACATCGCCGCCACCTGCACGGTGGCGACACTCGCCCGCTACCGGCCGCCGGCCCGGTGGCCCGATTTGGCGGAGGCCATCCGGCGCTGTTGCGACGCGTTCCTCTCGTCCTGGAAGATCTGGAACGTCGCGACCGTCGGCGGCAACCTGTGCGCCGCCCTGCCCGCCGGTCCGATGATCTCCCTCGCGGCGGCGTTCGACGCACGCTGCGACGTTCGTCGGCTCTCCGGCGAGCGGCGCCTGGTTCCCGTTGACGCATTCGTGGTCGAGCCCGGCGTGGCGGCGTTGCAGCCGGGTGAATACCTGCGTGCCATCCACCTGCCCGAGCGGGAGCTGACCGGACGGATCGCGGTGCGGCGTGCGAGCCTGCACCCGCTCGGGCGGTCGGCGGCTTTCGTCACCGGTCACCTCGACGTCGAATCCGGTCGACTGCGCCTCACGGTGACGGCGGCGACCCCCCGACCGGTCACCGTCAGCGTCCCGGCCCCGACGGCGGCCGCGAGTTTGGTCGACATGGTGGACGCACAGGTGTCCGCCGAGGGTTGGCACGACGACGTCCACGGACTGCCCGCGTGGCGCCGGCACATGACGCTGCGGCTGGTCGAGCAGGTTCGAGCGGACCTTCTGGGAGCGGCACGGTGACCCCGACGGTCAACGGACGCCCGGGTGCGCATCTGCCGGCGCCTGGCCAGTGCCTTCGTACCTATCTGCGCGACAACGGTTGGTTCGGGGTCAAGAAGGGTTGCGACGCGGGAGACTGCGGCGCCTGCACCGTCCACGTGGACGGCGTGCCCGTGCACAGCTGCGTCTTCCCAGCAGTCCGGGCCTCGGGTCGCGCGGTCACCACGATCGAGGGTCTGGCGCGCGGGAACGATCTGCATCCGGCGCAGGAGCGGTTTCTGGCGGCGCAGGGGTTTCAATGCGGATACTGCACGGCCGGGTTCGTCATGACGGCTGCGGCCCTCGACCATGCGGAGGGTCTGGCCGACGACCGGCCGCACGCGTTCAAGGGCAACCTGTGCCGGTGCACCGGCTACCGGTCGATCGAGGACGCGTTGGCCGGGAACTCGCACGTCGAGCATCCGGCGACGGGGAACGCAGTGGGCAGCAACGTCGGGGCTCCGGCTGGCCGAGACGTCGTCACGGGTGCCGCCCGGTTCACGTTCGACGTCGACCTTCCGGATGTGACACATCTGAAGGTGGTGCGGTCCCCGCTCCCCCACGCCCGGATCACGCGGATCGACGTCACGCAGGCGTTGGCAGTTCCCGGGGTGCTGGCCGTGCTGACGCACCGCGACGCGCCCGACCGGCGGTTCTCGACTGCGCTGCACGAGCACTTCGACGACGACCCGGCCGACACCTGCGTGCTCGACGATGTGGTGCGGTTCGTCGGCCAACGAGTCGCCGTCGTAGTCGCCGAGACCGAGGCGGCCGCAGAGGAAGGCGTGCGGCGGGTCCGGGTCACGTACGAGCCGCTGCCGGCGGTCACCGACGTGCGGGCGGCGACCGCGTCCGGCGCACCCCTCCTGCATGACGACCGCCCGGACAATGTGGCCGGTGAGCTCGGCGGCGAGGTCGGCGACGTCGTCCGAGGGCTCGCCGAGGCGGACTTCGTCTACGAAGAGACCTACCAGACCCAGCGCGTGCAGCACATGGCGCTAGAAACCCATGGCGCGCTCGGGTGGATCGCGCCGGACGGGCGCGTCACCATCCGCGCCAGCACTCAGACGCCCTTCCTGACCCGTCGACGTCTCGCCCACGTCTTCGACATCCCACCGGAACGCCTCCGCGTGGTGGCCGGCCGAGTGGGCGGCGGCTTCGGCGGTAAGCAGGAGATGCTGGTCGAGGACATCGTCCTTCTCGCCGTGCTGGCCACGGGCCGGCCGGCCCGGTGGGAACTCACCCGCGAGGAGCAGTTCGTCGCGACCACGACCCGACACCCCTTCACAGTTCGGGTGCGGCTCGGAGCGAAGCGGGACGGCACGCTCACCGCCATGTGTCTGAACGTCGTCGCCGACACCGGCGCCTACGGCAACCACGGCCCGGCGGTCCTCGCCCACGGCTGCGCCGAGTCGATGGCGATCTACCGCTGCGCGAACAAGCGAGTCGCCGGCCGCACCGTCTACACCAACACGATGCCGGCCGGCGCGTTCCGCGGATACGGCCTGGGTCAGGTGATGTTCGCCGTCGAGTCGGCGATCGACGAGATCGCCCACGGTCTCGGGCTCGACCCGGTCACGGTCCGCCGGCGCAACGTCGTCGGCCCCGAAGACCCGTTGGTCACCCCCATCGGGCACGCCGAGGACCTGAGCATCCGTAGCTACGGCCTGGACCAGTGCCTCGACCTCGTGCACGGCGCCGTCGACGGGGACACCACGGGGTCCGACCTCCCGTCCGGGTGGCGCCTCGGGGAAGGTCTCGCCATCGGCATGATCGCCACCGGGCCGCCCGGTGGTCACCACGGCCGCGCCGCGATCAGACTGACCACGAATGGTCGATTCCAGCTGGACACCGGCATCGCGGAGTTCGGGAACGGATCGACGACGGTTCATCGGCAGATCGCCGCCGACGTCCTCGCAACGGAGCTGGACCTCATCGGCATCCGGCAGTCCGACACGGATCTGGTGGAACACGACACCGGCGCGTTCGCATCGACCGGCACCGTCGTCGGCGGGCTCGCCGTGTTCCGCGCGGCGACCCGGTTACGGCAGCGCCTGCTGACCCTCGCCGCCACCTGCCTCGACGTCGGGCCCGACGAGTGCGAACTGGTCCTCGGCGCGGTCCGGGCCGGCGACCGGGAGATCTCGCTGCGCGCCCTCCAGGAGGCTGCGGACAGGGTGGGCGACGGCGTGGAGGCCAGCGGACATGCCGACGGCGCGGAGCGGTCGGTCGCGTTCAACGTGCAGTGGTTCCGCGTCGCGGTCGACGTCGTCACCGGCGAGATCCGGATTCTCCGGAGCGTCCACGCCGCCGACGCCGGAACGGTGCTGAACCCGGTGCAGTGCCGCGGTCAGGTGGAGGGTGGCGTGGCGCAGGCCGTCGGCACCACGCTGACCGAGAACCTGCTGATCGACGGCAACGGCAGGGTCACCACCAGCGTGGTCCGGGACTACCGGATCCCGACGTTCGCCGACGCGCCCCGCACCGAGGTCCTCTTCGCCGACACGGCCGATCCCCTCGGCCCACACGCCGCCAAGTCCATGAGCGAAAGCCCGTTCAACCCCGTCGCGGCCGCGCTCGGCAACGCCGTACGTGACGCGACCGGGGTGCGACTGACCGCGCTGCCCCTGACCCGCGACCGGGTCTGGGCGCGGATACGCCACGTCGGGTCGACCACCGACGGGAGCGACCGGGCGTAGTGGGACGGTCGTCGGAGTGGCCCGCGTCCGCCGGGCTCCGGCCGCCCGGCTCCGGTAACGGCGGCCTCGACCGCCCACCCGCGATGCCACTTCGGCTGGCCCGACCGGAGTGGCATCCCACGCCCGGTGCCGACGACGCCGCGGCTCGCTGCTTGATCCGATCGAAAATCCTGTCCGCAAGATCGTGGATTCGGCATCGCGAGAGCCAAGGCCTCGTCACCGACACTGCGCGAACCGACACCGATTCGGTATCAGCGGTCGGCGTGGTTACGGCAGTCCTGCCGAGACACTCTTTGGCACCTACTCAACGTGAACGCGACCGGCCAGCTGACCGTGGTCAGTACGAGCAGGTCACGTCGAGGTTACAGGAGGTGCGCGTGGGGAAGCTGTCCGGCTTCACGGTGTCGCTGGCGTGGGAGCGACGACGCCACCCGTTGGCAGCGCTTCTCGTCGCGAGCCGGCGTCGATGGTCGCCTTTCGGGTCCTGGCTCGGGAGCTCGGCTGCGTGTTCGCCCGTTGGGAGACACGTCGCAGCGGCTGCGCCTTCAACACCCCGGATGACCACGCTCGAGGTCGCCGTCCCCCGGTTGCGCCGCTCGCTCGCCGGCACCTGCCTGTCGGGCGCCCGGGTCGTCCAGACCGTGATGAGGCGGAGTTACCGGATCGCCGCGTAGCCACCGACCAGCGGCACACGAGGAAGGAGAATGCAGGGTGCGCGTAAACGCTCCGACTTCACTGCGCGAGATCATCCATCGGCCCGGACTGCACCTGCGGCTGCTGACCGGCCACGCGCAGCTCGACGAACCGGTCACCCGGGTCTTCGTGACCGATCTACTCAACCCCAAGCGCTACATGTCGGGCGGCGAGCTCGTCCTGACCGGACTCATGTGGCGACGGTCGCCGGCGGACTCCGCAGCTTTCGTCGCGGCCTGCGCCGCGATGGGAGCAACCGCTATCGGCGCCGGTGCCGCAGCCTTCGGATGCGTGCCGGAGGATTTACTCATCGCGTGCCAGCAATACGAGATGCCGCTGTTTGAGGTCCCTGTGGAAGTCTCCTTCCGCGAGATCAGCGACGTCGTCGCCACGTCGTTCTGGGCGCAGCGGGCAACCGGGCTGGCAACGGTTCTGGGCCGGCAACGCGGTCTCGTCGCCGCGATGGCCGGCGGTGCACGACTTGCGGACCTGCTGTCCACCGTCGCCGCCGATCTCGGGGCGCGGTGCTGGCTCGTCTCTCCCGCCGGACGCCTGCTGTACGGAACCGACCCCCTCGACCAGTCCCTGGCCAACCGCTTCGCTGCCACGTTCCTGGGCAGCAGCAGGGTGCCGACGGAAGTCCGGATCGACGACGTGACTTACTCGCTGCACACAGTGCGGGGCCGTCCCGAACACCGCCTGGCCTCCTGGACCCTCGCCTGCACCGGGCGATCGGACGAGCCGGTGCCGCCCGACGTGACCGCCGAACTCGTCGGGCTCGCGGCGCTGGAGCGCGTCCAGGCCGACGAGGCGGCGCGCGTCGAGCGACGGCTCGCCGACCAGATCGAACGTGCGCTGGCCGCGGACGCGGCCGACCTACCGAGCCGCCTACGGGCCGGCGGGCTGGAGCCCGGCTCGGCGTTCCTCGCCGTCGCGGCCCGGCTCACCGGGCTGCTCACCCCCGCCGACCTCGTGGTCACGCTCCTCGCCGACCTCGTGAGCACGACAGGTTTCGCCGCCGCCACCGGCCTGACCACCGCCACCGCTCCGTCGACCGACACGGCCCTGGCAATACTCCGGCTTGACGGCGACGGTCCCGTCGGGACCGACCCGCGGGCCGACGAAGTGGTCGCGCGGCTGCGCCGCGGCGTCGAGACGCTCCGGCCCGGCATCGGCCGGGGACAGTTGGCCGTCGGGGTGAGCAACGTGGCAACCGGTAGCGCGGCACTGACCGGTGCCGTCCAAGAGGCACTGCACGCCGTCGCCGTCGCCGGCACGGGACCAACCGGCGTACGCTGCGCCGGCGAGATCACGACGCATGCCCTTCTCATCGCCGGTGTCCCCACGGCGACACGCAACTCGTTCCACGAACGCGTGCTGGGGCCAGTCCTCGAGTACGACCGACGGTACCGGGCCAACCTCGTGCGCACGCTGAGCGTCTTCCTCGAGTTTGGTGGATCGTGGAGCCAGTGCGCGCGACAGCTGCATCTGCACGTCAACACCCTGCGTTACCGCATGAAACGGATTGAGGAGCTCACCGGCAGGGACCTGGGCAGGTTCGACGACCGGGTCGACCTGTACCTCGCGCTCCGAATCCATCAACCCGCCCCCGGCTGACCTGTCGCTTCGCACGAACACTCCGTCCACGCGCCGACGCTTCTCGTACCCGGCGATCATTGTTCGCATTTTCCCGTGTTGATTCGATTGTTGTGCCGCTCGACGGGCGGCCGGAGACGGCTCGTGTGCCGTCCCGCGCCGCCCGACCGAATCGAAGAGAAATCTGCTCGCCCATGGAAGACCCTTTTTGCTCGCCGATGGGAGACCCGGTGCCCAGCTACGACACGATCGTCCATGCCCCGAAGGTCCTGCTGCACGACCACCTCGATGGCGGGTTGCGGCCGGAGACGGTCGTGGAGTTGGCGGCGGAGGTCGGTCACGTCCTACCAGTCACGGATCCAGCCGCGTTGGGGCGATGGTTCGTGGCAGCGGCCAACTCGGGGTCGTTGGAACGTTACCTGGAGACCTTCGCGCACACCGTGGCGGTCATGCAGACCGGGCCCGCGCTGCGTCGGGTGGCCCGCGAGTGCGCGCTCGACCTGGCCGCCGACGGGGTGGTCTACGCCGAGGTGCGGTTCGCCCCCGAGCAGCACCTGGAGCAGAACCTGACCCTGGACGAGGTGGTCGACGCGGTGGTCACCGGGTTCCGGGAGGGCAGCGCCCTGGCCGCCGATGCGGGCAACCCGATCCGGGTCGGCACGCTGCTCACCGCGATGCGGCACGCCGCCCGGTCGCAGGAGATCGCCGAGCTGGCCGTCCGGCACCGGGACACCGGGGTGGTCGGCTTCGACATCGCCGGCGCGGAGGCGGGCTTCCCGCCCACCCGGCACCTTGACGCCTTCGAGTACCTCCAGCGGGAGAACTTCCACTTCACCATCCACGCCGGTGAGGCGTTCGGGCTGCCGTCGATCTGGCAGGCGATCCAGTGGTGCGGCGCGGACCGGCTGGGGCACGGCGTCCGGATCGTCGACGACATCACGCCCGGGAACCCGCCGGTGCTGGGCCGGCTGGCCGCGTACGTCCGCGACAAGCGCATCCCGCTGGAACTCTGCCCCTCCTCGAACGTGCAGACCGGGGCGGCCGCGTCGATCGCCGACCACCCGATCGGGCTCCTGCGCGACCTGCGCTTCCGGGTGACGGTGAACACCGACAACCGGCTGATGAGCGGCACCTCGATGTCCCGCGAGATGGCCCTGCTGGTGGACGCCTTCGGCTACGGCTGGAAGGAACTCCAGTGGTTCACCATCAACGCGATGAAGAGCGCGTTCATCCCGTTCGACGAGCGGCTGAAGATCATCGACGAAGTGATCAAGCCGGCGTACGTCGCGCTGACGGCAACCGACGAGCCGTCACAGTAAGCACTCACACGATCCGGTAACGGGCGGGCGCGAACCTCGTCGCCGTCGATCGCCCACGCACCCGCCGTCGTATCTAGTCATGAAGACCACATCGGAAGACCCGGGAAGGTGATGTGTTGAGCAAGCGGTATCGATCAGGACGGTTCACGACACCGATCGTCGCGGCGGTCATCGTCGCGGCGCTGTTGTTCGTGCCAGTATCCCGCGGCGGGCAGGTGGACTCCGCTGCGGCGTGGCAGCCGATGGCCCCCGTGGCGTTGACGTTCGACAACGGCCACCCCCGCGCAAGCGGTGCGCGGGAACCTCCTCGCCATCAACGATTTTCATGGGGCGATCGATCCCCCCACCGGTAGCGCCGGTCTGGTCAACGGCGTCCCAGCCGGCGGCGCGGAGTACCTGGCAACGTACGTGAAACGGTTGCGGGCCGACGCCCGCCGCGACCACCGGGTCTCGATCACCGTCGGCGCCGGCGACATGGTGGGCGGCTCTCCACTGACCAGCGCGGCGTTCCACGACGATCCGGCCGTGGAGCTGCTCAACAGCATCTGAGATGACTGGCAGGTGAGCCGACCGGGCTCCGGGACGGGGTGTGGGGTTGTGGACCTGAACACGGTGCACGCGGTGGTAGCGGCTGCGGCCGCCGGTCCGTGGCAACCGGGAGACGCGTGGCTGGCCGGCGGCACGTACCTGTTCTCCGAGCCACAGCAGCACCTCCGCCGGCTCCTCGACTTGACCGACGAGGGCTGGCCGCCGCTGACTCTCCACGAGGAGGTACGTGTCGACCCGGGTGGTGTGGTCAGGACAGCCGCGTTCCGCCAGTATCACCTGCCGACCTTCGCTGACATTCCACGTACCGAAGTCCACTTCGCCCAGACCAACGACGCCGTTGGGCCGCTCGGTGCGAAGTCGATGAGCGAGAGCCCGTTCAACCCGGTCGCTCCTGCGCTGGCCAACGCGCTGCGCGACGCTACCGGCATCCGCTGCACCGACCTGCCGCTGACCGCCGACCGGGTCTGGCAAGCCCTCAACGCGCAAGGCGTCGGTCAGGATCCCGCTCACGCGTAGGCAAGAAGAGTCCGGTCGCGCTGTCATCGCGAATCGTTTACTCAGCGTTCATACCGAATATTCATCAGGAGCGCGAAGATCAGCACTCTCGTGCGTGTGCGCCGTGTCGGCGTACTCATGGTTAGGAGTATCAGTTGAGTTCCAAACTTGTCCGCACTGTCGTGGCCACGGTCGCCACGACACTGGTCGTGCTGGGCGTCGCGCCCAGCCCCGCGCAGGCTGCCGCGACCGAGGTGCAGATCCTCGGCTTCAACGACTTCCACGGCCGTCTTGAGGCACCCTCCGCAGGAGTTGGCGGCGCCGCGCAGATGGCTGGCATGATCAAGCAACTGACGGCGGCCAACGACAAGACGGTGGTCCTCTCGGCCGGGGACAACATCGGTGCTTCCCCGTTCATCTCGCTCGTGCAGAAGGACGAGCCCACGCTCGACTTCCTCAAGATGATCGGGCTCGACGCATCGTCGATGGGCAACCACGAACTCGACCGCGGCTTCGACGACCTCAACGACCGGGTCATTCCGCGCGGCGGCTTCCCGTATCTCGCGGCGAATGTCTACCGGGGCAGCGAGCCTGCTCCAGGCCGCCTGGAGGAGTCGACCGTGCTGACGGTCGGCGACGTCCGGATCGGCGTCGTCGGGGCGGTCACCGTCGAGACGCCGTCGCTGGTCTCACCCGCCGGTATCCATGGACTGCAGTTCAAGGACCCGACCACGGAAGCGAACCGCGTCGCGGCGAAGCTGAAGGCGGACGACAAGGTCGACGCCGTCGTGCTGCTCGTGCACGAGGGCTCCGAAACCAGCGGCACCGACACCACCGCCTGCACCGGTGTGGCGAATCCGGCCACCCCATTCGGCAAGATCGTGACAGGTGCCAGCGCCAACATCAACGTGATCATCTCCGCGCACACCCACGTCTCGTACAACTGCGCCTACGACGTCCCGAACCTGGGACACAAGCGGCTGGTCATGCAGACCGGTCGGTACGGGGACGCGTTGGACCAGGTCAAGCTCACCATCGCCGGCGGCAAGGTGACCGCCGCCGAGGGCGCCGTCCTGCCGATCAAGGGGTACCCGGAGGACCCTGCGGTCGCGAAGCTCGTCGCCGACGCCAAGGCCGAGGCCGACATCCAGGGCAAGGTCAAGATCGGCGAGATCACTGCCGACATCAAGCGTGCCGTCGCTGCGGACGGTGCGGAGGACCGCGGCAACGAGTCGGTCCTCGGAAACTTCATCGCGGACGTCCAGTTGGAGGCGACGAAGGCCACCAACCGGGGTGGGGCGCAGATCGCCTTCATGAACCCGGGCGGCCTACGCGCCGACCTCATCAAGCGTCCGGACGGCAGTGTGACGTTCGCCGACGCCGCCGCGGTCCAGCCCTTCGCCAACGACCTCATCACGAGGTCGTACACCGGCAAAGAGATCAAGGCAGCGCTGGAGCAGCAGTGGCAACCCGCGGGCGCATCGCGGCCCTTCCTCCACCTGGGTGTCTCGAAGGGCTTCAGCTACGTTTACGACCCGAACGGACCCGCCGGGAACCGCGTCATCGCCGACCGAATCTTCCTTGACGGCAAGGTCATCGACCCGAACGGCACCTACCGGGTGACCGTGAACTCGTTCCTGGCCTCCGGCGGTGACAACTTCGCCGCACTCGGCGACGGCAGCGACTCATTCGCCACCGGCGACAACGACCTCACCGTGCTGGTCGACTACTTCCAAGCGAAGTCCCCGGTCACCGCCGACACCGTGGAACGGGCGTACACCGTCGGCCAGCCGGGTGCCCCGGTCGCGGGCGGCGGGTCGAATGACGGCACCGGCAACGGTGGTGGGGCGGGCGACGATGGCCCTGGTCTGCCGATAACCGGCGCGAACGCGGTCACCATCGTCGTCGCAGGCGTGATTCTGCTGATCATAGGCATCGTCGCGATCCTCTCGGCCCGGCGCCGACGGATCCGCCTAACCGTCGAATAAACGCGAGCATGAATAACAGGTCGTCGCCCGGAAGCCGTTAGCGGATTCCGGGCGACGACCGATTGAGCCATTCCGGGTAAGCCTCTGACTACCAGGAGCGCTGTCCGGGATGAGGGATCATGGGCG
>NZ_JBAKHU010000106.1:0-13553 GCF_036906895.1 Micromonospora sp. CPCC 206060
TACCCCAGCCCACACCCGTCACACCAGACCACATCGGACGAACCTGGCCATTCAAGATCTGTAGCAGCGTTGAACCCGGCTTGAGGACGGCAAGAGCAGTGCCCGACATCGAGCCAGGACCGAACGTCGCAAGCATGGCCTCCGAACTCGCCCCGGCACGGTAAGGGACGGCTTTCACCGGACGCGTCCACGTGACGACCGCGGTGGACACCCCGGAGGGCCTGCCGCCGGCCTCCTCTGGTCCGTAGCCGCAAGCCCGCCTGACCGCGACCGGCAGGACAGTCGCGGCCGTGTGGTCGCACCGGACCCGAGAGCGTTCTGGCATGCGCGTCTTTCGGATGCGAGTTGTTCCTATCGACTTCGATCTCTAAAGTGCCAGGGTTCATCGAGGTGCAGAAGCCGGCAGGGTGAGGGGGCGGGACCATGTCGTTGACCGACAGCATCGGTGATGACCTGCGGGTGATGGCCGAAGGTGTGGCGACCGCGCAGCAGGGTCTTGCCGGGGTCGACCACGCCGTTGAGCAGATCGCGGCACGGGCCGTCGGGGCGGGCTTCGCGGGCATCGCGGTGGGGTTGGCTCGCGTACGCGAGCAGGTGGGGCAGGTCCGTGCCCGGCTGAGCACGGTCGGCGGGATCCTGGGCGAGGCGTCGCGCTCGGTGTCCGCAGTGCCGCAACAGCCGTCGCCCCAGGAAGCCATCGCCGCGCTCACGCCGCTGGTCGCTGCCCTCGCCGCTGTCGACGGGGCGGTTGAGGCGGCGGCAGCGGGCATCGAGGAAGCACGGCGACTCGTCGCTGCGGCGCTGGAGGGTGGGCAACCCGGCCCGACTCTGGCCCGCCTGCAGCAGGTCGCACAGGGAATCGCAGTGGTCAGTGCCCGAGGAGGCGAGGCACGCCACCGTGTCGAAGCGGCACTCGGGCAGGCCCGGCAGGTCGGTGACCTGGGAAACTGACCACGGGCGGCGGCGTCAGCCGACCGCCCGGCACGAGCGACACCTCCGCAGGCCCAACCCGTGCGCCGGCCGAAACGGATCGGCTTCCGGGCTGGCTGACGGAGGCCGCCCGCGACCTGCCCGAACGGCGGGCGAAAGACCCCACGTCCGGCGTGGCACTGATCAACGGCCAACGAGTGTCCATGAGGTCGGGCCGCGACCCGGCAGCCGCCGCGGACCTCAAACCGGCCTACAAGCTCATCGCCACCACGACCGACCACCTGGAGGCCAAGCTCGCCGCCCGGATGCGCCGCGAACAGGTAACGCACGCGGTCGTGTTGACCAACAACCCGCCGTGCGACTACGAGCCCTACGGGTGCGAGAGGATCCTCTCCCGGCTGCTGCCGTCCGGTGCGCAGCTGACCGTGTACGTACGCGACGATGACGGGCAGGTGCGTCTGTGGCGTACCTACACCGGCAATGGAAAGGCCATCGCATGAAGGTGACGTGGGCATACGACCGGGGCGACCACCGCGACAACCACGAGGTCGACCTGAGCGACCCCGCCGCCCTGAGCGCCGTACTGCACGAGATCCACCAGGCCGGAGAGCCCGTCGCGGTCACCATCTTCAGCCAAGCGACCGACGACCCGGACGAACTGCCACCCGGCCTGCAGATCGGCCTGGGCCACCCCACCTGCAGCTTCGCCGTGCACATCGCCGACGACGGCGACTACCTCAACGACCCGACGGTCGTGACCCCGACCGCCGGACTCAGCTTCGACCTCGGCGGAGTACCCACCGAGTACCCCGCCGAGCACCTACGGATCCGGCCCGACACGGCCATCCAGATCGCGACCGCCTTCCTCGCAACCGGCGGCGAGCCGCCCCGCCTACCCGCCATCGCCGAGTAGCCCCGGTGGTGTCGGCCGGCAGCGAGTATGGCGCGGTTTACTCGGGGCCGGTCAAACGGCGGAGCAGGAATTGGCTCACTTGCGTGCGGTCGGCATATGGCTGGCAGGAGACGCCGACCGAGGTCCTGAGGCTGCTTGTCGATACCACCGAGGTCGGGTAGATGGCAGCCCTGAACGATATCCGTAGCGGCGACCTCGACTGCGGGATCAGGATTTGGTGCCCGGACCTGGCTGAGCAGTAACCCCAGGCGGGCACCCGTCCTGCCGGCGATGGGTGGTCGCGGTGATGGTCGGGATTACGGGCGGTGCAGGACGCAGACGACCTTGCCGAGGATCGTCGCGTGATCGCCGGGCAGTACTGGATAGCGCGGGTTGTAGGGGACGAGTTCGATGCGGCCGTCGCGGGTTCGGTACTGCTTGACGGTGGCTTCCCCGTCGAGCAGGGCGGCGACGATGTCGCCGTTGTCGGCGACCGCTTGCTGACGGACCACGATGATGTCGCCGTCGGCGATGGCGGCTTCGGTCATGGAGTCGCCTCGTACCCGCAGCGCGAACAGCGTGCCCCGGCCGACCAGCTCAGCGGGTAGGGACAGCACCTCCTCCACCAGTTCCTCGGCGAGGATCGGGGTTCCTGCGGCGATGGCTCCCAGCAGAGGCACGGCGGTTCCGCGCGGGGCTTCCGACGTCACCGGCGGGTCGTGGCCGAGCATGGGGCGGGCGTCGACCGCTCGCGGCCCGCCAGGGGCCCGTCGGATGAGGCCGTGGTGGGTGAGGGTCTTCAGGTGATGCGCCACCGACGAGGGGGAGCCGAGCCCGACGGCCGCCCCGATCTCCCGCACGGTGGGTGGGTAGCCGTGCCGCTGAATCCCAACTGCGGATCACGTCGAGGATCTGCCGCTGCCGGTCAGTCAACGACACCGGATCGGGTGGCAGGTCAGGAGCGGTCACCCCAGGACGATACCGCAAACTTAGAACAAACGTGCTACTAGGTGTGGGTGGCGTGGTCTGCGTGTGTTCTCGCGAAATGGCCGGCGCCGGGCGCAACTCGGACGGATAGGTTGGGCAGGGTGGCCACGGGGGGAGCCACCCTGCCCAACGATGCCGTCACGGTAGACCTGGCCGTCGACGTAGGACAACCCCCAGGGCAGCCCAACATGCCGGCTCCTGTGCAATCCGGACCAACACCATCGGGTGCTCTCCGGCACTGGTCGCCCAGCGCCGTGGCGAAGCCGGCTGCCCGTCGGCACTCCGCGTTGACGAGTGCGCGGCAGAGTGCGTGGTTCGGGCGCGGCGACCGATCTCATAGCAAGGGCACTGATCCGGTGTCGCGAAACCGGTCGGGGTGGCATCGGTCCTCGCATCGCTTGAGGACCGCGGGTGGTGATGCGCCTGGCGTGTCTAACCAGGCAGAAGGAGGATCAGGCCGACGTCCGACGTGGCGGCCAGTCTCGGCGGACCTGGTACAGCGGCGGCGGTGAAGGTTGGTGATCGCCGTCGCTGTACCAGGTCGGGGCAGCCGGTGTCAGGCGATGCCAGCGTGGTGGCGACGTCGCCGGGACCGCGAGTTGGCAGGGGCTGCGAGGTGTCTATTCGTCGAAGTCGTCTTCGGTGATGTCGTCGTCGGCTTCTCCGCCGGGGTCGTGGTCTCCGTAGTCGGGGTGGTCGCGGTCGGCGGTGTGGCCGAGGTGGAGCGGTGCTGGGCGGGAGGTCCGACTGTCCCAGACCAGCGCTTGGTCGCAGAGGCGGGCGATGAGGGCTGCCACGGTGCCGGCGGGCAGGCCGCCCGGCTCGGGGACGGTGATCTCCACCCGGCTTGTCGCGTGCATGTCCTTGCTCATGCGGCTCGCCGCGATCTCGTCGAAGTCCTCGCAGGATCTCTGTGTGCCGATCCGCATGGGGGATTGGGCGCCTTGGTGCTGGTGGGAGTCCTGGGTGAGAAGCCAGACGGGCTCGCTGTTCTGGTCGTTGAGGAACAGGACCCGCTTGTGGTATGAGGGTTGCATCGTGTCGAGTTTGTCGGCGTCGCGGAAGGCCGTGGCGGGGCGGGGGGCGTGGCTTCCGAGTGCGACGCGGGCGATGGTGACGGCGATTCCGTCCTCTGCCAGTTGGCGGCCGGGGATGGGGGATGCGACCGACGGGTTGTCTCCGATGACCGGGTAGATGCTCTGCGCTTCCTCCTTGTCCAGGGCGATGATGACGCGGTTCGTGGCCGGAGGGAGGACGATGCGGTTCATCGCCTCCTCGATGTGGTGGCGGACCGCCTGGGCCCCGCCGCTGTCGCGTCCCCAGTGTTCGTTGCCGATCTCGCCGGCGTGGAACGCGGTGAGTCCTTCGGCGTAGCGCAGCCATTCGCCGGCCGCGTACATCTCCATGCGGGGTGCTGAGTCGGGGTCGGCGTCGCTGGCCGACTACCGGGCGAACCGGCTCACCGTGGTCCGGGAGCTGGAGTACGCGACCAAGCAGGCCGACCGGGGCAACCGGCTCGACCTCACGCTGTTCGTCAACGGCATCCCGGTTGCCACCGCCGAGCTGAAGAACCCGCTCACCGGCTCGGGGGTCGAGCACGCCAAGGAGCAGTACCGGACCGAGCGTGACCCGATGGAGCTGATCTTCTCGCGTCGGGTGCTCGCGAACTTCGCCGTCGACCCGGACCTGGTCTTCGTCACCACCCAGCTTCGCGGCCCGAAGACCCGCTTCCTGCCGTTCAACACCGGCAGCGCCGGGCCGGGCCGTCCCGGCGGCAGGGGCAACCCACCCGCCACCGGGTACGGAAAGTACCCCACCTCCTACCTGTGGGAGGAGATCTGGGCGCGGGACAACTGGCTCGACCTGCTGGAACGCTTCGTCCACCTGCACCAGGAAAAGGGCGCGGACGGGCGTACCCGGAAGCTTGTGATCTTCCCGCGTTACCACCAGTGGCACGCGGTGCGGAAGCTGACCGCGCACGCCGCCCGGCACGGGGCCGGGCACAACTACCTGGTGATGGCCTCGGCCGGCTCCGGCAAGTCGAACACCATCGCCTGGCTCGCCCACCGGCTGTCGTCGCTGCACACCCCGAACGACCCGGCGGCGCTCGACCCGGACGCGCTCGTCGCCGGGGTGCAGCCCGGCACCCCGGTCTTCGACAAGGTCGTCATCATCACCGACCGGCGGAACCTGGACGCCCAACTCCGGGAGACCGTGGGCAGCTTCGAGCAGACCGCCGGCCTCGTCGTGCCCATCGACGAGCGGCACGGGGCGAAGTCGGAGCAACTCGCGAAGGCGCTGTCCCAGGAGACCGGCAAGATCGTCACGGTCACCCTGCACACCTTCCCGGCCCTGGTCGACTACCTGCGGCGCAGCCCCACCGAGATCCGGGGCAGCCGGTTCGCGGTCATCCTGGACGAGGCGCACTCGTCGCAGACCGGCGACGCCGCCACCAAGGTCAAGCAGGTGCTACGGGATCTCGGACTCGACGCCGACTCCGACGACGCCGGGGCGACCAGCGCCACCGGCCCGCAGACCGCCGAGGAGAAGCTCACCGTGAGCGCCCGTCGGCGGCAGCGCAGTGGAAACCTCTCCTACTTCGCGTTCACCGCCACGCCGAAGGCCAAGACCCTGGAGCTGTTCGGCACGCTCGGCGGGGACGGGAAGTACCACCCGTTCCACACGTACTCGATGCGGCAGGCAATCGAGGAGGGCTTCATCCTCGACCCGCTGCGCACCTACGTCACGTACGACACGTACTGGAAGCTGGTCAACGCCAACCCGGACGAGCGCGAGGTCGACTCGGCCCGGGCGAACAAGGAACTCGCCCGGTACGCGCTGACCCACGACTCCACAGTGGCCCAGCACGCGCAGATCGTGGTGGAACACTTCCGGGCGCACACCGCCGGCCGGCTCGGCGGTCGGGCCAAGGCGATGGTGGCCACCTCGTCCCGGCAGAGCGCGGTGCAGATGTCCCGGGCGATCAAGCGGTACCTCGGCGACCGCGGCTACCCGGACCCGGGCGTGCTGGTGGCGTTCTCCGGGACCCTCACCTACGACGGCGCGGAGGTCACCGAGGTGAAGGAGAACGGCGGACTGGCGGAGTCCGCCCTGCCCAAGGCGTTCGCCTACACCCGGGCCGACGACCGCAGCGCCCGCGCCGGCACCGCCTCCGGGCAGCGCGAGTACCGGATCCTGGTGGTCGCGGAGAAGTACCAGACCGGGTTCGACCAGCCGCTGCTCACCACCATGTACGTCAACAAGAAGCTCGCCGGCATCTCGGCGGTGCAGACGCTGTCCCGGCTCAACCGGACCGCCGAGCGCAAGAGCCAGGCCGACCTGGCGGTGCTGGACTTCGTCAACGACGCCGAGGAGATCAAGGAGGCGTTCCGGCCGTACTTCGAGGAGGCCGAGACGCTGTCCTCGGACCCGAACCTGCTCTACACCGCGCAGAGTCGGGTGATGGCACCACCGCTGCTGGTCGAGGCGGAGATGCAGGAGTTCGTCGTGGCGTACCTGGCGGCCGAGGAGCAGGCCGCCGGGAACGCGGCGACGTGGGCGAAGCTGCACGCCGAGCTGTACCGGCACCTCTCCCCCGCCGTCACGCGCTTCGCGACGCTGCTGAACGGCCAGGACGACGAGGACCGGGAGACCGCCGAGACGTTCCGGTCCGACCTCACCGACTACGGCCGCAAGTACGGCTTCCTCGCCCAGATCGTGCCCTACACCGACACCGAGCTGGAACGGCTCTACCTCTACGGCCGGCACCTGCTCGTCAAGCTGCCCCGGCGGGGTGACGGCGGCGTCGACATCGGCGAGGTCGACCTCAGCCACCTGCGGGTGGAGAAGACCGGTGAGCACGACGTCCGCCTCGACCCGAAGGGCGCGGCCGAGATGAAGGGCTTCGGCGACGGGGCCGGTGGGGCGCAGGAGCCGGAGAAGTCGCTGCTCTCCGAACTGATCGCCCGGTTCAACGACCGGTTCGGCACCAGCTTCACCGACGAGGACGTGGTCCCCGCGTTCAACGAGGCGCTCGCCGAACCGAAGGTCCGCGCCGCCGCCGTCGTCAACGACGAGGAGAACTTCGGCCACGTCTTCGAGCCGGTGTTCGAGGAGAAGATGATGGACCACTTCGACTCGGTCGCCGACCTCGGCCGCAGATACTTCGGCCCGGACCGGGACTTCCGTAGCTCGCTCAACCAAAGCGCCCGCAGCGCCGCGTGGCGGATCATCCGCGAACAGGAGGGCGTGGTCGACGACGCCGCCTGAACGGGTCCGGACGGGAGGGAAGGTCGCGGTGCGGCACGAGCCGGTCGCCGGCCGGTACGAGCTGGTCGAGCAGATCGGCCCCGGTGGCATGGGGCAGGTCTGGCGCGGCTACGACGCGGTGCTCGACCGCGAGGTGGCCGTCAAGCTGATCCGTACCGACGTGATCTCCTCAGCCGGGGAGGCCGAGGAGTTCGCCCGGCGCTTCCGCCGCGAGGCCCGGGTCACCGCGCGCATCCAGCACCACGGCGTCCCGCAGGTGTACGACGCGGTGCTCGACGAGTCGTACGACCGGGTTTACCTGGTCATGGAGTACGTGCGGGGCACCTCGCTGCGGGCGTACGTCGACCCGGCCCGGCCGCTTCCCGTCGCCTGGGCCGCCGCGATCGCCGCCCAGGTCAGCGCGGTGCTCTCCCACGCGCACGCGATCCCCGTCGTGCACCGCGATCTCAAGCCGGACAACCTGCTGGTCACCGACGCCGGCACCGTGAAGGTGCTCGACTTCGGGATCGCGGCCATCCTGCGTACCGACGTGACCCGGCTGACCGCCACCGGCCAAGCCCTCGGCACCCATCGCTACATGCCGCCCGAGCAGGTCCAGGGCGCCCGGGTCACCCCGCAGAGCGACCTGTACGCGCTCGGCTGCGTGCTGCACGAACTCCTCGCCGGTCGGTCGTTGTTCGACGGCGCCAACGAGTTCACCCTGATGCGGCAGCACGTCTACGACGAGCCGACGCCACTGCGCACGCTCCGTCCGGACGTACCCGAGGCGGTGGAACGGCTGGTGCTCGACCTGACCGCCAAGGTGCCCGAGCAGCGCCCCGCCGACGCGTACGAGGTGTACGAACGGCTGCTGCCGCACCTGCCGCTGCCCGGTGTCGCGCCGCCACACCCGTACCCGACGAACACCGGGATGCCGGACCCCACCCTGCTGTACCGCCGACCCAACGCGCCCCGACCCCGCACCGCTCCCCCGCCCCGGCCCGGTTCCGAAGCCGCCGTCGACACCCGGCCGCCGGGCGCGGTTCCCGGTACGGGCTTGCGCGACGTCGTCAGCGCGGCCGTGGCGCACTCGAACGACCTACTCGCCGAGGAGCGGTACGCCCAGGCCGCCGAGGCACTACACGAGGCGGTCGATCGTGCCGCCAAGGTGCTCGGCGCGGAGCACCCGCGGGTCCTCGCGCTCCGGCAGCGCCGGGCCGCGATCCTCGTCATCGGCGGCGACTTCCGTACCGCGCTGCCGGAGTTCGATGCGCTCGCCTCGGTGTTCGCGCGGAGCCAGGGGCCGACCGGCGACGCGGCGATGGCCTGTCTCCGGCAGGCCGCCCACTGCCGGGCCGGGCTGGGTCAGGCCACCACGGCACTACTCCAGTTCCGTCAGGTCCTCGCCCACGTACGGGTCGCAGAGGGCGACGTCTCCACGCAGGCCCTGGAACTGCGCCGCGACATCGGCCTGCTCCTGCTAGCCGAACGGCACGTCGAGGCGGCGAACGCCGAGTTCGTCTCGCTGTACGAGGACCTCTGCGTGGTGTACGGACCGGACCACGAGGAGACCCGGATTGTCGGCGATCTCCTGACCCGTCTCAGCCTCACCGACGACACGTAACAGCAGACGGAGGAAACTCCGCTCCGGTAGCCGCCGCACTTGGCGCTGATCATCATCGGTGCCAACAACTTGACCCACTTCGGCCCGCCGCAGCAGGACGCCGCGCACCTGACCGACGCCGTCCGGACGCTACATGAGGCTCCGAAACTTTGGAGATCACTGACCGGGTCCGTTGCCCTTCCATCGGAGACAGAGGTGCTGTCGCTCCCGCGCGGGTTCCCCGACAGGCCCCGTTGGCCAGGCTGGACGCTCCCAGCGAGAACCGCGACGTCAAGGGGGCCTGCTTCCGTAAACTTCCGGAAGTCGTTGACAGGCCGAGGACTCGAGCAATAGCGTCCCCATCGACAGTTCTGAATCACTGTCGACGCCACCACCGCGACCCACCCCGGTCGTGCAGGACGACCGGCGCCACCCCCACCGCGGGTCAACGCCCCGTCGATCGACGGCACCCAGACGTTCTACCAGTTCTGGAGCGTCCGCCAGCAGAAGCGGAGCAGCGGCACCATCACCATCGCCAACCACTTCGACGCCTGGGCCCGGGCCGGCATGAGCCTCGGCACCAACCACGGCTACCAGATCATGGCGACCGAGGGCTACCAGAGCAGCGGCAGCTCCGACATCACCGTCTGGGAAGGCGGCGGCGGCACCCCCACCACCGGCCCGACCAGCCCGGGCGGCAACTGCACCGCGACGCTCTCCGCCGGCGAACGGTGGGGTGACCGGTTCAACCTGAACGTCGCGGTCAGCGGCACCAACGGAACCATCACCGCTAGGCCGAACGGCAACGGCAACAACTTCGGAATCACGATCATGGCGAACGGCAACTGGACCTGGCCGACAGTCAGCTGCCCGACAGCCTGACCCGACCATCTCCGTAACGGAGGCGCGGCGGCTTCGGCCGCCGCGCCTCCTCGTGGCCGTCACCTCCGCCACCAAGCCCGACGGCACCGACCGACGTTCTGTCGCGCGGGTCCTGGTTGTCGGGGACGACGGGTGGCCCGGTGTCCGCCAGGCAGGACCCCGCGCCCGCCCGGGGGCCACCGGCCCGGAACCTCGCCCGGTACGCCTGGGGCGAGACGCCCACCTCCCGGCGGAAGCTGTGCCGCAGGTTGCCGGCCGAGCCCATCCCCGGTGCGGACGGCGATCTGCGCGACCGGCTCGTCCCCGGACTCCAGCAGCCGCTGCGCCGCCAGGATCCGCTCCCGCACCAGCCACTGGTGCGGGCTCATCCCGGTGAGTCGGTGGAACCGCCGGGACAGGGTCCGGGGACTCATGTGCACCCGGGCGCCGAGCGCGTCCAACGACCACCGCTGGTCCAGGTGCTGCCGCAGCCAGTCGAGCAGGTCCGGCAGCAGGTCGTCCGGCTCCGGGCCGAGCGGCGCGTCGACGAACTGCGCCTGGCCACCGCTGGGATACCGCCCAGCGTCGCGGTGAAGCTGACCGAGCTCTACAAGGGTCCCGCGTCCTGGCCTGACCTGACGGGTTACTGGTGGCTACACGGCCTACAACGGCGCCCGGCCGAGCAACGCCGGCTCCCGCAGGCTACGCGTCCCAGATCGGACCGTATGCCGGGATGCCGACCAGCTCCAGGCCGTGCACCACCTGCCAGGTGACTTTCTTGTTCGCGACGCAGACGACCGCTTCCGCGCCGAAGGTGGAGTACGCCCCGTACGCCAGCCGGAGCATGTCGGGTTTGCCGTACGCGTCGGTGTCCCAGATGATCGCGTCGGGCTGCGCCGCCAGCACCTCATCGACCAGTGCGCCGTACGTCCTACGCGGATTGCGTGTCACCCAGACCAGATGGGACGACACCTCACCGGCCAGGAGGTGGGCGAGCACGGGGCCGATTCCGCTGCCGGTAGCAACAAAGAGCACCTTCCGGAAGAGCCGCGCGACATTGGCCATGCCTGCGGTCGGCACCCCCCGCACCCACAGATGCGTTGGCGGATTGTCGATGAATTCCGCGGTCCAGTCGCCGGCTCTGGAGACAACCATGCGGTGGCTGCCGGGAGCCTCTTCAGGCGCAGAGATATTTGCGAATGAATGCCATTCCAGCAGTGGTCGCCGACTGACCATCTGGGTCGATCCGATGAGCGGCTGGGTCGGGCCGTCGAGGTTGACCACCGCCACGTGGGCGGATGGCTGCTCGGTATCGACGCGGACCTTGCGCAGTAGCAGCCAGGGCAACGCGACGGACACGGTGGCCACCGTGAGTAGCCATACGGTCGGTGTGGTCAGCAGTGCGAACGCGTCGCCGTGCCGGGTGGTGACGAATAGCACCGTGTTGATCCATGCGAGCGCCAGCGCAGCCCAACCACAGAACCGGTGCGTTATCTCGAACGTGTTGTGCGCCCTGGCTCGCAATGGTGGCAGGGCCAGGATGCTCATGACCACGAAGAGCGTCACCAGCGCGCCGGAAACGACGAGATTGGGGACCGATACGTGTCCCCGATGGTGAAGGTGGTCGTACATCAGCGATACGACAAAGACCAGATACCACGTCGTTCCTGACGCGGCCATGCCGACGTGCAGTCCGCCAAGGTGATAGATCTTTGCCAGCGCCCACCGGACCGGCAACGGCCAGCTCGTGGGTGCGCGGGTGGCCAGCCAGAACAGCGCATTGATGATCCACTGCTGGCGGACGACGACGGCCAGCGTCACGTTCACCAAAGCAACAGTTTCTATCGATGTCAGGGCCGTAGCCTGGCCGGCCCACCAGCCGCCCGATGCCACGGCGCGCCAGCCCACCGCCACGTTGGCCACCACGACTAGCACGATCAGGCGGTGGTAGGGCATGACGCGGGGGTTCTTGAGAATCCGCCGGATCGGCGGTACGGACGGCGGTAGCTCCACCTCCAATAATCGGGTCAGCGAGCGGGGCGGCCCAGTTGGGGGCCGCCCAAAACCGATGATGCGGCTGCTGACTTTGCGCATGACTTCGACGACCCGGAAAATGACGTCCTCCCTGGGGTAGGTATTCGGCGAAACTGGGGATCGTGGAGGTTGGACGAGCTGGATCAACTGCACCTGAGCTGATCTCGGCGACCCGAATGTGTGATTGGTGCGACACGGATCAAGGCATTCACACCGACAGCGCTGGAGGTGGAGGTGGAGGTGGAGGTGGAGGTGGGCCCTCGTTAGGTGGTTATCACCACAAGTTCACCCACACGGTGGGGACCCCACGTGATGACACATCGTGCCATGGTCGACGTCCCGAGGGAACCTCTGCGGTACCTCGGCCGGCCGCTTGCCGCGGCACGTCGAGCCAAGTGGACACCGCGCGGCACCCGCGGGTTGACCTGCTTCTACCCGGACGCTGCTGGTGCTGGGCTGGTTCCGTGAGGCCGAGGACGTGACCCTGCTCGGCGCGGGGTTCGGCATCTCCCGGGCGACCACGTACCGTTCACGTACCGTTACCGCGGCGGGCGATCGCGGCGGGCGATCGCGGCGGGCGATCGCGGCGGGCGATCGCGGCGGGCGATCGCGGCGGGACCGGGTAACGGCGGGACGGCAAAGCGTCCGCGGATCTCGATGGACCTCCGGCGCTCCGATGACGCGATTCAGCGGCACGGGCGATAGACGGAGTCGTCCAGATCGAGTGAGAAGAGCACGCCATTGATGTTGGCCGCGTTGTCAGCCCGGCAGAAGGCGGTCGAGGAGCCGTATTCCGCGTGGAGGACCGGCTTGCCCGCAGCGATGAACGGCCGGTATTCGCCGCACTCGTCGTACCGGCTGCATTCCTCGTTGAGCGCCATGTCGAAGTAGTCGACGAGATCGTCGATCTGGTCGAGGTCGTTCTTCAACACCGTACTGACGTGATCTCAGCAAGAATCGGGTAGGTATCGGTATTCGAAGTGGGTGAGGTGGAGGGCGGCGCGGACGATGTCGCCGATGCTGCGAGGGCTGGCTGTGGTGTGTCGTAGCGTTCGCCATCGGCCGGTGAGGATCGCGAAGCCGCGTTCTCCGAGGCAGCGCATTGATCGAAGCATGGCGTTGTAGGCCCGGTTGTCCGGGGCGAGGCGGCGGCCGTCGGCGGGTTGCTTGTGCGGGGTGTGGATGCCCTGTCCAGCGCCTTCGTAGCCGGAGTCGGCCAGGGTCGGCAGATGTAGCTCGGAGGCCGCCCAGTACAGGGCGCCGGTGATGTCCGACCGCTGGGCGCAGGTCAGGTCGTGCAGGTGTCCGGGCATCGCGTCGGAGGTCCAGATCGGTAGTCCGTCCGGGCGTGTCACCGCCTGGATGTTCGCGCCGAAGTCGCGGTGTTTCCCGGAGTACCAGGCATCGATCGTGTCGCCTTTGACGCTGGTGGTGGTTTCGGCGAGCCGGTCGGTGTGGAACAGCTTGCCGTCGAGGATGACGTGCGACCAGCCGTCGGCGGCGACCCGTCGCAGGGCGTCGCGCAGGGTGGGTGTCTGCGCCGCCAGGACGCGTACGGCCTCGGCGACGTACCGGTAGGCGGTGGCGCGTGATACTCCGAACCCGGCGGCGAGGGTGGTCTTGTCTTCGCCCTTGCGGAACCACACCAGGACGAGCAGTGCCTGGTAGAAGCAGGTCAGAGCGCGGGTACCCGGTCGGGTGCCGACCGCGCGACGCTCGGCGCGTAGCAGCCGCGCCACGTGCTGCACGAGTTCCCTGGGGACGTCGAGGATGGCACGATAGGCAGTCACGTGGGGTCCTTCCTGGTAGATCAGATTCCGTCGCAAGAACCTGTCTACCGAGGGCCCCACGTTCCGTTTACGCACCGTCCGCTATGGACGCGATGCCCGTGTCATCCCGAATCGGGATCGGACCCTTGTTGAGATCACTTCACTGAGCCTCGATCCACCGACGCGGTTGGCGGCGATCACCGGTTGATCATTTCGATATGGGGTGAGT
>NZ_JBAKHU010000107.1:0-13498 GCF_036906895.1 Micromonospora sp. CPCC 206060
GCTTCCTCGCACACACCGGACTGACCCTCGAACCCGAGACAACCTGACCATTCAAGGTCTGTAAGCGGGGGCCCTTCCTCTACCGAAAGCGTTAATAGGGGGCCCTTCCTTACGAACATCAGGTCGAAGACGGGGCGGCCGGCGAGCAGTGCCCGCCGCTCGAACTTGGTCACCGGGCGGTGGGCCGGCCGGGGCGCGTACCCGTCGACGGTGTTGACCAGTTCCGGGTCGGTGGTCAGCGTGTCGAGCATCGCCGAGGCGTACTCGGCCCAGTCCGTCGCGCAGTGCAGGATGCCGCCCGGGACCAGCCGGGAGCGCAGCAGCGCGACGTGCGCGGGCTGGATCAGCCGGCGCTTGTGGTGGCGCGCCTTGGGCCACGGGTCGGGGAAGAACACGTGCACCCGGTCCAGCGACCCGGCCGGCAGCAGGTACCGGACCAGGTCGAGCGCGTCGCCCCGGGCGATCCGGACGTTGCCCAGCCCGTGCCGCTCCACCAGGGACAGCAGGTTGGCGATTCCCGGGGTGTGCACCTCGACCGCGAGATAATCTCGGTTCGGGTCGGCGGCGGCCATCGCCACGGTCGCGTCGCCCATCCCGGAACCGATCTCCAGGACCACCGGCGCCCGCCGGCCGAAGAGCGCGGCCAGGTCGAGCGGCGGGGTGTCCGGGCCGGCGGCTTCCGGGACGACCACTCCGAGGGCGGGCCAGAGCCGGTCGAGCGCGTCCAGGTGGCGCTCGCCGAGCCGGCCGCGCCGGGGGTGGAACGTGCGGATCCGGGCCGGCGCCCGGGTGGCGACATGCTGGTCGGAGGTCACAGGGAGACGAGCCTACGCGACGGCCGGACGAGACGACGTGTGATGTGGGTCAGGGGGATGGGCGCCACCCATCCCGTACGGCAGGCCAGGTGGCTCGCTGCCCGGTACTGCCCGACGGTGCCGGGAGGGGCCATGGGGTGGATTCGGTACCGGGTCACGGCAGGTGTGGCGTTGACCGTGTTCGCCGCCCTGGCCACGCTGGTGGGGGCGGCGCCGGCCTGGGCGGGGGAGGTGTTCGTCCACGTCACCCCGTCCACCGTGCAGGCCGGGGAGAACATCAAGATCACGGCGAGCTGCCGGGACAACTGGTCCCCGGCCAAGGTCGAGTCGCCCGCCTTCGGCACGGTCACCCTGGACCCGCACGACGGACTGCTCACCGCCTCCGTCGTGGTGCCGAAGCACACCCGGCCGGGTGACTACCGGGTCAAGTTGAGCTGTCCGGACCGTCGTACCGCGTCGACCAGCCTGCACGTTCTGTCGCCCGGGCACCCCAAGCACGGACCGGCCACCGGCTTCGGCGGTGGAGCCGGCGGCGCCGTACCCGGCAACTGGCTGCTCACCGGCGGGCTCGCCGCTGTCGTGGCCGGAGCGGTACTGGCCGGATCCGCGTTCCGCAACCGTCGCGCCGTGGGCGCGCGCTGAGGGCACGCCGATGGTCGCGGGTCCGCCGCCGACCGCGCCGGACGTCCGCCGTGCCGGGGGCCGGGAGCGTACCTGGCCGGCACCGGTCGCGGTACTGCTGGTCCTGGCCGGGATCTTCGCCACCGGTGCGGGGCTCGGCCGGGTGGCCAGCGGGCCGTGGGACTGGCTCGCCGCCGGTCGGGACGCCGGTGGGGCCACGGAGCGCGGACCGCACCAACCGGTGAGTCTGCACATCGACGCGATCGGGGTGACCGCACCGGTGCACCGGGTCGGCCTGGCGCCGGACGGCTCGATCGCGGTACCGACCCTGGAACGGCACCGGGAGACCGGCTGGTACGACCGGGGCCCGACCCCCGGCCAGGACGGTCCGGCGATCATCGTGGGCCACTCGGACACCCGGGACGGTCCCTCGGTCTTCTACGACCTCAACCGGCTACGCCCGGGCGCCCGGATCGAGGTGACCCGGGCGGACCGGTCGGTGGTGGTCTTCCGGGTCGACTCGGTGGAACGCTTCGACAAGCAGCAACTCCCGGCCGACCGGGTCTACGGGGACTACCGGCGACCCGGCCTGCGCCTGATCACCTGCGGTGGCCGGTGGGTCGGCGGCAGCATCGGGTACGCCGACAACGTGGTCGTCTTCGCATCCCTGGTCGAGGCCCGGGACCCGTGACGCGTCGGTCATCCGGCGGCCCGGCCCAGCCCGGTGAACGGCCCCCGGTCCGGGCGGGTGAGCGGCCCCCGCTCCGGGCGGCGGGGCGGGGTCACCGGTCGGCGGTGACCTCCTGGGCCACCTCGAACTCCAGCAGCGTGGCGCCGGTGGCCACCGGCTTGCGCGGTGCCTCGCCCTCGGTGCTGGCGTGCGCACTCCGGGCCGGCCCGGCCGCCCATGCCTGGAACGCCTCCTCACTCTCCCAACGGGTGTAGACGAAGTAGCGGCTCTCCCCGGCCACCGGCCGGAGCAGCTCGAAACCGAGGAAACCGGGGGAGTTGCGTACCGCCTCGGCCCGCGCGGCGAACCGTTGCTCCAGCTCCGCCCCGGCACCCGGCGGGATCTCGATCGCGTTGATCTTCACGACTGCCATGGCTCCACCATAGGCGTCACAGCCCTTCGACGGTCGGTACCGGCTCGGCGTCGACCACGATCGGCGCGTGGTCGGACGGTCCCTTGCCCTTGCGGGCCTCCCGGTCGACGTAGGCCGAGCGCACCGTGCCGGCGAACGCCTCGGTGGCGTAGACCAGATCGATGCGCATGCCCTTGTTCTGGTGGAACATCCCGGCGCGGTAGTCCCAGTAGGTGAACGGGTGCGGACCCTTCATCGGGGTGGGTACCACGTCGGTCAGGCCGAGGTCGCGCAGCTCCGCCAAGGCCCGCCGTTCGGCCGGCGTGACGTGCGTCGAGGTCGCGAAGAGCGCCGGATCCCAGACGTCGGCGTCGGTGGGTGCCACGTTGAAGTCACCGCAGACCACCAGCGGCAGACCGGCACGCAGCTCCCCGGCCAGTGCGTCGCGCAGCGCGGCGAGCCAGGCCAGCTTGTAGGCGTAGTGCGGATCATCCGGGGTCCGACCGTTCGGCACGTACACCGACCAGACCCGCAGCCCGGCGCAGGTCGCCGAGATGGCCCGCGCCTCCGGCTCGGGGAACCCCGGCTCATCCGGGAAACCGACCACCACGTCGGTCAGCCCGACCCGGGACAGCACCGCCACCCCGTTCCAGCGACCGTCGCTGTGGCTGGCCACGGTGTAGCCCAGCGCGCCGACCTCGTCGGCCGGGAACGCGCCGTCCGGGCATTTCGTCTCCTGGAGGCAGACCACGTCGGGTGCCGTGGTCGCGAGCCAGTCCAGCAGACGGGGGAGCCGGGCCTTCACCGAGTTGACGTTCCAGGTCGCCAGACGCATGCCCCAAGCCTGCCGCATCCCGTACCGGCCCGCCGGTCAGCCGCCCGAGGTGTCGCCGGTCGGATACCGGCTCCCGCCCCGGGCGGCTACGTCACCGTCAGGCGCCGGGGTTGTCGCCACCGGGTCGTTGCTGTTCGGCGAGGAACCGTTCCAGCTCCGCACCGAGTTCGTCGGCGGTCGGCAGCGGGCCGGCCCCGTCGGACAGCAGGTTCCGTTCGCCCCGGCCCCGGGCGAACGCGTCGTACTGCTCCTCCAGCGCCCGGACCAGCGCGGAGGCGTCGTCGGTCTGGGCCACCTGGCGGTCGATGTCCACCCGGACCACTTCGGCGGCGACGCGCAGCCCGTCGCTGGGCAGTAGCAGGCCGGTGCTGCGGGACACCGACGCCAGCAGGGTCTCGGCGGCGGCCGGGTACTCGGTCTGGGCCACGTAGTGGGGTACGTGCACCGCGAAACCGAGCGCGTCCCGGCCCTGCTCACCGAGCCGGTACTCCAGCAGGTGACCGGCGCTGCCGGGGACCTGGACCCGCTGCAACCACGGCTCGTACCCGCTGATCAGCTCGGTTCGGGTGGCGTGCGCGGTCACCCCGGTCGGCCGGGTGTGTGGTACGGCCATCGGGATGGCGTTCAGCCCCACGGTCAGCCGTACCCCGAGCCGCTCGGTCAGCGCCGACACGGCGGACACGAACCGCTCCCACTGCAGGTCCGGCTCGGGGCCGGTGAGCAGCAGGAACGGTGTGCCGGCGTCGTCGTGCAGCAGGTCGATGCGCAGCTCGGGCCGCTCGTACTCCTCCCAGTGGTCGGCCACGAAGATCATCGGGGGGCGGCGCGAGCGGTAGTCGAGTAGCTGGTCGATGTCGAAGGTGACCACCGGCTGGGCGGTGAGGTTCGTGAGCAGGTGCTCCCGGGCGAGACGGGTGGCGTTGCCGGCGTCGACGAAGCCGGTCAGCGCCTGGATCAGCACCGGCTGGCCCAGGTCGGGCAGGTCGTCGGTGAGCTGGTAGAGCCCGTGTGGATCGAGCACCGGTCCGGACCTCCTCAGGGGTCTGCGTACGGGCGGCCGGGTGATGGGCCGCCGTAGGGGGAACCATCCGCCATCCTGCTGCATTCCAGCCGGCTTCGGTGGGCCGGCCCGGGCCGTCCCAACCCTGCCGCCGATCCGGGCGTTACATCATTGTTTCGCCCGGTTATTGGTTCGTTGCCGGTTTGCCGGCCCGCCCGACGGTCGGCACCATTGGCTTACCCGATGGTCCGGCCTCGCCCGTCCGGCCCAGGTCAACGCCCTGCCACTGTGGAGGGTACGGGTGTGGCGCTTGACCCGACCGGGTACAAGTCTTGGCATACCCGACGTGAGGAGAGTTCGATGCCGACACTGGCGCAGCGGATCAGCACCTTCCTGCGGTCGCCGCAGGGCCGGCAGTTGGTCGAGCGGGGCCGCCGCGAACTGGCCAAGCCGTCCACCCAGCAGAAGCTCCGGGGCGTGCTCAGCCGCCTGTCCCGCCGCCGCTGACCCCGGCACCCGCCCACCAGACCCGACCACGGGAGCGAACTCTTGACCGACCCTGCCACCGCCCCCGGGGAGAGCACCGTGCCGACCCCCCGCCAGCCCACGACCACCCCGGACCCGGCCGACGAGGCCGTGGCCGCACCCCCGGCCGGACTCTGGGACCGGATGCGGGACGACCCGCAGTACGCGCCGGAGCACCTCGCCCTGGAGGCGGTCCGGCGGCTGGGACCCGAAGCGGCCGAGTGGGCCCGACGGAGCCGCGCCGAACAGCCGCATCTCCCGCCGCACGGGCTCGCCGAGTTCGCCATCCGCAAGTTCGTCAACCGGGCCCGCCTGTCCGGTGCGGTCTCCGGTGCGGCCGGCCTGCCCGGCGCGGTACTCGACATCGGGGTGCTCGCCTGGACCCAGGCCCGGATGGTGCTGCACATCGCCGCCGCGTACGGCGTCGACCCGGAGCACCCGGACCGGGCCACCGACCTGCTGGTGCTGCAGAAGGTGCACAAGGTCGCCGAGACCGCGCGGCTGGCCCTCGGTGTGGCGGCCGGACGGGAGCGGGCCGGTGCCCTCTTCCGGGGCACCAACACCCCGCTCGCCCGGGCGATGCTGAAGCTGAGCATCAAGCTCGCCCAGATGGCCGGGGTACGGGCGGCGAAGCGGGTGTTCGCCAAGATCGTTCCGGGCGCCGCGATCATCCTCGGCACCTGGGCCAACTCGTCGGCCACCAAGGACCTCGCCCGGCGCAGCCAGGCGCTCTACGGCCAGCGGGCGCTGGGCGGCCCGCCAGCGCAGCGTCAGCCCTGACGGATCACCGGTCCCGACGGATCACCTCTCGCGCGGACCGGTCCTGACGGATTACCGGTCGGCCGCCCGGCCGACCGGTGGGCGCCGACCCGATGGTGCCCGGTCATTCCGGCCGACCCGATGGTGCCCGGTCATTCCGGCCGACCGGGTGGGTCCCGCGTCCGATCGCCCGCCGGCCCGTGGGCTCACCGGCGGCCCGTGCCGGCGAGGCCGCTGGCTCCCCAGGCCACCTCGGCGAGCCGGCCCTGCCCGTCGACGTCGGGGTGGAAGTAGTCCAGCGAGTTGACCATGTCCAGCGAGAAACGCACCCGGTGGATGGCCCCGCCGTCGTACCGGCACCGGGAGCCGTACCGCCGGCACGCCGCCCGGAGTTGGTCGTTGTACGCGTCGATCCGCTCGGCGAAGGCGGCCCGGCGGGCCACGTCGGCCGGAGCGTCCGAGGTGGCGTTCGCCAGCAGGGCCGGGCAGATGCCCCGCCGCCAGGCGCGTACCGCCCGCTCGTCGGTGTGCCCCACCTCCCAGAGCCGGTGCAGATCCGGGATGCTCAGCACCAGGATCCGGGCCTTCGGCCGCTTCTCCTTCACGATCGCCAGTGCCCGGTCCAGGTCGGCGCGGAACGCGTCGACCGGCGTCATCGCGTCGATGCCGCCCCGGCAGGCGTCGTTCGCGCCGATCAGGACGGTCAGGTAGTCGACGTCGACGCGTACCGCCTCGGTGGCCTGCGCCGGCAGTGACGCCGCGCGGGCCCCCGGCGCGGCCAGGTTGCGGGCCTCGCCCTTGATGGTGGGATTCTCGGCGAGCAACCGGCGGTAGATGCTCTCCACCCGGCGCCCGTCCCCGGTGGACCAGGAGTTGCGCTGGCACGAGGCGAGCACCAGACAGGAACCGAAGCCGGTGGTGATCGAGTCGCCGAGGGCGGCCATCGAATCCGGTAGGCCGGCCCGGGGCGAGCTGGACGGCTGGGGTGTCGGACCGCCACCGCCGCCGCCCTCGCAGGCCAGGGCCACCAGGGCGGCGAGGCAGAGCAGCGCGGTGGTCCAGCGGCGGGACGCCGGGTGGGTGGTCCAGCGGCGGGGCATCGACTCCCCCGTTCAGCATCGCACGGCGACAGCGCCGTAACTCTACGCGCCCGAACGGGTTACCGGAACACCGGTGACCGTCCGGTATGCGGCAGCCTGCCCGTTCCGCTCAGCCCGGGCGCGGCTCTGCCGGTCAAAGCCTGCGGCGGCGGGCCGCCCGCCACGGGGCGGGCCGGCCCTGCAACCACCAGCCGAGCGCCCGGGTGATCCGGGGGAGTACCAGGTAGGTCATCAGCGGGGTCAGGCAAAGCGTCATGATCAGGGTACGGACCGCCACCGGTACATCAGCGATCAACTGGCCGGTGATCAGGGTGGCGGTCAGGCTCAGCGGGAAGAACGCGAGCCAGATGGTGACCGCCTGCTTCCAGCGTGGCGGCCCCGGCGGGGGCAGGTGCTCCACGCTCTGCTCCAGCGGCGGGTCGAACCAGCCCTCGATGCCGGTACGCCGCTCGGTGCGGGTGTGCTCCACGATGCCCTGCGCCGAGGTCAGCCACCAGCGTCGCTGCGGGGACTCCTCCCACCGGCGCAGCGTCTCGGTGTCCGCGAAGCGGTAGAGCATGTGCCAGTCCGGCGAGCCGGGACCGGTGCGTACCCAGCCGGCACCGAGGAACCCGGGGAAGTCCTCGGCCAGCCCGGTACCCGCCCGCATCCAGGCCACCATCTCGCGGGACCGGGACGGGTCGGCACGTCGGGTGATCGCGACCGTCACCGGTACCGCTTCGGTCGTGGTCATGCCCACCATCCTCCGCTGCCGCCACCGGCCGGGCGGGTGGCCGGTACCCCGGTGTAACGCCGCCTACGCCGCGCATCCAGGCCGCCTACGCCGCGAGTCCAGGCCGCCTACGCCGCGCATCCAGGCCGCCTACGCCGCGCATCCAGGCCGCCTACGCCGCGCATCCAGGCCGCCCACGTCGCTCATCCAGGCCGCCCACGTCGCGAGTCCAGGTCGCCCATGCGGCGGGTATACCCCACGGGCCGGGCGGCTCACCCGGGTACGGGTGTTAAGAAGGGGCCCTTCCTCTACCGAATGCGTTAAGCGGGGGCCCTTCCTTACGTTAGGGCGGGGGCTGTCGGGGTAGCTGACGGAGATGGCGAGATCGCAACCGTCGGGCCGGCGGGGCACCGTGGGGCACGCCTACAGCGCGCTCAACCTGCGCCTGGCGCTGGCAAGCTTCGGGCTGGTCTTCTTCACCATCATGGCGGTGCTCGCGGCCCGCGCCGACCTGGTCTGGCTCGCGGTGCTCTTCGCCGTCGTGGCGTTGACCGCCGTGGTCGACCTGGTGGTCATCCAGCGTCGACGGGCGGCCCGGCGCCGCGAGGAACCGCCGGGCAGCCGGCACTCGCTCTTCGAGTGACAGGAGTACGACATGCCGATCGCCACCGTCAACCCGGCCACCGGTGAGGTGCTGAAGACCTTCGACCCGACCCCCGACGGCGAGGTCGACGCGGCAATCGGCCGGGCCGACGAGGCGTACCGGGCCCTGTGGGACACCACGGTGGCGCAGCGCGGGGCGTGGCTGACCGCCGCCGCCGACCTGCTCGACGCCGAGACCGAGCAGATCGGCCGGTTGATGACCACCGAGATGGGCAAGACCCTCGCGGCGGCGAAGGCGGAGGCGGCCAAGTGCGCCACCGCCTGCCGGTACTACGCCGCCAACGCGGCGGACTTCCTCGCCGACACGCCCGCCGACGCGGCGGCGGTCGGGGCCCGGCAGGCGTTCGTCCGCTACCAGCCGATCGGGCCGGTACTCGCGGTCATGCCGTGGAACTTTCCGCTCTGGCAGGTGGTCCGGTTCGCCGCCCCGGCGCTGATGGCCGGCAACACCGGTCTGCTCAAGCACGCCTCCAACGTGCCGCAGACCGCGCTGTGGCTGGCCGAACTGTTCCACCGGGCGGGCTTCCCGGCCGGGGCCTTCCAGACCCTGCTGGTCGACTCGGACGCCGTCGAGCGCATCCTCGCCGACCCCCGGGTCCGCGCCGCCACCCTGACCGGCAGCGAGGGCGCCGGCCGGTCCATCGCGGCGGCGGCCGGCCGGTATCTGAAGAAAACCGTGCTGGAACTCGGCGGCAGTGACCCGTTCGTGGTGATGCCCTCCGCCGACGTGGCCGCCGCCGCCGAGGTCGCCACCACCGCCCGCTGCCAGAACAACGGCCAGTCCTGCATCGCCGCGAAACGGTTCATCGTGCACACCGATGTCTTCGACGCGTTCGCCGAGGCGTTCACCGTCCGGATGGCCGCGCTGCAGGTCGGGGACCCGACGGACGCCGGTACCGACGTCGGTCCGCTCGCCACCGAGCGGGGCCGCGACGACGTCGACGGGCAGGTCCGCGACGCGGTCGGCCAGGGCGCCCGGGTGCTGGTCGGCGGCGCACGCCCCGACCGGGCCGGCTGGTGGTACCCACCGACCGTGGTCACCGACCTGACCCCGGCGATGCGGATGTGGTCCGAGGAGGTGTTCGGCCCGGTCGCCGGGCTCTACCGGGTGTCGTCGTACGACGAGGCGGTCGAGTTGGCCAACGGCACCAGCTTCGGCCTCGGCGCCAACGCCTGGACCCGGGACCCGGCCGAACAGGAGCGCTTCGCCACCGACCTGGACGCCGGCAGCGTCTTCATCAACGGCATGACCACGTCGTACCCGCAACTGCCGTTCGGCGGGGTACGCAACTCCGGGTACGGCCGGGAACTCTCCGCCCTCGGCATGCGGGAGTTCTGCAACATCAAGACGGTCTGGGTGGGCGAGGGCGGCGCCCCGGCCGGCGCCGGAGCCGGCGCCCACGCCGAATGAGGTGTAAGGAAGGGCCCCCGCTTATCGCATTCGGTAGAGGAAGGGCCCCTTTTTAACACTCCTGACACTCCTGACACTCCTGACACTCCTGACACTCCTGACACCGGGCGTGCCGGACTGCTGCCCCGGGTAGGTAGGGACACCATGACGGTGTTCGGCTTCCACAACTCCCACGAGCAGGTCCATCCTTCCGCGCTGCTGGAGGCGACGATCCACGCCGAGGCCGCCGGCTTCGACGCGGCCATGTCCTCGGACCACTTCTCCCCGTGGAGCGCCCGGCAGGGCCAGTCCGGCTTCGCCTGGTCCTGGCTCGGCGCGGCGCTCCAGGCGACGTCCCTGCCCTTCGGGGTGGTGAACGCACCCGGACAGCGGTACCACCCGGCGATCATCGCCCAGGCGATCGGCACCATCGGCGCGATGTATCCCGGCCGCTTCTGGGCGGCCCTCGGTACCGGCGAGGCGAGCAACGAGCACATCACCGGCGACCGCTGGCCCCGCAAGGACGTCCGCACCGCCCGGCTGCGGGAGTGCGTCGACGTGATCCGGGCCCTGCTCACCGGTGCGGAGGTCAGCCACGACGGGCTGGTCACCGTCGACCGGGCCCGGCTCTGGACCCGCCCCGAGCAGCCACCGGCGCTGATCGGCGCGGCGGTGAGCGTACCCACGGCACGCTGGTGCGCCGAGTGGGCCGACGGACTCATCACCGTGAACGCGCCGGTCGACCACCTGCGCCGGATGATCGACGCGTACCGGGACGCCGGTGGGTGGGGGCCGCTGCACCTCCAGGTGCACGTCAGCTGGGCGCCCGACGAGGCCGAGGCGGCCCGGATCGCGTACGACCAGTGGCGCAGCAACGTCTTCGCGCCGCCGGTCTGCTGGGACCTGGAGATGACCGACCACTTCGACGCGGTCTCCGAGCAGGTGCCGATGGAGCAGGTCACCCGGGTGGTCAACGTCTCCGCCGACCTGGGCCGGCACGTCGGGTGGCTCCAGGACTACCTGGAACTCGGCTTCGACCAGATCTACCTGCACCACGTCGGCCGGGAGCAGCACGCCTTCATCGACGCGTTCGGCTCGCAGGTGCTGCCGAAACTGCGTTCCACCAGGTGATCGGACCGGACGGCCGCGGCGCCTAGGCTCGGCGCATGGAGGCACTGTTCGAGGTCGTTCTCTTCCTCGCCATCGCGACTCTCGGCGCGGCGCTCGCCCGCCGTCTCGGTCTACTCGCCCCGATCCTGCTGGTCGTGCTGGGTTTGGCGCTGTCGTTCGTGCCGGGCTTCCCGCAGTTCCGGCTGGATCCGGAACTGGTGCTGGTGGGCATCCTGCCGCCGCTGCTCTACGTGGCGGCGCTGGAGACCTCGGTCCCGGCCTTCCGCTACAACCTGCGGCCGATCCTGCTGCTCGCCGTGGGCCTGGTGCTCTTCACCGCGTTCGTGGTCGGTGTCGTCGTGCACGCGTTGCTCCCCGGGGTGCCGTTCGCGGTCTGCCTGGCGCTGGGCGCGGTCGTCGCCCCACCGGACGCGGTCGCGGCCACCGCGGTGGCCCGGCGGGTCGGACTGCCCCGTCGGGTGGTGACCATCCTGGAGGGGGAGAGCCTGGTCAACGACGCTACCGCGCTGGTACTGCTGCGGGTGGCGACCCTGGCCACCATCGGCTCGGCGGTCGGGGTCGGCGAGGTCGCCCGCGAGGTGCTCGTGGCGACCGGTGGCGGCATCGTGATCGGGGCACTGGGCGCGCTGGTCTTCGGCTTCCTGCACCAGCGGGTCAGCGATCCGCTGCTGGACAACGCCCTGTCGCTGATCATCCCGTTCGCGGTGGTGTTCGTCGCCGAGGAGATCCACGCCTCCGGGGTGGTCGCCGTGGTGGTCACCGGCCTGGCGCTCGGACACCGGTTGCCGAAGCTGATGTCGGCCGCCTCCCGGTTGCAGATCGGCGCGTTCTGGCGGCTGGTCCGGTTCCTGCTGGAAGGGCTGGTCTTCCTGCTGGTCGGGCTCCAGCTCCGGGACGTGCTGGTCAACCTGGACACCCCGGCCGGCACGCTGGCCGCAGTGACCGCCGCCGTGCTGGTGACCGTCCTCCTGACCCGGTTCGTCTGGCTCTTCCCCGCCACCTACCTGGCCCGCCTGGTGCCCCGGGTACGCCGTCGCGATCCCGCGCCGTCCCCGCGCTTCCCGCTGGTCATCGGCTGGGCCGGGATGCGCGGGGTGGTCACCCTGGCCGGTGCGCTCGCCCTGCCGCTCACCCTGGCCGGCGGCGAGCCGTACCCGAGGGAGCTGTTCATCTGGCTCGCGTTCGCGGTGATCGTGGCGACCCTGGTCGGCCAGGGCGCCACCCTGCCGGTGGTGGCCCGGCGGTTGAAACTGCCCCCGGACGACGCGGTGCAGGACGCGCTCTCCGCGGCGGCGGTGCAGCAGCAGGCCAGCCGGGCCGCCCGGGACCGGCTCGACGAGATCGCCGCAGGCGCCCCGGCGGCCGTGGTCGAGCGGCTGCGCCGGTTGGGCGAGTACCGGACCAACACGGCGTGGGAACGGTTGGGCGGCGAGGAGCGGGAAACCCCCTCCCAGGCGTACGCCCGGCTGCGGCAGGAGATGATCGACGCGGAGCGGGAGGTGTTCCGGGCGGCCCGGGACGCCGGCCGGATCCCGGAGGAGACACTGGTACGGGCCTACCGGGACCTGGACCTGGAGGAGTCCCTGCTGCGACGGGAGGACGAGACGTGAGCTGCGAGCATCTGACCGGGGCGGGTACGGCGCCGCCGGAGGTCACCGGGTACTGCCCGCAATGCCGGGCGATGGGCTCCGAAGACTGGGTGCACCTGCGGTCCTGTCTCACCTGCGGGCAGGTCGGCTGCTGCGACTCGTCGCCGCACCAGCACGCCTCCGCCCACTTCGCGCAGACCGGTCATCCGGTGATCCGCTCGGTGCAGCCCGGCGAGTCCTGGCGCTGGTGCTACCTCGACGAGGAGATCGGCTGACCGCTCGGCGGGCGGATCGGCTGCCTGGCGTCGGTCAGGGCAGCCGGCGGGCCAGCACCTGACCCGGCCACGGTGGCCGGCCGGGCCGGGCGACGGTGAACCGCTCGGTGGCGGTGAAGCCGCACCGCTCGTACCAGCGGACCAGTGCCCCGTCGTCGCCCGCGTAGCAGTCCACCCGGAGCAGCCCGACCCCGGCCGCCCGGGTCAGTCCGGCCGCGTACGCCAGCAGCCGGCCGCCGATGTCCCGGCCGGCGTACGCCCGGTCGGTGACCAGCAGTCTGACGTACCGTTCCGGCTCGTTGGCCGGCGGCACCTCCTCCGGGGCCGCGCCGACGACCAGGGCGCCGACCGGCCGGTCGGCGAGCACGGCCAGGTACAGCCCGCCGCTGCCCGCCCACTCCTGGGCCTGGGCGATGCGGCGTGGGTCGGCGGAGGCCGGTTCGGTACCCCACTGACCGGTCCGACCCCGGGCGACCAGCCAGGCGGTGGCGTCGTCGAGCAGCCGCAGGATGTGGTCCGCGTCGTCCGGGCCACCCGCCCGTACGGTCGGCTCGTCGGGGCCGGCCCCGGTCACGTGTTCGTCGTCGGTCACCGGGACATGGTGGCAGACCGGCCCCGGGCCAGGGCCGGTCCGGGGTGAAGGGCCGATGCCCGGTTCCGGAGGTTTCGGTGCCGGTCGATGTCGGGTACGGCAGAGGGAGCAGCCCCCTGGAGGTTGCGATGACGTCCACCGCCGACCGGTTCCCCGCCCGGCACCTGCCCCCGGTCACCGTACGGGAGATGCCGCCGCCGCCACGTTCCGCGTGGCGGATCATCGGGCCGGGGGTGATCGCGGCCGGTGTCGGCCTGGCCTCCGGCGAGTTCGTTCTCTACCCCTACATCGCCTCCCAGGTGGGGCTGGTCTTCCTGGGGCGGCGGCGGTCGGCATCGGCACCCAGTGAGCCATTCCGGGTAAGCCTCTGACTACCAGGAGCGCTGTCCGGGATGAGGGATCATGGGCG